>JAIEPY010000058.1 GCA_019748155.1 Burkholderiales bacterium | reverse complement strand
ACAACAGATGAAATACGCGGCTTAGTTTGTTTCTTTAAATAGTTAATTAGTGGTCTTGACAAAGGGGCGCATTATAACCCTTGATGACACCATATGTGAGATCTACTATATTATATCGAAGCTTGTTTGAAAAGCTACAAGCATGGTATGAAATTGAAGATTATAATTTTGATAAAAATAAACAATTTCTAATGAAATTAAAATCATTAAATAAAATATTTGAATTATTTTGTTTTTATAAACTCATTGAGTGTATTCAAGAATCTTGTGGTTTTTCGATTTATAATTCTAAATATGATGATGAGTTGCTATGTTCAGTTGAGTTTACTGGCAGTCATGAGAGTATAACTTTGATGTATGAACCAAAAATTTGTTCTGTGAAGACTTCGGACTTTAATCACTTAGATTTAATTGATATTAAATATCATAAAAATAATAATTATTTATATCTCAATCCTGATTTTGTAATCAAACATGTTGATTCAAATAATAATGTTTCATACATAATTCTAGATGCTAAATATAGTAGAGATAATAGTGTAATTAAACATGCTTTACCAAATATTGTTGAAAAATATTACTTACAAACTGGCGTTTATGATGCAAAATATAAGACTATACATAAAAACGTCATTTATGCCGTAGTTGCAATTTACCCTCTAGATGGTGATAATTATCATAAAAGAATTAATTATAATCTATCCTCTCATGTTAGAACGATTCCATTTTTAGGTGCTATTCCGATCAATAGTGATAATGACGGTAGGGATAATATTGATCGTTTAATCAGTGGATTATTAGACTATATCCATGATGTTAATTATCGACATAATTAATAGATTAATGAATATTTAGTGTTGTTTCTTTACTTCCAAAATCCTTTCTAATTTGCGTCATTAATATGTTACCCCGCCGACGGCTCTTTATTTTATACTTGAACAGCGGGTTATCTAGGGTTTATCTGGGCTGCTTTATCAGCGTTTTAATGCTATTTGTGGTATAATTCGCTTCATTTTTACAAGGAATAACTATGCTTAAGTATCCACGGATTCTACTAAAACTATCTGGTGAGGCACTAATGGGAGAGAGTCGTGATTCAGTAGACCCTGAAACAGTTGCGTTTATTTTACAGCAAGTTAGAGACGTCCTTGAACTAGGTGTGAAAGTTGGAATAGTCATTGGTGGTGGAAACTTCTTTCGTGGTGTAGCAGGGAGTGATAAATTAGGCATTCAGCGGGCAAATGCTGATGCAATGGGTATGCTGGCAACAGTGATGAATGGCATTTTATTGCGTGACTCATTTAACGCGCGGGGAATTAGTGCCAAGTTGTTTTCAGCTTTTGCGGTTGGTAGCTTTATCAAGGGCTATAACCGCGATAGTATGATAAAACGCTTAAATGACGGTGATGTAGTGATTTTTGTTGGTGGCACTGGTAGCCCGTATTTTACGACTGATAGTGGGGCTGCATTACGTGGTTTAGAGATGAAGGCTGATTTACTAATTAAGGCAACTAAAGTTGATGGTGTTTATAATAAAGATCCGAAAAAATTTACCGATGCGGTTAAGTATCAACAATTGTCGTTTGATGAGGCAATTGGGCAAAATCTAGGCGTTATGGATATGGCAGCATTTGCGTTATGTCGGGAAAATAATTTAAATATTAAAGTATGCAGTATTTTTAAAGCTGGCAGTTTAAAACGCGTTGTTTTAGGCGAAGACGAAGGTACGTTAGTATACTGTAAATAAAAAAGATGTGAGCATTAAAGCATAATTGCTAAAAATAATAGATGATGGCTACTGATGTGGCAAGAGCAATATATTTTGAAAAAGGGTAGTAATGAATATTCACGGTAATAAAATATTAATTTTAGATTTTGGTTCACAGTTGACCCAGCTAATCGCCAGACGCGTACGTGAGTTTAATGTTTACTGTGAAATTCACCCTTATGATGTGTCAGATGAATTTATTCGAACTTTTGCGCCACAGGGAATAATTTTATCGGGTGGTCCAAATTCAGTCTATGAAAATGATACACCAAGTGCACCGGTTGCGATATTTGAGTTAGGCGTGCCAGTTTTAGGTATTTGCTATGGTATGCAAACGATTGCAAACCAGTTGGGTGGGAAAGTTGAGAGCTCTGGTAGCCGTGAATTTGGCTATGCTGAGATTCATGATTGCAAGAGTCCATTATTTGCTGGTTTGAGTGATGGAATTGGTGAATATGGTGATTTTTTACAAGTGTGGATGAGTCATGGTGATAAGGTTACCACCTTACCTGCTGGTTTTGAGGTTATTGCTCAGACGCCTTCCTGTCCTGTTGCGGCAATGGCAAATCTGGAGCGCAAAATATATGCATTGCAATTTCATCCTGAGGTAACCCATACCAAACAGGGTACACGGATGCTTGAGCATTTTGTGATTGAAGTTTGTCGTTGTGAGCGCTCTTGGACGATGCCAAATTATGCGGATGAAGTTATTGCTAAAATCCGTAAACAGGTTGGCAAAGATATGGTTATTTTGGCACTATCTGGCGGTGTAGACAGTAGCGTTGCCGGCGTTTTAATTCATAAAGCGATTGGTGCTCAATTACAATGTATTTTTGTTGATACTGGCTTGCTACGGCTTAATGAAGCGCAACAAGTAATGCAAAACTACCATGAACATTTGAATCTGAACATCATTAAAGTTGATGCCAAAGATGAGTTTTTTACTGCATTAAGTGGTGTTAGTGATCCAGAGCAAAAACGCAAAATTATTGGTAAACTTTTTGTTGATATTTTTCAGCGTGAAGCAGCTAAGCTAAGCAATGCCAAATGGCTTGCACAAGGAACAATTTACCCGGATGTAATTGAATCTGCAGGAAGTAAAACCAATAAAGCACATAATATTAAATCTCATCATAATGTCGGTGGTTTACCTGAAGAAATGAATCTTCAATTGCTTGAACCATTGCGCGAATTATTTAAAGATGAAGTGCGCTCTTTAGGGATATCCTTAGGGATTGAGCCTAAGCTAATTTATCGTCATCCATTCCCGGGACCTGGTTTAGCTGTGCGTATTTTAGGTGAAATTAAACCTGAATTTGTTAATTTATTGCAGCATGCGGATAGTATTTTTATTGAAGAGCTATACAAACATGACTTGTACCATAAAACCGCTCAGGCTTTTGCGGTATTTCTGCCGGTAAAATCAGTTGGAGTTATGGGTGATGGACGTACTTATGATTACGTTGTATCACTTAGAGCAGTCGAAACAACTGACTTTATGACCGCAAATGTTGCAAATCTACCTTTTGAATTTATAACCCGCGTTGCAAATAGGATTATTAATGAGGTTAAGGGTATTAATCGTGTGGTTTATGATATTTCTGGTAAGCCACCAGCAACTATAGAATGGGAATAAGCCTGTTTCAAGTGAGCAATAGCTTATTTTGTAGTATAATATTTCAATAAATTTTTATAGTTAGATTAAGAGTATGGATTTACAGACTCCTAAAAAGGGCTCTATTTTCGCCAAGCTATTTTGGCTGGTACTTGGGTTAATCATCGCTGGTGGTGCTGTGGTTGCGGTAATGATTGCAGTTACATATCCTAAATTACCAAGTATGGATGAACTGCATAATTATCAACCAAAATTGCCATTGCAGGTTTATTCATCAGATGGGGTTTTGCTTGGACAATTTGGTCAGGAACATCGGATCTATGTTGATTTTGATAATACTCCCAAGCTGTTAGTGAATGCTATTTTATCAGCTGAAGATGAGCGTTTTTATGAGCATGGCGGAGTTGACATACTGGGTATAATTCGCGCAGCTCTTGGTAATATAACATCCGGGCATTTGCAATCTGGTGCCAGCACAATTACGATGCAAGTAGCGCGTAATTTCTTCTTGACTACACAAAAAACCTTCACTCGTAAATTTAATGAAATTTTACTTTCTTACAAAATTGAACACTCTCTCACTAAAGACCAGATTCTTTCACTTTATATCAACCAAATTTATTTAGGTCAACGCGCTTATGGTTTTGCCGAAGCTGCACAAACTTATTTTGGCAGACCCTTAGATAAGTTGACTATTGCTGAATACGCGGTGCTTGCGGGACTTCCTAAAGCTCCATCTGCCTATAATCCCGTTGTAAATCCTAAACGCTCGCATGATCGTGAAATGTATGTGTTGAGTCGGATGCTAAAACATGGTTACATTACTCAAGAGCAATATGATGAAGCTGTGAAGCAAAAAATCATTGTTGCACGTGGTACGGTTAAAGACTTTACTGACTCTGGTAGTTATATTGCAGAAATGGCTCGCCAATACCTTTATCCGACTTATGGCGATGCGGTTTACACGCAAGGTTTCAAAGTTTATACCACGGTAAATAGTAAATTGCAACAAGCTGCTTATGCGGTCTTACGTAAAGGAATTTTAAATTATGATGCTACTCATGGCTATCAAGGACCAGAACAGCGTGTAGATTTGACACCTTCTTCACCGGGCAATACTCTGGATCAAACTGCGCTTGGCTTATTTGATGGTATAACTGATTATGGGGATTTATTTGCGGCAATTGTATTGCAACTTACTCCTGATTCAATTGATGTTATTTTACGTAATGGCAATCATCTTACTTTTAGTGGCAAACAGTTGGACTGGGTGCATAAATATTTAGATGGTGGTGCGAAATCAATCTTACCGGGATCTGTAATTCGAGTGCGTCAAAATAATGATCAATGGCAAATTAGTCAGCTTCCTCAGGTGCAAGGTGCATTAGTTGCGATGAATCCACAAAGTGGCGCGATTCAAGCATTGATGGGGGGATTTGACTTTACCGCTAATAGCTTTAACCACGTAATGCAAGCTAAACGCCAGCCAGGCTCGAGTTTTAAACCCTTTATTTACTCTGCTGCATTAGAGAAGGGCTTTACCACTGAAACTATTATTGACGATAGTCAAATTTGTTTTCCTGGTGGTAATGATGGTGGGCAGTGGTGTCCTAAAAACGATGATGGCAAATTTCTCGGACCTATTTCCTTACGTCAAGGGCTGACGTTATCGCGTAATTTGATCACAGTCAAGATATTAAATGCAATTTCACCACAGTATGCAATTAGTTATGTTTCTAAGTTTGGTTTTTCGGAGTCACAATTTCAGCCATATCTAACCATGGCTCTGGGTGCGAATGAGGTTACACCACTACAAATGGCACAGGCTTTTGCGGTATTTGCTAACGGTGGATATTTGGTACAGCCATATTTTATTGATAAAATTACTGATGCGAATGGCAAATTATTGGCGCAGACTCAGCCGAGTAATATTAGTCAACAATCGCCTGTGATTGATCCGCGTAATGCATTTATTATGAATAGTATTTTAAAAGATGTCGCTAAATATGGTACTGGGGCACGCGCGTGGCGTGAGTTACATCGTAGTGATGTCGCTGGTAAAACTGGAACGACTAATGATGCCAAAGATGTTTGGTTTGATGGCTATACACCTGATTTGGTAGCAATAACCTGGGTGGGTTATGATCAGCCTAAAAGCTTAGGTCGCCAATTTGGTGCAACACTGGCATTACCAATTTGGATTGATTTTATGCGTAGTGCATTACCTGCTCTTCCTGAACGACAACTAGCAATGCCGAGTGGAATTGTCACAGAAGATGGCGGAACTTGGAAGGGTGACACTGAGTACTATTACGAAGGCAGCATTATAGGTAAGCACAATGCATCCGGCGAACTTGGCGAAGAAGAGAGTGGCGATGGTTTTGCTCTGCAAGATTCTAATGCCAGTGACCCAATTGTAGATCAGGTAGAAAAAAATGATAGTAGCGCACCAGCTGCAGTTGATAATTCAACCAGTCGCGGTGATATTAATGATATAATAAAAAATATTCAAGATTAATTTTTAACTAATAGGAGCATTGATTGAAACATTATCCTCATCCATCATTTGCCAAAGAAGGCTGGCCGTTTATTGCACTTAGCGTAGGTTTGGCATTAGTAATTCTGTGGCTAACTAATATTATTGCGGCATTACCGTTTATTTTAATTGCTGTGTTTGTAGTGCAATTTTTCCGTGATCCACCAAGGACTATTCCGCAAGATGCTGGTGCGATTTTATCTCCAGCAGATGGTAAAGTTATCTGTATTGAAAAAGCTTTTGATGATTATCAACAAGTTGAAGCATTAAAAATTAGTGTTTTTATGAATGTATTTAATGTTCATTCTAATCGTTCGCCAGTTGATGGTGAAGTTATCGATGTTCAGTATTTTGCTGGTAAGTTCGTTAATGCTGATTTTGATAAAGCATCAACTGAAAATGAGCGCAATGCAGTAATTGTAAAAATGACAAATGGTCAAAAAATTACTTTTGTTCAAGTTGCAGGTCTGGTGGCGCGACGTATTTTGTGTTATACCAAAACTGGAGAATGGTTAAAACGCGGTGAGCGTTATGGCTTTATTCGCTTTGGTTCAAGAGTCGATTTATATTTACCATTAAATGCTACACCATTGGTTAGTATTGGTCAAAAAGTTAAAGCTACAGAGACTATTATTGCTAAGGTTGACTAAAAATGTCACAAATTAATAACCAAAGGGCAAAAGGCTCGCCGATTTACTTGCTTCCAAGCATGATTACGTTAAGCTCAATGTTTTGCGGTTTTTATGCAATGGTGCAGTCAATCGGCGGCGATTTTTATCATGCTGGCTTAGCAATATTGTTCTCGATGATCCTCGATAGCTTGGATGGACGAGTGGCACGCTTGACCCATACTTCATCGCCGTTTGGTGCTGAATTAGATAGCCTTGCGGATATGGTTGCGTTTGGTGCTGCACCTGCGATGATTGTATTCAACTGGGGACTACATAATTTAGGTAAAATTGGCTGGCTAGTTGCGTTTGTCTATTGTGCTTGTGCTGGGTTACGTTTAGCACGATTTAATGTAATGATTGGTGTCGTTGATAAAAAATATTTTCAGGGATTGCCATCACCTTCAGCGGCCGCGTTAGTTGTTGGTTATGTTTACATTTGTGCTGAATATAACTTTAGTTCTTCTTTTATGGTTCTTTTAGGTTTGTTTGTTACTCTTCTTGCCGGGTTGTCAATGGTAAGTAATGTAAGATTTTATAGTTTCAAAGAGTTTCATTTTCATCAAACAGCACCATTTAGAGCATTGTTGATGTTTTTAGCTTTGTTGGTATTTTTATTCTACTATCCAGAAGAAGCTATCTATGGTTTTTTTGTACTTTATACGCTAATTAGTTATTTCTTGTGGATATTCAGGATTGGTTATCGTGGTAAAATTAAAGCAGCAGATAAAGCTGAGCCTTCGTCAGCACTACCGTTACCTCCAGATTCCAATATTAATGACAATCAGAATGGTTGAATATGTATAAAAAAATAACAGAGAAACGAAAAGCTGATCTTTCTTTGGCGGAAATTAGGTTTGATCTTCAATCCAAAACCATTATTTTGAGTGGTGAATGGAGCTGGGTTGCTATTGATGAAAATATTTTAGCTACATTAGATTCTATTACTAATCAGAATTTAATGGTGAATGGTCAAGAAATTACGTCTTTAGATACAGCGGGGGTTTACTTCCTAAATCGTTTAATTGATATCTTAGCTAAGAATAAGAACCAGTTAAAACAAATGCTATTGCTTCCTGAAGACCAGAAGCTTTTTGATTTAAATAAGCAGCTTAAGCAAAGCGCAGTAAAGTCAGCCGAGGATGATGAAGAGTTGAGTTGGGTTGAAAAAACTTTTGATGATCTGGCTCATGTCTGGCATACCGCTTTACAGTTAGTTTCTTTTTTTGGGCAGCTTTGCTATACATTTGCTACTTTGTTTAAAAAAGGATATACCTTATACATGCAGGGGATTTTGGACACCATTTCACGAGCAGGAATTGGTGGGGTTTTAATTTGTGCTATGTTGTGCTTTTTACTTGGCGTAAATTTAACTTATCAAATGGCTCCGCAATTTGTCATGTATGGTGCTAATGTATATGTGGTTAATTTTCTTGGTATTGCAATGCTTAGGGAGGTAACTCCGCTAATTACCGCAATTATTGTTGCGGGACGCACTGGGTCAGCAATTGCCGCACAGATTGGAACGATGAAAGTTCAAGAAGAAATTGATGCTTTGCAAACAATGGGGATTTCTCCAATGCGTAGGTTGGTTGCACCACAGGTAATAGGTTTAGTAATTGCTTTGCCAATATTAACAATGCTTTCTGATGCTGCAAGTATGCTAGGCGGTATGATTTTTGCCAATCCTTTGTTGGGTGTTGACTACTCCTTATTTATTATGCGCTTACAGTCATATGTTTCGATTAATAATTTTTGGGTGGGAATTGTCAAAAGCTTTTTCTTTGCCTGGATTATTGGTATGGTAGGTTGCTTTTGCGGTTTTAGAGTTAAATCAAATGCCGATAGTGTTGGGATTCAGACTACTCGAAGTGTAGTTATCTCAATTTGTTTGATTATCGTGGTTGATGCATTATTTGCGATTCTCTTTAAAGCAATGGGGGTTTAATGCGAGTTAGTCATGAAAAACCAATTATTGAAATCAAAAAGCTGGGAACTAAATTTGGTGATGAATGGATTCATAAGGATCTAGATTTAACAATTTACCCAAATCGAATAATTACTATTATCGGTGCCAGTGGCTGTGGTAAAACAACCTTAATTCGTGAGGTTTTGATGTTGCAGCCGATTAGTGAAGGTGAAATTTATTTGATGGGTGAAAAAATTTCCAGCTATGATTTAGAAGACCCATACACTAAACGGGCACTAAGTCAAATGGGAATGATGTTTCAGCAAGGTGCTTTATATAATTCTTATACGGTGCTGGAAAATGTGATGTTTCCTATTTTAGAATATACCGATTTTTCTTATAATACAGTAAAAGAGCTAGCATACCAAAAACTAGTGATTACTGGTTTGGATAGCGTAGCTTATAATAAATATCCTAAAGAAATCAGTCCTGGTATGCAAAAGCGGGTTGCTCTGGCACGGACGCTTGCGCTAGATCCAAAAGTTTTATTTTTGGATGAACCTACTGCAGGTCTTGATCCTAATAGTGCTGCACTTTTTGATGAACTAATGATTAATCTGCAGCAACAATTGGGGTTGACGATTATTATGATTACCCATGATTTGGATTCTATTTGGCATACTAGCCATGAGATTATTTATTTAAGTAATAAAAAAGTAACGTTGCATGACAGTGTTATGAATGCAGCTAATCGTCCTGATATTCCAGATTTATACGAGTATTTTAACGGAACGCGCGGTAAAATTACCAAAGCGTATTATTCTCAGCAAGAAAGGCCCCGTGAATGAGGAATAAGAAGCAGTATTTAATTGTAGGAACATTTGTTCTTTTGGGTATGGGCTTAATCGTAGCAACCTTGCTATGGTTTTCTGCCTCAAATCGTAAAAATTATGATACCTATCGTATAATATTTCATGAGCCGGTAGATGGTGTTACTACAAATTCGGTAGTAAAGTATAATGGGGTTGAAGTTGGTAAAGTTAAAGCAATTATTCTCGACAATATTGACCCTCGTAATGTTACTGTTGATATAAATATTACGCAAGGCATAAATGTTACTACCGCAACTTTCGCAACCTTAAAGTCTCAGGGTGTGACGGGTATGTCGTACGTTGCGTTAAATTTGAATCCTGGAGAGTCCTTTGTGGCGATCAAATCGCATAATAGCGAACCTTATCCGCAGATTCCTGCGCAACTTTCGTTGTTATTTAGCCTTTCTGAGCAAGCGCAGAGTATAACTACTAATGTTAAAGATGTATCATCTCAAGTCAAAGCACTATTGAATGAGAAAAATCTTGATCACGTAGGTAATATCATTGCTAATTGGGATAAGATTTCTTCCGCAGTTGCCAAACAATCTGATAGTATTGCATCGTCAATTAATATGGTTGGTGAAGTTTTGAATAATGTTAATCAAAATACAAAGCATTTGAATGACGCAATTGTTCAACTAAGTAGCTTGTCTAAGTCATTTCAACAAAATAGTGCTTCTTTGGATAAAGTCTTAGATACTATGCAAAATAATACCTTGCGTAATGTAAACACAGTATTGTTGCCAAATATTAATCAAATGGTTGGCAATATGAATAATGCAACTGTTCAATTTAATGAATTAATCAAAACAATTAATCAAGATCCATCAGCAATTGTGCGTGGAAAAGCGGCACCTATTGCCGGACCGGGAGAATAAGCAATGCGTAAATTAATTAATAAACTGATTGTATTAGTACCAGTGTTATTTGTAGCTGGTTGTGGACTTTTAAGCCCGGTGCAACAACGTCCGGTGGCAAATTATGAAATTATGGATCGGACAGTAGTAACTACCACGGGATTAAATTGTGTTAATCCACACAATAATGGGCTTATTTATATATCACCAATGCGCGCTTTTCCGCCGTATGACCTAAATAAAATGTATTATAATGTCGAGAGTAGTTATCAGATTAATACTTTTGGTTATAGCCAATGGGTGACACCTCCTACGGAGCTAATGTCGCAAGAGCTTGCCAAAAAAGTAGTTACATCATGTGTCTTTAAAAATATTGCCACTAGTCATGCTCTAGCTAATGCCCGTTATCGTCTTTTAACTTTTTTAATTGTTATGCGTCAGGAAATGGATAGTAACAATCAAAATGCTACTGCTAGATTAATTATTGGTGCTGAATTGGTTGATTTAGATAGCAATAAAGTTATAGCTAGTAAAATTTTTGATGCTAGAACACCGACGGCTGTAGGTCCAGATGGATACGTTAAAGGTATTAATAAGCTAACGGAACAATTTGATCAACAGATTGTTGACTGGTTACGCCAACAAACTTAATTTTAGAGCTTCACTCTTTGGTGAAGCTTTTTTAATACAATGGGAATATGAATAATTTAGAACTTATTAGTCTTATTGAACAGACTAATTCAACCTATAAACGCTATTGGTTGAATCAATTACAACGCTTAGAAAAACAGCCCGCAAGGCTCGCTAAATTAGTGCAGTCGATTCAATCCGAGTTGGCTAACTTGCAATTACGTCAAGACTTATTAGCTAAAACAAGAATTACTTATCCAGCGGAATTGCCTGTTAGTCAGGATGTTAAAAATATTCAGCAAGTTATCGCTGCAAATCAGGTAACGATTATTTGTGGTGAAACTGGTTCGGGTAAAACCACTCAGTTACCTAAGGTTTTACTTGAGTTAGGCTATGGGGTTAACGGCCTGATCGGGCACACGCAACCACGTCGAATTGCTGCGCGCTCATTAGCCACAAGGATTGCGGAAGAACTGGGTTGTCAGAATCATGAAAATAATCTGGTGGGTTATAAGATGCGTTTTCATGATCGTACTAGCCATTCAACGATGCTTAAATTAATGACCGATGGAATATTATTACAAGAAATTCAGAATGATAAATTACTCCTGCAATATTCGGCATTAATTATTGATGAGGTGCATGAGCGTAGCCTGAATATTGATTTTATCCTGGGTTATTTACAACAGCTGGTTAAACGCCGTCCTGATTTGAAAATTATTATTACCTCAGCAACGATTGAGAATGAGAAGCTGCAACGCTTTTTTGCTGGTGCACCATTAGCCAACGTCAGTGGTAAAACTTATCCGGTGGATATTATCTATCAACCTTATAGTGAGGAAGATGACGATGTTAATCTCAATCAAGCTATTTATCAGGCAATTGATGCTGCTTTATCCGTGGAACGTGGGAATGGCTTGGTATTTTTGCCTGGTGAGCGCGAGATAAAGAATTGTCTTAACTATCTGCGGAAGACTGATCTTAAACATTGTACCTTGTTACCACTTTATTCGCGGCAAAATAATGAAGAACAAGCTAGAATTTTTAGTAATGATGGAGGCTTAAAGATAATACTAGCAACCAATATTGCTGAGACTTCTTTGACTATTCCCGGGATTAAATTTGTGATTGATAGTGGTATTGCACGGGTTAAACGCTATAGTTTGCGCAATCGGGTTGAACAATTGCAGGTTGAATCCATTTCGCAAGCATCAAGCCGCCAACGTGCCGGGCGTGCCGGGCGGGTGAGTCATGGTCTATGTGTGCGTTTATTTAGTGAACAAGAGTTTAATCTTCGTCCACAATTTACTGAGCCGGAATTATTGCGGAGTAATTTAGCAAATGTTATCCTGCGCTTACTCAGCTTAAATCTGGGTGATCCGGCGAGTTTTCCATTTTTAGATCAGCCGGAGAATAAAGCATTTAATGATGGGTTTCGTACCTTGTATCAAGTCGGTGCGATTGGTGAAGAGAATGAAATTACATCGCTTGGGCGCAAATTAGCCCAGCTTCCAGTCGATGTACAGCTTGCGCGCGTTTTAATCGCTGCGGCAGAGCAATTTGCCTGTTTGTCGGAAGCTTTGGTGATAGTTGCATTTTTGGCGATTCAAGATCCACGGGAATTTCCTTTGGAGCAGCAACAGCTAAGCCGTGAGCGTCACGCACTTTGGGCAGATAAACAATCCGAATTTATGCAAATCCTTAATCTTTGGCGCTGGTATCATGAGCAATTAACCCATAAAAAATCTAATAAGAAGCTTTTGGAAGTTTGTCATAAGCAATTTGTTTCTTTATTACGGTTGCGTGAATGGCATGAGTTGCATCGTCAGTTAAAAGAATCGTTAACCGCGCTTGGCTATCGTGAGAATAGCTCACCAGCAAGTTATGCCAATCTACACACTGCTTTATTGGCTGGGTTTGTCGTAAATATCGGGCAACGCGATATAGTTGAAAATTATTACTTGAGTACCAATGGGCGCAAGTTTTTGATTCATCCCTCTGCAATTGTCGATGGTGCTAAGTGGATGGTAACCGCCAATTTAGTTGAAACCTCACGCTTGTACGCGCGCAATAGTGCTTTTATTGAACCACAGTGGCTAAATCAGGTAGCAGGGCATCTCTATAAATACACCTATAGCCACGAACATTGGGACAAAAAACGCGGTGAAGTGGTAGCGACTAAATCATCATTACTCTATGGTTTGCAGATTAGTCAGACTAAGGTATCTCTTGGAACACTTAATCCGGAGTTAGCCCGCGAAGTATTTATTCGTGAAGCTTTAGCTGCAAATCAAATGCTGAAAAATTATGCGTTCTTGCAGCATAATCAGCAAGTCATTCGCGAGCTGGAAAAGTTGGAAGATAAGCTGCGTACTTCTCTAACCATTATGGATGATGAGCTTTATACCTTCTATAATGCTAATTTACCAGCTGATGTATTTGATGTGCCAAGTTTAGAACAGTTTCTTATCCAGAATGAAGCAAGGCTTAAAATTAACCTAGCTGCAATGATTGAACGGCTTAACTCGAGCACTACTACGGTTAATTTATTTCCAGATTTAATTATTAATCAGCAACAAGAAATCAAACTAAAATATGTGTTTGACCATAGTAGCGCTGAAGATGGTGTAATTGCGATCATTGATCTGGCGAGACTAACTCTGCTTGATGAGAATTTATTTCAATGGCTAGTGCCGGGTTTGATTCGCGATAAAGTTACTTATTTAATCAAGGCACTGCCCAAATCACAGCGCCTGCAGTTTAATCCACAGCAAGAATCAATCAGCGAGTTTTTAGAATTTGCCGACAGTGAACAAAACTTTTTACAACAGTTTATTAATTATAGCGAACAATATAAGAAAATCAAATTGAGTTATCCTGATTTATTAAAAATTGAATTCCCAGTTCCATTACGTTGTCATTTTAGGATCGTTGATAATAAAAAAGTTATTGCTTCCGGTGATGATTTAGCCGAGCTCAGGCTTAAATTAACGCCACGCTTGAATGAGATAGTAGTTAAACATAGTTCTAAGCATCAAGTTAGTAACATTAGTGGTTATATACCAGAACTACAGCAGCTATTGCAGGAGGTTAAACTTGGCACAGGCAGACAAGAGTTAACTGGCTATAATAGTTTGATTGTCGAAAAAGATGGTGGAATAAGCTTTGGTGTGGTCTCAGAATTAGCTAAAGCACGTACCAGTAGCTATCGTGGCTTAGTTCAGTTAATTAAACTGCAGCTTAAAGAGCAACAAAAGTATCTTTTGGGTAAAAAACTAGCTGGCTTTGCTGAAATTTCGATGGCATTAATTAATGTTTATACTAAAGATGAACTGACATTAAGTTGTAGTAATTATTATGTTTTAAATATGGCAATTAGTGAAGTTATGGCTGAAGCAGCCGCATTAAGCGCAGATGAGTTTCAAGCAATGGTTATCGCTATTCGCGCTAAGGTTAGCCCTTGTTTACAGGATTTTAGTAGTTGTTTAGCTTCGCTTGCCAAACTGTATCAAGAAATAAAATTAAAGTTAGTGAAACATCCATTATCAGAATCAATTAACCTTCAATTGGATGACTTAATTTATCCAGAGTTTTTATCATTTACACGCTTTGTTAATCTACAAAATTATCCACGTTATTTACAAGCCATTTTGCTTAGAATGAACAAGTATTCTCAGCTCTCTCAGCGTGATCGAGTTCTTGAAGATGAGATTAATCAGATTTATGATAAATGGTATAATTATGTCGATGAATTAGAAGTTCGTAATAAGATTATTGCACGAGAACTTTATGATTTTAAATATAAAATTGAAGAGCTGCGTGTTTCATTTTTTGCGCAGGAATTAAAAACGCTCTATCCTGTGTCCAGCAAGCGGCTACTCAATGAATTAGAACAGCTGTACTTACAAAACTTAACTTAAGGGAGTTATTATGCGCCTATTAATTTCAAAACATAATATTGGTAAATGGGCTGCTCATTACGTTGCGGGCAAAATTAATGCCTTTAACCCAAATGCAGAGCGCTTATTTGTGCTGGGTTTACCAACAGGTTCAACACCGTTAGATATGTATCGTGAGTTAATTGAACTAAATAAAGCTGCTAAGGTTAGTTTTAAATATGTTGCTACGTTTAATATGGATGAATATGTTGGTTTAGCTGAAGATCATCCTGAGTCATATCACTATTATATGCATCAGCATTTTCTTGAGCACATTGATATTAATCCTGACAATATTCATATTTTAGATGGTAATGCGGCTGATTTAGATGCCGAATGTGAAAAATATGAAGAGCTGATTGTTAAATTAGGTGGTATTCATCTGCAGCTTGGTGGGGTAGGAGAAGATGGTCATCTGGCGTTCAATGAGCCAGGCTCGTCATTAGCTTCTAAAACGCGCAGTAAAGATCTTAATCTATCAACTATTATTGCCAACTCACGTTTTTTTGATGGAGATATTAGTAAAACTCCAAAGTTAGCCTTAACCATTGGGATTGATACGGTTATGCAAGCTAAAGAGGTGCTGATCATGGTCAAGGGATTGGCGAAAGCTCCTGCAGTTTATCAAGCGATTGAAGGTGCAGTATCCAGTATGTGCCCGATTACTGCGCTACAATATCACCGTAAGGCGTTGATTGTTTGTGATGAACCTGCGGCATATGACTTGCGTCTCAAAACAATTAAATATTTTGAAAATATGCAAGATGAGTATTCAGCGTTAGAAGAAAAGTTAACTAGTTAATAGCGTATTAACTTAAGGAAATTGGTTGAATACTTAGATTACTATTTTAATTGCTTATCTCGATAGGCATAAAAAAACGACGGCTAATTAATTTAGCCCGTCGTTGTTCTTGAGGAACAATAAACTTAATTGCGTACTATTTTTGGATTATAACCTTTTTGGTTAAGCAAGAAATAGTAGTTGAATGTTACAATAGCTAGAAACCCAAGGATGCCAATTGCACTACCTAAGTTATTATTTTCTTGTAAATAACCAAAGAATGTTACTATTGCCATATAAGCAAACATAGATCCTGATGATGCAAATGCTTTAAAAGTTCCTGATAAAGTTTTATAATATACCGAACAATAGATTAGGAAAAATACTGCGTGGAATACTAAGGATAAAAGTAACGGCATAAATCCACACTGTACCAGTAGATAACTCACAACTAAATAAGCTATATAGCTAAGGCTTAATCCACACGGCATCCTAAATGGACGAGGTTTATCCAAATCAATCTTGCGAAGTTTACAGAATGCAATTGGCACTGCCAGACATGAAATCAGTTGGAATACTGATACAACGATCATAATTTTATCCCAGTTATCAAAGAATACCACCAGGATCATACAGAAAGCCAAAGTTACAAAAATTGATAGGCGTGAAATGCCATAAATAGGATGCTCTTTGGCAAAAACTGCAGGCATTTGTTTGTCTTCTGCCATTCCGGTAAACATCCGTGCGCTTGAACCTACATAAATGATGCCAGTACCTGATGGACTAATCATTGCATCAACGTATAGAACAATTGCAACCCAGTTAATTCCAAGGATAATTGCTAATTGTGCTAGTGGAGAAGTAAAGTCTAAATGATGCCAGCCATTTGCGATTGAGTCAGGAGCAATTGCGCCAATGAACGATGCTTGTAACATTAGATAAATTACCAAGCAAATCAATACAGAACCAGCAAGGGCTAATGGGATATTACGTTGTGGATTTTTTAATTCTTTAGAGAAAACGGTAATCATACTAAAACCGTAGAAAGAGTAAAAAATACCGCAAGTTACAACGGCAGTGAACATTTTATCCCAACCATATGGTGCTACAGTTCCTTGATATGAACTAAAGTTACCAGGATGGAACGCTGCAGCAAAGAATACTATTGCGGTTAATGCTGGCACGGTTAATTTAATAACTGTAATGGTATTATTGGCTTTAGCCAGAAGCTTAATTCCCCAATAATTTAAAAAGCCATAAAATATCATGATTAGACATACTAGTGCAATTCCTAGATGTGTGAAATGGTTATTATTAAAAACATCTTCACTTAGTTTAGGAAATGCCATTGCTAAGTATTGTACCGATGCCTCAGCTTCTGCGGGGATCGTAATAATAGTAGCAAACCAATTGGAGGAGGAAATAATAAATCCATAATCGCCATTATGCGTTAGCGTTAACAATCTGGCAAACAAGCCAGTTTCTTTAGAATAATAGGTCGCAATTTCTGCTAAGAGTAATGCAATTAGCAAAGCTAGTATTGCACCGATTACCCATGAGCCCATAGCGATGGGGCCTGCAAATTTAGATGCTTTGTAACTGGCAAAAAGCCACCCGCTTCCGATAATGCAACCAACACCGATTGCAATAGCAGAAAACAGACTCGGCTGTTTATTTGAAGATGATTCAATGAAAGCCATATGTTTTTCTCCTTGAACTAGGATTAGTTAACCCTCAAAAGTTAGATATTATGATTTTGAGTGCTTATTCTATCACATAAGTGCGAGGGTAACTAAATTCGATGAACCGAAAAATTTACCCCATTAATGGTGCAGTGCACAAGAATAAATCAGTAACTTAACCTAGAACAAAGTGTTAGTTAATCCACTCACTGTTGGATATTGCTACAGGTGACGGCGCTTAATCGGTTGTAGTAACTGATTGCGCTCTCAATATCGACTGCATTGGTGAACTTATAGTCACCGCTATTAACTTCACAGGCACAAAAATTTTGCCTTATATTACGTAAGTAATAAATATTGCTACGTTGATAGGCTGCTGATATTGATTGCTTGCAATAGGTGATATTAATAGAGTCACCAGCAGCACAGATATGATTTAGCATTGAATTGCAAATTTGCAGGCAATTAATATTAAGGTTAGTAGTTTGCTTATAGCCGATAGTGATAGGTTTATTATCTACTATAGTTGTGACGGGTGTAACGATAGTTGTGTTTTCACTAATTTTTATAGATGCTTTAATGTTATTAATTGCCAGATGACAACCTTCTGGTTGATCTATAGGCTTAAAGGCAGTCATTTGCTCTGTTTTGCCAAAACTATCGATGTTTTGATTTTCTCCGTATAGAATATCATTATTGGCTGATCCACCAGGTTGTCCCATGCAAACGTTTTTATAAACTTGACCATATAAGGTTTTGCTCTGAGTTGTGGATTCTAACTGGTAATCAATTGCAAAAGGTAAATCATGCGGACAGGTGAAACTGCTGCTGTTAGTAGGTTCCATATTATTCGTGAGATTATTAAATGTGACAGTCCTACGCGGATGAAATAAATTACTCCCCAGACTGTATGGTGTTGCTGAAGAATCAGTAGTGGAGGAATGATTTTCGCCATAAGGTAAGATCATACTTGAGTGTAGCGCAGCAAAATCAGCCAAAGCTGTTCTTTTACTCCTTAATTTATCGTTTGACGAAGTGGGCTTATCTTGTATCAATGTAAGCAATTTATTTTGTGCTAATTGATTTTGTAGTTTAGTATGAATTGTATTTTGCTTTGATGAGTCCGCTTCTAGATAAAGGTGAATACCAATGCTAATTAGGATTATTGTCAGCGCAAAGAGTAAGTTATTGCGGCGTAGAATATTACGCTTGCGGTTTAAGAAATTCATATTGCCAATTCTATAAATTCATATTTATCATATCAAAATTTGCCTGAGCGAAGGGTCATTGTTATATTATTTAAACATAAAGTAAGGTTGTATTAAAAGTGTCGGTTCCATGATTGTAACAACTAAGCATGTCAATTGCAATTGGATTAATGCTAAAATGGCGGGAAATTGTTTTAATTAAAGGGTAGTATTATGCAATATTGGCTAATGAAATCAGAGCCGGGCGAGGTTAGTATTGATGATGTGGCGAATTTTCCCAATCAATCGGTCGAATGGTTTGGAATCCGTAATTATCAGGCGCGTAATTTTATGCGCGATCAAATGAAGATTGGTGATAAAGCATTATTTTGGCATTCATCCTGCAAAGAGCCGGGTATTTACGGAATAGTGGAAATTAGCACTGCAGCGCATCCTGATAGTTTTCAGTTTGATCCGGCAAATGAATATTATGAACCTAAATCCACTACTGAGAAACCTGTTTGGTGGTGTGTTGACGTTAAATTTGTAAAAAAAACCGAATATATTTCAATTCAGGAATTACGTCAATATCCTGAACTTGCCACCATGAAAGTATTGCAAAAGGGCAATCGGCTATCAATTACGCCTGTGACGGGTGAAGAGTGGCAATTTATCATGCATTTACTAGAAAGCTAAGCGATGAAATTAATTGATTTGCACGCTGACACTATTACGGCATTATACTATGATCCGCAGGCTTACTCTCCAGAGCAAGAGTTTATTTTAAATGCGCCAGTTAGTAATCTGGCACAGAATGAGTTACACATTGATTTGCCTCGTTTGAGACAAGCTGACTCATTAGCGCAGTTTTTTGTGTTGTGGTTAAACCTTAAGGCGTGTGATAAATATCAGGTTGAGCCGTGGGCGCATTTCATCAAATTATATAATTTATTAATTCAGCAAATAGAGTTAAATTCAGATCGTATTGAGTTTGTGCGTGATTATGCTAGTTTGGAACGTGCTTCACAGCAAGGTAAGCTGGCTGGGTTTGCTTGCGTTGAAGAAGGTGGTTTTATTCACGATCTCGGGCAGTTAGAGCAAGCCTATCAATTAGGTGTGCGCTATATTACTTTGGTGTGGAATTATGAGAGTCATATTGCTGTGCCAAGTTGCATTGATCAGACGCGTGGTTTGAAACCATTTGCTTATCAGATGGTCGAGCGGATGCAGCAACTTGGTATGCTGGTAGATGTCTCGCATTTAGCTGATCAGGGTGTGCGTGATGTATTAAAGATTGCCAAATTACCGATTATTGCCAGTCATTCAAATGCGCGGGTTTTGTGTGAGCATACGCGTAATTTACCAGATGAACTAATTCGTGGTATTGCCGATAATGGAGGTGTGATCGGGGTTAATTGTGTGCCATATTTCTTGGATAGCGAGGATAAAACTATACGTCTTGCTAAAATGGCGGCGCATATCAAACACATCCATCAAATAGCTGGTGAAGATGTCTTGGCAATTGGTAATGATTTTGATGGTTTTAGTAGTCGCTCTAGCGATGATGAAATTAAATCAATTGCTGATTTAGCAAAATTTGTAGCGGTGTTGCAGAATAATGGATTTAGTGAGTGGGTGATTGAAAAGATTTTTCATGGAAATGTGTTACGGGTACTGAAAACTTCAGTATTTTGAATGATTGTGGCAGTACCCCGGTGTATTACGTTAGTTCTGTATGTAATACGAGTATAGTTTAGTTAGTTTTTGGATGGTTTAAGGGTTAAAGTTAAGATGAGTCATAAAATTAAGTTGGCGGTTTATCAGATGAATTCTACAGTTGGTGATCTGACTGGCAATACTGATAAATTAATTTACCAAATTAATATTGCTAAAGCTAATGGAGCAGATGTGTTCATTGCACCTGAGTTAGCGATTAGTGGTTATCCGCCAGAGGATTTATTGCTGCGCAATGATTTTTACTTGCGCTCGCAACGTGAACTTGATCGCGTACTGGCAATAGATGGAATTACGTTGTTGATCGGTTGTCCATTTCGTAGTGGTGGCGATAATTATAATAGTTTGTTTATCTTGCGTGATGGCAATATAGTTGGGCGTTATGACAAGATGTTATTACCTAATTATGGCGTATTTGATGAGTGTCGTTATTTCACTCCCGGTGCGGAAGCTGTACTTTTTCCGGTAAACGGAATTAATTGTGGTGCGATTATTTGTGAGGATATGTGGGATACCGTACCATTTGCCGAAAGCGTCGAGCAGGGCGCAGAACTAGTTTTGGTGGTTAACTCATCGCCATTTGAAGTCAGTAAATATGAAGAGCGTCTGAAGGTGGCTGGCTATCGCGTAAATGAAAATGATGTTCCACTAGTCTATGTCAATCAGGTTGGCGGACAGGATGAATTGATTTTTGATGGCGCTTCTTTTGCGCTGAATGCACAAGGTGAGGTGGTATTTGCAATGCCGGCATTTGAAGAGCAGTTAGCTTATCTGGAGTACTCTGCTGCCGGACTTGCTACCGTGAGCGCCATGAGCCACTATCCTGAATTAGTTGAAGCTAGATTATATAACGCCTTGGTATTGGCGCTGCGTGATTATGTGGATAAAAATGGTTTCAAAGGCGTTGTGCTTGGTTTGTCGGGTGGAATTGATTCGGCATTGACTTTGGCAATTGCAGTTGATGCTTTGGGGCATGATAAAGTGCATGCGGTAATGATGCCCTCACAATTTACGGCTGATATTAGTATTGACGATTCACGGGAGATGGTGAATATCCTGCGGGTGGGTTATGAAGAGATCATCATTGGTGAGATTTTTGCGCAATTTAAGCATAGTTTAAGCCCGTTATTTGCGGGATTAGCAGAAGATACCACCGAAGAGAATTTACAGGCACGGATTCGCGGTACTTTATTAATGGCGATTTCGAATAAATTTGGCTATTTGGTGGTAACTACTGGCAATAAATCCGAAATGACAACTGGTTATGCGACACTTTATGGTGATATGGCAGGTGGCTTTGCACCGCTTAAAGATTTACCAAAAACCTTAGTATTTGCTTTGTCTATGTGGCGTAATACTCAGTCGCGGGTAATTCCTGAGCGGATTATTACTCGTCCACCATCTGCGGAATTACGTGAGAATCAATGTGATCAGGATTCTTTGCCCGAGTATCCTGTACTTGACGCTATCTTAGAGCAGTTGGTGGAGCATAAGCGCTCGGTTCAGGATATTATTCAGCTGGGTTATCCGGCTGAAGCGGTAAATAAAGTCGCGAATTTATTAAAGATTAACGAGTATAAACGGCGACAAGCCGCGGTTGGACCTAAGTTAACTACGACGGCTTTTGCCCGTGACTGGCGTTATCCAAACACCAATAAGTTTAAATTTTAGGTAATCTGTTTTGTCTAAAAACTAAGTCACAGTAGATGACTTTAGTGCTATAATATCATGAGGTACTACCTTGTGATATTATAGGATTATCAAACATGGCAACATCATTAAAATTAAGTGAAGAACTTAAATCTAAAGTACAGCATCTTGCGACTTTAAAAAACCGTACAGCTCATTGGGTTATGTGCGAAGCCATTCGTAATTACATTGAGAAAGAAACCGCACAGGAAGATTTTAAACACGAAGCATTAAAATCATGGGAAAGCTATCAAGAAACCGGATTACATCTAACTGGTAAGGAGGTTCAGGATTGGTTAAGTAGATGGGGAACAGATAAAGAAACTGCAGTACCTGAATGCCACGAGTAATTATAACCGCTGGTGCAGTAATTGGTTTGGAGCGTTGTCGTCAGTTTTTAGTATCAAAAAACCACTTGGCTGCAGCCCGTGCTGCAAAAGTTATTGCGGCAAGTTTTAAACAGCTAGAAAGTCATCCTGAAATCGGCAGACCTGATAATGACAGTCCAGAACTAAGAGAGCTAATTATTGAGTTTGGTGCATCAGGCTATATAGCATTGTACCGTTATGTACCATCTGAAGATGTTGTTTATGTTTTGGCATTTAAACATCAGAAAGAGCTAAGGTTTTAAGTTACGAATACCTCTTAGCAGTTAAACTTAAGAAAATTGAAATATGGAAAATATAATTATTACTACAGTAACAAGTATTGTTGCTGCTATAGTAGCATCATGTTTAACAAGTATATTAACTTTTAGATTTTGGCAAATTAAAAATAGAGTAGAACTATTAAACAAATTGAATAATGCATGTTTAAAGTTGGACAGTGCTTTTCAAGAATATCTTAAACTAGATTCTTTGTTAGGGTCAAGCTACTATGGAATGGATAGTAATGGTAATCGTTACACTCAAGATAAATTATTAATCGAGAGCAAATTGGTTAGTATTATTGATGAGATACAGTCTATGCAAAATACCCTTAATAATAGTAAACTTTTGCAAATAATTGAGCAGTATATTGAACTATTTAGAGAAGCAGACAAGATTTTTTTAGAAACTTATAAAGAAAATTATGGCGATATTAAGAATAATGTAATTATAGGTATTAAAGGTGAAGTTTTAAAGGTAAATTCCATCTTATCAATTTTTAAATATCAATCAATTTAAAAACATTCGTATATTATAAGAGGGGCGTTTTAATGAAAAAAAGTTTATTAACTAGCGCGATTTTGTTAGCGGCAACTAATTCAGTATGGGGAGTTGGAACCATGGAGTCAGCTACAAATATTCAAGCGCAGAATTCTACGCCAGCAAATTCGCTGATCTCAGGGCTTGATCTGGCAAACCGTAACTTAAAAGTGCGTCCACAGGATGATTTTTATCAATATACCAATGGTACGTGGTTAGATAAAACCACCATTCCAGCTGATAAATCCTCATGGGGGGCATTTAATGAGCTGCGTGATAACAGCTTGACGCAATTGCGCACCATTTTGGATGGCTTGAGTAAACAGCCTAATTTGGCAGTTAATTCCAATGCTTACAAGATTGTGGCAATGTATGGCAGCTTTATGAGTGAGTCACAATTGGAGCAATTAGGCAGCAAACCAATACAAGGTTTATTAGCTGAAGTGAATAACTTAAAAAGTGTCGAACAGATTCCGCAATTAATAGCACAGTTTAATCAAATCGGCGTGGGTGCACCTTATGACTTTGCGATACATCAGGATGCGATGGATTCAACGATTATGGTTGCCGATGTCTATCAGTCTGGCTTAGGGCTGCCTGATCGTGATTACTATCTTAAAAGCGATGATAAAAATATGGCAGTCACCAAAGAGAAGTATCAGCAACATGTGGCTACGATGTTAACCCTGATTGGTGATAAAAATGCTATAGAAGAAGCTAAAGAAATTGTGGCACTGGAAACTGAATTGGCACATGCGCAATGGACTAAAGTTGAAAACCGTGATCCAGTAAAAACCTATAATAAATATCTGGTAAAAGATTTGGATAAATTAGCTCCGGGTTATCCGTGGCAAAGTTATTTAAAAAGCAGTGCGTTAGCTGATAAAGTTAACTCTTTGATAATTTCACAACCAAGTTATATCAGTCAGTTTAATCACATTTTAACGGCAACGCCGTTGGCAACGTGGCAAGCTTATTTCCGACTAAGGATTGCAGATGCTTTTGCTGCGGATTTATCTAAGGCTTTTGTCGATGAGAATTTCAAATTTTATGGAACTGTACTTAGCGGTGTGCCACAAAACAAACCGCGCTGGAAACGTGGCGTGGATTTGGTAGAGGGTACGCTAGGTGAGGCATTGGGTGAACTGTATGTCAAACAATATTTCCCCGCTGAAAATAAAGCTAAAATGGAACAGCTTGTTGCTAATTTGATGGCAGCTTATCGTCAAAGTATAGAATCATTAGATTGGATGTCTCCAGCAACTAAAGTTAAAGCACAAGAGAAATTAGCTGCAATTATGCTTAAAATTGCTTATCCTGATCATTGGCGCGATTATTCTCTGCTAACTATTAAGCCGAATGATTTGATCGCTAATATTATTGCGGCAAATAAATTTGGCTATCAATATGAACTAAATAAACTCGGTAAACCAGTTGATCGTAGCGAATGGGGTATGACACCACAAACCGTAAATGCATATTATAATCCTGAACTGAATGAGATTGTCTTCCCCGCGGCAATTTTGCAGGCTCCATTTTTTAATGCTAAAGCGGATATGGCTGCGAATTATGGTGGAATCGGTGCGGTGATCGGGCATGAGATTAGTCATGGTTTTGATGATCAAGGTAGCCAATATGATGCTAAGGGTAATTTACACGACTGGTTTACTCCTCAAGATCATGAACGCTTTAAACAAAAAACTAATGTGCTGGTAGCGCAGTACAATGCTTATGAGCCTGTGAAAGGTTATCATGTTAATGGTGAATTAACCTTGGGCGAAAATATTGCAGATAATTCAGGTCTGGATATTGCTTATAAAGCGTATTTGATTTCCTTGCATGGCGAATCTGCACCGGTAATTAATGGCTTAAGTGGTGAGCAACGTTTATATATGAGCTGGGCAAGTGTTTGGCGAGCTAAGGTTCGTGAAGCACAGCAGATTGTCTATTTAAAATCCGATCCTCATTCGCCTGGCGCGGTTCGTGGAAACGCAACATTACGCAATCAAACCGGGTTTTATCACGCTTTTGAGGTTAAACCAAGTGATAAGATGTATCTAGCACCAGATAAGCGAGTAACAATTTGGTAAAATAATAAAAAAAGCCCACACCAAAGTGGTGTGGGTGTATAAGGGGCAACTTACTGAGAATAATATAATGGGAAAATAGCCCATATACTAATCTAGTCATAATCACTTACAATCCGCTTATATTTAAAAGGATTTTGATTATGACTACAACTATTTTGTCGATACCGGGCTTAGATTGTCCAGCCGAAGAACAATTAATCAGAAATGTGTTCAACAAGTATACTGAGATTAGTAAGCTTGAATTTAATTTTATTCGCCAAGAGCTTAGCGTTACGCATAGTTTTAGCAATCTTGATACTATCAAAGCCGCAATTAGTTCGATTGGGATGCAAGCCTTTGAACGGCAAAAGGATTTGAGTGAAAGCGCTAAAGTTAAACTACCCTTTAAACAAATTTCACTGCTTGCAGTTGCGTTAATTTTTGCGCTTAGCGCTGAGTTATTAGCCTATCTCCTACCACAACAATCCAATCTAGTCTTATATTTTTCACTAATTGCAATCCTATTAACTGGGAAAGAGACTTTACGCAAAGGTTTTATTGCACTTAGAAATTTTATGCTAAATATTAATTTCTTGATGGTGATTGCAATTATGGGTGCTTTTATAATTGGTGAATGGCCAGAAGCTGCGATGGTAACAACTTTGTTTGCCTTAGCCGAATTAATTGAGCGTTATTCTCTGGATAAAGCCCGGCATGCAATTGATGCGTTAACTAGCATGGCACCAGCTACGGCATTAGTTAAAACTTCCTCTGGTGACTGGCAGGAGATTGCTGCTGACGAAGTTAAAGTTGATGATATCGTACGGGTAAAGCCTGGTGAAAGAATTGCGCTCGATGGGATATTAATAAGTGGGCAAAGTAGCGTAAACCAAGCTGCCGTAACTGGTGAATCATTACCTGTAACTAAGCAAGTTGGTGATGTAGTTTATGCCGGGACATTAAATGAACGTGGTAGTTTTGAATTTAAAGTAAGCTCTGCTGCCGATGCAACCTTATTAGCCAAAATTATTCATACCGTTGAATCAGCACAAGCAATCAAAGCTCCAACCCAGCGCTTTGTTGATAATTTTTCACGGATTTATACCCCGCTAATGGTGATAATCGCGCTATTAATAGTAACGATTCCACCGCTATTTTTTGCTGCACCACTCCATGAGTGGATTGTAAAAGCTTTGGTGGTGTTGATTATTGCTTGTCCGTGTGCACTGGTAATCTCAACTCCGGTAACAGTAGTGAGTGCTCTGGCTGCCGCTGCAAAAAATGGTTTGCTAATTAAAGGTGGTAGTTACCTCGAAATGGGGCATAAGCTAAAAGCGGTTGCCTTTGATAAAACTGGAACCCTGACCCAGGGTAAACCAGTGGTAACCGATGTAATTAATCTTGATGATAGTCAACAAACTTTATGGATTGCTGCCAGTTTAAATACTAATTCAGAACATCCGATTGCCGGTGCCATTTTGAGTAAAGCACAAGTTAGTACCAATATCAATACGTTGGAGAAGGTGGAACAATTTGAAGCGCTAGTCGGTAAAGGGGTTTATGGCATAATCAATCAGGTGGAATACTGGGTGGGAAATCATTCGCTAGTTCATGATCGTTCTGTATGTAGTGCTGAGATTGAGCAAACTTTAACTGAATTGGAACAAGCAGGTAAAACTACGGTAGCTGTCATGACTAAAACTCAGGTTATTGGGATAATTGCGGTTGCGGATAGTTTACGTGCGAGTAGTAAACAAGCGATAGCTGAGCTAAAAGGCTTAGGCATTGCAACAATGTTACTTACCGGAGATAATGTAATCACGGCTAATTCGATTGGTAAATCATTAGGGATTGATGAAGTACATGCTAATTTATTACCTGAAGATAAAATGACATTAGTAACTGGTTTTGCCAAGCGCTATGGTAAAGTGGGCATGATCGGGGATGGAATCAATGATGCTCCGGCATTAGCGAGTGCAGATATTGGCTTTACGCTTGGCGGTGGTGGTACAGATATCGCCTTGGAAACTGCGGATGTGGTCTTGATGGATAATCAGCTGACCAAACTTACCGAATTTATCAGATTAAGCCAAAAAACCATGCAAATTCTAATTCAAAATATTAGCTTGGCAATTGGAATCAAATTGATTTTCTTTGTTTTGGCATTGCTTGGAATCGCGAATTTATGGATGGCAGTATTTGCGGATATGGGAACAAGTATGCTGGTGATATTTAATGGCTTACGTATCTTGCGGGTAAAGTCAGCTTCTCCCGCTACACATAGCCATGTTCATGGTAATTGTTCACATCATCATAAGCATGCTCACGGCACCGCATAAAGCTAACAAATAAGTTAAGCTAAGCCTAAATGGAGATTGCGCATAAAGCTAGCCGGGATTTTAGTTTGATAGTTTAATTCATGTAGCCGGGTAATTAAAGCATCAATATTATATACTTCCAGTTTGACAAATAATTTACTTGAAATGATGTTATTGATAGTTTTTGCCGAAACTTCATCACCGCTAATTTGTTTAATTACTTCGGCAATTTTTTTGGGCGATCGGAAAAATAACAGTAAAAATGCAATTTCATGTTCGCGTTTACTAAGCAGTTCATCACTATGACTAATATCAACTGCGGTATTCGCGCTACTGGCTTTTCTTTCCAGCAAATGGGTAACAAAATTATATAGTGAAGTATGAGTACTTAGTTTACTTCCCTCGATGATTACAGCAAGCACATCATTGCTTGACGGATCAAGTAATGGGTTATAGCGCATTTGTAAAATTTGCTCGTTGTGCTCACGGTTAAGATTGATGTTTAAAAATTCATGAGTATGAATACAACTGAGATTATGTTCAATCGACGTTTTAACACTACTTTTAATTTCTTCCGGTATTGCCAACGATGCAAGATAGTTTTGCCCAAGTAATTGCTCTGACGTGGTAGCCATTGACAGTGCAAAGCGCTGACTAATAAAACAAATCTGATAATCACGATCCACAATCATCACATAATCATCACGATGAATTTGCTGGTATAAGGCTATAATGTGCTTTAAAAATTCGTTGGTTTGTATCATGATTTACTTACCGTTTATTGCTTGCTTATTGTCCTTACTGCCCAAACATAATTAAGACCTGATTTGCGTTCGTTATAAATCTTAGCGCTATACATATATACGCCCCACGCATCTTTAGGATCTTGGGTATAAGTCTCATTTGACCAATAAAAGTCAGTTTGAATATTACTAAATCCATGAGTGTTAAACCAGGCAAATGGTGCAAAACTTCCAATATCGCTTTGGAATTGCATCTGCTCTTCTTTACTTGGTAAACGCCAGTCTTTAAAGCCACATAAGTTTAAAGATTTGACATATTTATTTGCATTACTCCAAGTGTATTTAAGCGCTGGAGGTGTTTTAACTAACATTAAATTAGTTTTGTTATCCACCACGCAATCTGCTTGGAGATCTTTACCTACTATAAATCTCCCATCCGCATATGCTGCTGTTCCAAATGCCATAACTCCAATTAATAAAAGTTTTTGTTTCATGTTTTCACCTTTGTTTTAAGTTTTTAATATTGGATTTTACTATACGATGGACGATAATATAACATGTTTTTAGATAAAAACTACTTTAGTTTACTTGAAACTTAATTTTATACGGTTTGTGCTACTTGCCAATCTTTGCTATAATCCCTGCATTAAAACAATATCAAATACTTAGCTATGAATATATTAAACATTCAAAATTTATTAAAAGAAACCATCTTAGTTGGAGTTACTGATCATAGCTTGCAGATACTGGCAGGTCTGTCGATAATCAGTCTTGGCATTTTATTGGCAGGGTTTTTGGTCTATAAATTGGTTAATGTTATTATTGTCCGCTGGCTCAACCAAATTTTTCGTCATTCTCGCTACATCTTTCTAAATGCAATTGCTGATGCTCATTTAATTAATATTATCTCAATTTTTATTTTTGCAATTATTCTTGATGTTGGTAGTGCGCTGATTGATTCCAAATCCTCCAGCTCTCTGCTTGATGCCTATGTCAAATTACTGGTTAATGGTGCATATCTATTATATTTTCTAGCCGTTACGACGATGCTCGCGCGATTTCTCAGCGCGGTCAATATTATTTATGAGCGTCAATTTGACCAGCAGCATGAATACTCAATTTATGGCTATGTCAAAATGCTGCAATTTGGCTTATGGTGTTGTGCAGCAATTATTTACGCTTCTTTTATCCTTAATAAATCGCCATGGGCTACGCTTACCGGAATCGGTGCCGTTTCTGCTTTTTTGCTTTTAATTTTTAAAGATACTTTCTTAGGTTTAGTTTCTAGTATTCAAGCAACGGCAAATCAGATCATCAAGCGCGGTGATTGGGTGGTTATTCCCAAATACAATGTGGATGGTGAAGTTATTTATATTTCTATCAGTTCAATAAAAATCCGTAATTGGGATAATACGGTTACCAGTCTCCCGACTTTTGCCTTAACTGCAGAAGCAATTCATAACTGGCAGGCAATGGTAAATAGTAAGGCGCGCCGAATTTTTAGAGCAATTAATATAGATACCAATTCATTGATGGATTGTGATTTGGAGTTGCTGACCAATCTGGCACAGAAATATCCATTTATTGCGAATGGTTTAAAGTCTGGCAAAATTAGCCGTGGAGTTTTGAATTTGGCTTTATATCGCCTGTATATGAATGATTTTCTGATGAGTAATTCTTTGCTAAATCACGATTACCCAAGTTTGGTGCGTTATCTGGCCCCTACTGCGTTTGGTATTCCATTGCAAGTTTATGCTTATAGTAAAGAGGTGTTTTTAGAAGAATTTGAAGCAATACAATCACAAATTATTGAGCATATTTTGCAGACTCTTTCAGATTTTGGTTTAAAAATTTATCAAAGCGCCACACCATTACCCGCTGAGAGTAATTTATGAAATTAAGTTGTACCAGCTGATCGGCTATTTGGTCGTTCAGTAAAGTTTAGCTTAATTTCAAATGTAGTGTCATCAATCGGCTTACCAGAGGCGTTTAACCAGATTTGCTGACCATTATCCGCCTTGATAATTCTCCCTCCCGCGCTGCTACTAAACTGTCCCATGAGGTTGATGCCTTTTTCCAGCGGTGAATAATTAGCTCCTGAACCTTGGTTTTTAGGGAACATCACATAAGCTCTGCCTGTGCCAAAAGGTGTCGAATCATTGCATTTATAATCGCCTTTCATTCTGACGAAGGTTGTATCGGATGGTTTAACCATAATGCTGCTTTCAATACTGCCATAAAATCCAACTTTAGCGCTTATTTCAAAGTTAGTATAGTTAATAATTTTAAAATCACAGTCAGCGAAAGCGAGGTTGCTATTTATTAGTGTTACTATGATGAGCAGAAGATTTTTTTTCATGATTATCCTTGGTGAGAGCGATTAAATGATCAAGTTCGCTATCGCTAAATCCGGCTTTTTTGCGATCTGCGCGATTGAAGTTACCTCTGATTTTAGGTGCATTAAATTGCTGCATTAGTGAAAAATAGGTAGTTTCAGCATCAAGATTATTTAGCTGACAAAGATATTTGAACCATTTATCGCCATAGCTAACGTGTTTGATTTCATCTTGATGAATAATATCGAGGATCTTTATTGCGTTACTATCGCGTAGTTGTTCTAATTTAGTCTGCATTACCGGAATAGCATCAATTCCGCGCGCTTCAAGTAAGCGTGGAATCATTCCCATTCTGGCGAGTAAACTATTCTCGGTTTTATGCGCCATTTCCCACAAGCCATTATGGGCGGCAAAATCTCCATAACGATAACCAAGCGTTGCCAGGTGATTATCGAGTAATTCAAAATGATAAGCTTCTTCGGCAGCAACCTGCAACCAGTCATGATAGTAGTCACTCGGCATATTCTGAAAGCGATAACAAGCATCTAGCGCTAGATTGATTGCATTAAATTCAATATGCGCCAGAGCATGAATTAAACTGGCATGTCCAGCCACCGTTGCCATTGAGCGTTTAGGCACTTCCAGTGGCGGAACTAATTGTGGGCGCCCAGGTCGTCCAGCATCTGAGATGCTTTGCACTGATAGTGAAGGCTCAAATGATAATTGTTCCGCTACGTTATTTAATTGCGCATAAAGTTCTTTGGTGCGTAAGCATTTTTGTGCAGGATCTTTTTCCTGAATTAAATTTAGGCATAAATTAAAAAAATTAAACATAATTACTGAGTTTTTAAGATTTGAGGAATTAAAGTTTTCATTAATTGATTATCCGGCATAAAATAATTAACGCTAGCACTATTACGTTTGTTGGTTATTATCGCAAAAGATACGTCTGCTTGCGGAACATAGCCAACGAAAGCCACATAACCTTCGGTTACACCTTGATACCACCAAATTTTACCATATTGGGCAGAGGTATATTCATAGACACCTAAACCAAATCTTGCACTTATTGGCTTAGGCTTATGTTCACCGATTGAAATAGTGTTAGTTAATTCTTGCTGTTGGGTTTTGGCTAATACTTGTCCGCTCATCAATAAACGAAACCATTTTGCGATATCACTGCTATTGGAAATAATTGCTCCAGCAGCATCATAGCTTGAAAGATTGATATCTGTCACATCTTTATTGTCACGGTAGCCATGAACCAGATATGGTTTAACATTTGATGGAAAGCCATTATCGACATATTGCGTATAATTAAGTTCCAATGGCTCAAAAAAAGTCAGAGGTAGATATTCACCGATGTTATGTTTACTGACTTGTTCAATAACCATTCCGAGTAAAACATAGTTGGTATTAGAGTATTTCCAGTTACTACCACTGGCAAAATAATCCTTGTGCTTATAAGCAATTTGTACTAGTTCATCTGCTGAGTAGAGTTTCTCTTGCTGAGCTTTAGATAAACTCATAATCGGTAAAGCATCGGTATAATTATAGATTCCGCTAGTCATATTAAGTAATTGCTTGAGCGTGATTTTACTCCAGCGCGGATAGCCTTTTAAATATTTGCCTAATGGGTCGTTAATATTTAATTCACCATTTTGTTCTAGACTTAGGATAGCTGCAGCAGTAAATGTTTTACTAATTGAACCAATTTGAAAATAGTTTTGTTGTTGTAATTTTGTTGTGTTATTAAGCGCAATTGTGCCATTGTAGTAGCTTTTTGTACCATTGGAGTTATCTATAGTTATAGAAACGGCTGGAATATGGTTTTGCTTTTGCCACTTTAACAAGCTAGCAGGCATAGCGTCAGCCATTATGTTAGTGGTAACGCCTACAATCGTAAGCATAAAAAATACTAGTCTGGATTTTTGCATGATTTCACACTTCTAAAGGGTCAACATCAATGGCAATTGTAACATAGTTGCTGGGTTTTAGCTGAGATTCCAGCGCCTTTAGATATTTATGTAATGCGCTGCGGTTATTGCTGCTGATTAACATTTGTACTCGATAACGATTATGGAGTTTATACATTACTGCTGGGACACAGGCATAAAGTGTAACTTCAGGATGAGGAATTTGTTTACTCAGAGTATTTAATTCCTGCATACTTTGTTTGAGTGTTGCTTCGGATGTACTACTGATTTTTATCAGTGCATAAAAAGCAAATGGCGGCAAATTGTGTGCTCTACGTTCTTGAAAAGTATGATTGATAAACCCATTAAAATCATGATTTTTAAGAAACTGATACACTGGATGATCGGGATAATTAGTTTGCAATAGTACCAATCCAGCTTTATCTGCGCGTCCGGCACGTCCAGCAACTTGAGTTAAGACGTTAAACATATCCTCACTAGCCCGAAAATCATAACTAAACAAAGCATTATCAAGATTTAAGCCAATTACCAGCGTAAGATTAGCAAAATCATGTCCTTTTGCCAGCATTTGGGTGCCAACTAAAATATCTATCTCTTGCTGATTAATATCATTATAAATTTGCTGCCAGGCTTTTTTGCTGTTGGTCGTGTCGCGATCAACGCGTTTAATCTTGGCATTTGGAAATTGTTCGGCTAAAAATTCTTCCAGTTTTTGCGTACCATGTCCGATAGTGTGCAGATATTGATTATGACAGGTGGGACAAGCTGGCGGCACTTGCGTTTGATAACCGCAGTGGTGACACTTAAGCTGATGTTTGTCATGATGGTAAACCATATTGGTTGAACAACGTAGACAGGTGCTAACCCAGCCACAATCATAACAAGTAATTACTGGTGCATAGCCGCGACGATTAATAAATACCAATGCTAACTCTTTGCGTTCAAGGCAAGCGGCAAGTTTTTCTAATGCAACTTGATTAATTCCGGCAAAATTTGCTGGATAATGTTGAAGATTCAGAAGCTCAATTTGCGGTAAAACCGCATTTTGTACCGCACGAGTGGTTAATTTATAGAGGTTATATTTACCCGCTTTATAATTGTATAATGTTTCCAGTGAAGGTGTAGCAGAAGCTAAAATAATTGGAATTTGTAATTGTTTGGCACGCCAAACTGCCAAATCACGGGCATGATAACGTAAGCTGTCATTTTGTTTAAATGAATCATCATGTTCTTCATCGACGATAATTAAGCCAAGATTAGGGCAAGGCGTAAAGACACTTAGGCGAGTTCCTAAAATAATGTTACTGCGCCCACTTTTTGCATCCAGCCAAGCATTTAGGCGTTGTTTGTCACTAATTTCACTATTTATCAGACTGATTTTGGCATAGGGGAAACGTTGTTCAAAACGCTTGGCTAGTTGCGGCGTAAGGTTGATTTCTGGTACTAGTACCATTATTTGTTGATTATTAGCTAATACTTGCGCAATTAAGTGTAAGAAAACCTCGGTTTTACCACTGCCGGTAATCCCATAAAGCAGAGCAGCGTGAAATTTACCTAATTCGGCAGATAGTGAGTTGACGACCTCTGTTTGTTCGGGATTGAGTGACAATGGCTGATGTGCATAATTAGCTGGTGGCGGCAGCGTTATTTGCACCAGTCCAGCGGTAAGCCATTCATCAATTAATATAGCTGCACTCGCACCAATAATCGCCCGGATTTGCGGTAAACTAAGTGCTTGTTGTCGAAGTGTCTCAAGTAGTTGTTGGCGTTTAATCCCGCGCGGCTTAATCTCGCTGCCCGTTGCCTGATAATAGGTGTTATCGGCAGCAATGTAATTTATCTCCGTACTTTTGCGCAGTAGAACAGGTATTGCACAAAACAGAGTATTGCCTAAAGGATGATGGTAGTAATTAGCAGCAAATTCACACAGCTGCCAGATATGCTCTGGAATAATTAAGTTACTATCACCAACCGCTAAAATTGGTTTTAGTTTGTTCAGTGGGAAAGCGGTAAATTGCACAGCTGGCACTGATGAGGCAACAAAACCAATCTGGGTACGTCCGCGCAGCTCAATACTTACTGCAGTTCCCCGTGGCAAGGCATTGCTATGCAAATAGCTGTAGCCATTACGTAGCGGAATATCCAAAATAAGATTGATTACATACATGAGTTAAATTTCAATTACCAATGCTGGATTATGTGGTTGATAACGTCGAGTCATGGTTGAGGCATTGATATAAGTGCTTGAACCTTTTTGAATTATACCATAGGCTTCATGGATATGTCCGCTGATTACCAGCCGTGGATTAATTTGTGCTAGGCGCTTTGCCAAAAATTGGCAACCAACATTTTGACCTTCTAATACCAGATCAAGCGTGCCATAAGCTGGGCTATGATTAATTACGATGTCACAATCTTCTGGGATTTGTGGGTATAATTCAGCTCGTCGCTCATCATCCCACATAAAACTCATGCTACGATAAGGTGGGCTAACTGGTGAACCCCAGATTTTAAGACCCGCACATTCCACGAGCTGATTTTCCAGATAAATTACATTTTCTGGAATCGTAATTAATTCGCGCGAATATTCGAGTGCGCCATCATGATTGCCACCAACGAAAATTTTGTATTGATGAGGCAGTGCACTGAACCAATCAACAAATTCCTGAATCTCAGCAACGCTGCCATGAATCGCAACATCCCCAGCATGAATAAGCATATCGCCATCTGGCAAATTACCATCGAGCACATGATGGTGGTTGTGAGTATCAGAAATGCAAACTATTTTCATCTATTTTGTCGATATATGCGAATTCATTAGTTAGGCAAAAATTCATCATCTAAGATTTGTTCTATAGACCATTCACAAACTTCAGGGAAGTTTTTAAGAAATACACCCGTTTCATCATGCGCACTAATTCTGGAATATGAATATACATCTAGCGTATATTCTTGGAGTAATGGTTTTAAACTTGGGTTATCTTTGAGAACTTTTTTTATTTGATGTCTTTGTTCTCTAATCGTTCTTAGCCAACTCTTAGATTGTTCTTCACCCTGATATTTCCATTTTAGTAAATGCATCAGTAAAATTTCCAAGCGACTAGATAATTCTCGTTTTTCATGTTTACCCATACATTCAATTTCCTCTACCAAGTTTACTAAGTCTAATTTATCGAAGGCTTTATCTCTAATTAATTTTGCTTGTTCTTGTGTCCAAGCAAAAAAATCTTTATCATATAAGTTTAATGTAGCCATTTAATTTAACTCCATAAATAACTAAAATTGCCATACTCAAGCAGAGTAATTACTTCTATGGTATATACTCTAACTGATTCGATATACTAGTAGGCGATGGGCGACGAAGCTTACGAATAGTAAGTGAGGAGCTCAGCAACAACCTATGATGATGAATCAGTTTGAGTATAGTGACTCTATCGAACGTAATTCATAAATATTATACAACGCCGTGCGTTCCAGCCAGCCATTAAAATCAAGTTTAAAAATCCAGCTAGGGCAATCAGAAAATATCAGTTTACCATTTGGCACACCATATTTTACAGTTTCTTGACAGGTAAGTGCAATCAGGCAATTTTCTGATTCTTTACAATCCAGTTTGGCTGGATTATCCAATGGCACTGGGCGCAAATTCAGATGCTTGTAAAAATCCAATACATTGCCGCCTTCGGTCACATAATTAAACGCGGTTGGTTGCTGGTAATGTTTATAGAGCAGTTCATTAATCCGAATTTGCATCGCTGCTGGGAAGAACATGATCACAATTACCACAAAACAATTAAAGCGCCAGCTAATGGTGTTGAGTTTAATCAATTTAGGATCCAAGTGCCAGTTGTATTTAGCTGCCAAAATTTGTAAACTATCCAAAATTACAAAGGGCATAAAGCTTAGTAATGGAGTTAAAAAACGTAACTCTTTATGCCCAACCAGCAAATGTCCAACGATGAAGGGCAACATTACCCAGCTAATTACATGCTTGCGTCGAAAAGCAATAAAATAAATACTGGCTAAAATATACAATGGACCATACGGTACCATCCCGGCAATTGATAAATACATATACCAAGGGTCAACGCTAAAACTCGCTGCTTTACCTTGTAAAATATTAGCATCAAAATAGCGCCACGGAGTAAATACCCAATTCCCATAAAACCAGTGATCGATAGTTAATCCGGCAGCAATTGCCACAAAAATTCCCAGTGTGATAATTAACAGAGAACTGAATTTAGTGCGCCCGATAAATAATAACCATGCTATCAGACCAACCAGCATAAAGCCAACTTGGTAGCGGGTGATAAAACTCATCCCCAGAATAATTCCGATTAGCAGATAACCTAGATAGTTGCGGCGGAATTTAGGCCAAAAGAGTAGACACATTCCGATTAAAAATAACTTAGCCGAAATATTTTCTGAGGAGTAACGAATGCCGTTAAAAATTGCAATCCAGCTAAAAATACTCAATAAAATAAACCATTTTTGCTTAGTGGGAGTTTTTAATTCATGCTTAAAAGTGTCAATAAAAAGAATTATTGCCGCTAAGGATAATGCCCCCGAGAGTGCTCGGGTTAAAAATGCAACAAAGAATGGGTTGGGTTGATTAACCAATGCAATTAATTTGTAGAGATAGACGACAATCCATGCCTGAAATGCCGGGCGAATCTGATCATAAAACTCCCAGGTTAGTCCATGCGGTGAGTTTAATTGTAGCTTATAAGCCGCGAATTCTAGTATCTGGTAGTATTCATCGGGGTGAAGGTGTCCGAGAGAAAAAAAAGCCGTGATAAGATAAATTACCACAGCTGCGTAAATATACTTGGGTTTGATATTCATCTTATCTTTCATCTTTAAAAAGTTTTTTCATCTTCTTCTTGATGAAATTTTGTTTAAGTCCAGAGAGGTAATCAACAAAAACTTTGCCATCCAGATGATCGTTTTCATGTTGAATACAGATTGCTTGTAAGCCATCACATTCCAGCAGATGTTTTTTGCCATCCAGATCCTGATATTCAACTTTAATCCATTCTGCACGGGTGACTGGTTCAAATACTCCCGGCACAGATAAGCATCCTTCATCACCACGTACTTCACCGCGTTTTTCTAAAAAACGTGGATTAATAAATACTTGTAGGCGGGAAGCTTCACCTTCTTTGGCCAAATCCATTATGAATAAACGCTTTTGAATATTGACTTGGCTGGCAGCCAAACCAATGCCGTTGCTGTCATACATAGCTTCAGCCATGTCTGCAACTAATTGTTTAAGTTCAGCATTAAATTCTGTAACCTCTTTAGCTTTTAGATGCAGCCGCGGGTCAGGATAATGTAAAATTGATAAAATAGCCATTAATAAAACCTTGATTAAGCAGATAAAAAATATATAATACTAGTTATGAAGAACGTTATTCTAGCAAGAAAGCTAATTAAATGCTCAAAAAAATATTATTATTGTTGATAAATTCATTAAGTTTGTCAGTATGCTATGCTGCAGAAAGTGATGCTAGTATCTCCTTTACGGACTCTACGCCTAGTATAGTTAGTGTACAAAGTAGTGCCAGTGGCGTGCGTGCTGAGTTGCTAAAATCAACTGCACCACGCAGTTATACTGTGAAAAAAACAGACACTGTAATGAAATTAGCAGAGATGTATCTCAAGAAAATCTCCTATTGGTCGCAATTTATGGGAGTTAGCCGCTTTAATGCGACTAAACTCTACCCGGGAGATCAGTTACAGATACTTGGCGTTGATGGCTATAAGATTTTAGTAGTTAATCGAGGTAATAGTAGTTCAAATGCACCCGCTTACGAAAAATTAGTTCCAACTGCCAGAGATGTTGATAGCGATGCATTGCCACCAATGTCAATCCGTAAACTTAGGAGTTTATTGATGAAACCAACTTTGGTTGATCAAAGTATTTTTGAATCACTTCCTGTGGTGGTGGCTGGTGGAGAAGTTGGGCAATATATGTATACTGCCGGAGATAATATTTATGTTAAGGGTCTGACTGGGATTGATGTTGGTTCGCAAGTATCAGTATTGAGTAAATTTCGTGAAATAGTTGATCCGGATAGTAAAGAGTCACTCGGTTATGAAGTGCGCTGGGATGGTACGGCTATTGTAGATCAGCTTGGTCCGGTAAGTACCTTGCATGTTAATAATACAGTTAGTCAAATTTCCCAATTAGATCGGGTTATGACTGTAGCAGAGCCAGATATTCCAGTGATTGTGCCACATAAACTAGATCAAATTATTAGCGGTAAAATTGTTGCGCTTTATGATTCATTGACTTCTACTGCCGAAGACAATACCGTGGTAATTAATCGTGGTAGTCGTGATGGCGTAGATGTTGGTTTAGTTTTTGATATTACTAGCACGCGTAAAATTGTTGATCCAACCTCGAATCAAGATAAACCCAAATATCTGGTAATGCCGCCAGAAATTATTGGTGAGGTTATCGTTTATAAAGTATATGATAAATTATCTTTTGGTCTGGTAACTAATTCTAATCATGCTATTGAGCTGTATTCTGTAGTACAATCCCAAGAATGACAAACACAAATCTTAAATTATGGTTAAAACTTGCCTTTAGCTATGGGGTAGGTCCTGCAACCGGATTAAAATTAATCCAGCATTTTGCTAGTATTGAGAATATCTTTACGCAAAATTTTAATAGTCTGTCTGCGGTGGTTAGCAAAGGTATAGCCGAGAGCCTTTTGAGTGCGGATGTGGATGGTGCTGTTGAGAGTGCACTTGATTGGCAATTACAAATACCAGATAATCGCCATTTGTTAACTTTGGAGCATGCTTCTTATCCCGCAGAGTTAGCACAAATAGCCAACCCGCCTCTAGTTCTTTTTGCCGAGGGTAATCTAAATTTACTACAAAACCCTAATAAAATAGCGATGGTCGGTACTCGTCATCCAAGTACTCAGGGTATCGAAAATGCTAAGAGCTTTGCAAATGAATTAGCTAGTCGTGGTGTTACCATTGTCAGCGGTTTGGCTGCGGGCATTGATAGGGCAGCTCATGAAGGTGCACTGGCTGCAACCAATGGAGCCTCGTCAATTGCGGTGATTGGTACTGGAATGGATTTGGTTTACCCAGCGTCAAACCGTGAAACTTATCGCCAAATGGCAAAGCAGGGTTTGATTTTAAGTGAGTTTAAATTAGGCACACCAGCCCAAACCCAAAATTTCCCACGGCGCAATCGGGTTATTGTTGGCTTAACTAAGGCATGTTTGGTAGTTGAATCAGCGAGTGACGGCGGCTCGATGATAAGCGCCAATTTTGCGCTTGAGATGGGGCGTGATGTAATGGCGATTCCTGGCTCAATTCATAACCCAATGGCACGCGGATGCCACAAATTAATCAAACAAGGTGCAAAATTAATTGAGACTGCCAGTGATATACTGGATGAGTTGTATGTGCCGCAAAATACACTGTTTCATAATGATATTAATGCAAATAATGAAGATCCAATTCTACGGGCTTTAGGCTATGATCCACTATCGGTAGATAGTTTATGTGCAAAATTAGCTATCGATTTTGGTGAGTTATGTGGCAAACTATTGGAGTTGGAGCTAGCTGGGCAAATTATTAATTGCGGCGGTGGGCGCTATCAACGAGTTTTTAGATAGGTGGAATATGGTCGAAATACTACAGTTTTTATTTGCGACAGCAAAAGATCAAAATTTATATTTTAATCAAGAAGGTTTGGTTAAAGAGTTATTAAATGAACATAAATTTACTGCTCAGGAAATTTCTGAAGCTTTAGAGTGGTTTGCGCCAATTTTGCAAGGCGGCAAAGATTTAGAAATTAATCCTCTGGCAATTCGCAGCATCAGTACTTGGGAAGAGAAGCATTTGCCACGGGAAATTATCCGCCAAATTCTGGAGTGGGAGCAGAGCAAGACCATTTCTTTAATTGAGCGTGAGATTTTATTAGATCGCTTAGGCGAGTTAGGTTTGGATGGTGAATTTGAAGATGACGAGATGCAGTTAATTTTGGAAGGTTTAACTTACCATTTGCAGCATTACAAGTATAATCTATTAAACTCTAGTGGCAGTGGTAGTGCTTATTACTGCTCAAATAATTTTACAATACATTAAAGGTTAATTATGGCACGCAAGCTATTGATTGTTGAGTCTCCTGCTAAAGCTAAGACTATTAGTAAATATCTGGATAATGAATTTACGGTTTTAGCATCATTTGGGCATGTACGTGATTTACCCAAAAAAAATGGGTCAATTGATGTGGATAACGATTTTTTACCCAAGTATCAATTGATTGCTAAAAATCAAAAACATGTTGATGAAATTTTGGCAGCGGCTAAAAAAGCCGATACTATATTTCTAGCAAGCGATCAGGATCGTGAAGGAGAAGCAATTGCTTGGCATATTACTGAGATTTTACGGGATAATAATTTATGTGCCGGACGTTATATTGCCCGGGTAACATTTAATGAGATTACCAAGCCAGCGATATTGGAAGCGGTTGCTCATCCACGCCAGATTGATGCTAATCTGGTTGATGCTCAGCAAGCCAGGCTTACTTTGGATTATCTTATCGGGTTTAATGTTTCGCCCTTGTTATGGCGCAAGATTAAACCTGGTCTATCCGCGGGAAGGGTGCAATCGCCGGCTTTACGCTTGATTTGTGAACGTGAAGATGAAATTAAGAAATTCGTTCCAGAAGATTATTTTGGCGTACACTTATTTAGCCATAAAGAGCGGACTAAATTTCGCGCTAAATTAATCGAGCATGCAGGAACTAAAATTGAAACCCGCACTATCACTACCGAACAATATGCCAAAGATATTGTCGCTGGTATTAGTGGGATTGAACAAGCTAAAATTCGTAAAGTTAGTAAGAAACAAAAAAAGAAAAATCCAACGGCACCATTTATTACGTCATCCTTACAGATAGAATCATCCCGTCAGTTAGGCTTTGCCACTGATCGCACCATGCGTATTGCTCAGACACTATATGAAGGGGTTGCATTAGGTAAAGAGTCTGTGGGTTTAATTACTTATATGCGTACCGATTCGGTGCAATTATCAGCTATAGCAATAGAAGAAATTCGCGAATACATTACGGCAAATTTTGATGAGCGTTATTTACCTGCAAAAGCCAATGTCTATACCAGTAAATCTAAAAATGCGCAAGAAGCTCATGAGGCAATTCGTCCTACTTCAATTTTGCGTACACCCGAGAGTGTTAAAGCTTATCTTAATGCTGATCAGTTCAAACTTTATGAGTTAATTTGGCGGCGTACGCTAGCATCTCAGATTAGTTCGGCAGTTCTAGATACAACCGCAATTGATTTTGAACTAGGAAATACGGTGTTTCGTGCTAACGGAGTTATGGTTAACTTTGATGGTTTTATGAAAGTTTATCAGGAAACTTTTGAAGATAGTGTGGTAAATGAAGATGAGGAAGCTCGTTTGCCAGAGCTGCTTGAAGGTGAAATGGTACCAGTTGATAGCCTTGATATTACCGCGCATCAAACCGAACCTAAGCCACGCTATACTGAAGCTTCTTTAGTAAAAGCGCTAGAAGAGCTAGGGATTGGTCGTCCATCGACTTATGCTTCAATCATTGCTACGCTTAAAAAACGTGAATATGTGGTGATGGATAAAAAACGCTTTGTACCAACTGAAATCGGTGCTATTGTTAGCTTGTTTCTAACTAATCATTTGACTAAATATGTTGATTTACAATTTACGGCAAATTTAGAAGATACTTTGGATAATATTGCGATTGGCAAGAGCGCAAAATTACCGACGCTACACCAATTTTGGGATGAGCTACACGCTTTGGTGACCGAGAAACAAAATATTTCTAAAATGGAACTAACCAGCGAAAAACTTGATGAAAACTGTCCTGAATGTGGCAAAGCTCTAATCTCGCGCTTTGGTAAATACGGGCGCTTTATTGGTTGTTCCGGCTATCCAGAGTGTAATTATATGCGTAAAGTCGATAAAGACGGGAATAGCGAAGTCGTTGCACCGCCCGAAGAAGTTGAAGGGCGCGTTTGTCCTAAAGATGGAGGCAAGCTATTAATCCGTAGTGGTAAATTTGGTAAATTTATCTCATGTGCTAATTATCCGAAGTGTAAGCACATTGAAAATATGGATACTCCGGAAGTTGAAAATGCGGTGGGTTGTCCGGAATGTAAGAAGGGTAAAGTTATTCCGAAAAAAGGGCGCTTTGGTGTGTTTTATTCTTGTAATAATTACCCAGAATGTAAAACTATTTTCAAATATGAGCCAATTAGTGCGAGCTGTCCAGAATGTGATTATCCAGTGATGATGGTACATACGACCAAAACTAAAGGTACACAGCATATTTGTCCTAAGTGTAAACATAGTGTGAAGGTATAGTTCGTTTTTCGTCATTAATACGCGGTGATGTTGTTATATTATTAATCAATATCAATAAGATTCAAATATCTTTATTTCTGTAAAAATCTTTAAGCAAATAATACTTGCTTAAAGATTTTTACTATTTATAACCTAGAAATCATAAAGGAGACTTATCAAAGTAATGAATTTTGTATGAATTGAGAAATTAGGAAAAGGACTATATGCAAATGTCGAAAAAATTATTATTTATAGCTGCTAGTAGTGCTTTCTACTCGTGTAATTATTGTTTGGCAACGGAGTTGCTCGAGGCAGAATCAAGTATTTCGCTGGCAGATCAATATCACCAATTAGCAAATCAATATGCTCAAAAATCAAGTTATTATAATTCAATTGCGACGCTTTATGAATCACAGGTGCTGCCAGTAACATCTGTTAATGCTAGTATTTTTGCTCCGCTACCAGCTAAACCAGCATATAATCCATGGCTGGGCTCGCAGTTTGGTTTTGGTGCAGGTAGTGCCAGCGGTGACACTAACAGTAGTAGTGTCAATGGTAGTGCTATTGTTAATTACAAACCAGAATCAGGAGCTGTCGGCTGGCAATTTAACACTATCGGTCAGTATGATAATCTACAGACTTCTGGGTCAGGCTCAAATAAAAATAGACTATATCTCCAACAAAATGGTGCATATATGTATAATAAATATAGCGGTATATTTGCCCAAGCATCTTATTTAAATGATGCAAACGACGGTTATTACTATGTCTGGAATGAAAATATCGGTTACAAGCTGCAGATTTTCAATAATGATTTAATGGGTTTACAACTAGCACTTGGACCAGGATTACAGCAACGCCAGGTTGTTTCTACTAATGTTGCTAGTACCCAGCCACAATGGCTAAGCCAAGCAACGTATAATCTAAATCTAAGTAATATCCTGACTTTTTATGAACAATTACAAAATACAGCGGCTCAGAATAATACGACAACCTATTCGATATCTACTTTAAACATACAAATTAATAAAAATTTTGGTATCGGGATTAATTATCAATTGACATATAACTCCAATCCGCCAGCTGGTAATGCAGCAACTACCACAATTTCAAGTTTGAATATAGTCTATGGAATAAATTAAAATTCTTTAATCTTGAGTATGCAATGAGATATGCGCTTTATTGTTACTAAGATTAATTTATTGTTCTGGTTGCTGTTTGTAGATGTGTTGATTTTTATTAGCAAAATAAATTCAATTTTTACTTGACGGGGGAGCAGTTTTTGGATACAATGAGTACCTCATCAATGGAGAGGTTACCCAAGCGGCCAACGGGTCCGGACTGTAAATCCGGCGGTTTTACCTTCGCAGGTTCGAATCCTGCCC
>JAIEPY010000025.1 GCA_019748155.1 Burkholderiales bacterium | reverse complement strand
CACCCTTTTTATTTAGATGACGATAAGGTACTATAAGTCAACGAATTTATGCAAGTTTAATATGCGGTTGCCCTGCTATTACTTCAATCATTAACGAAATAGCATTGGAACTTCAATCGCTAAAATTCGTGTACGCGTGGTGGTTTTAAATATTAGCTGCTCTATATCACTAAGCATAATGGCATCACGTGATTCTAGCAACTCATTTTCGACGTCTAGGCTGCCTTCAACTACCATGATAAACAAGCCATTCGTAGTTGAGTTTAGTTGATATGAGTGTGAAATAGTGTTGTCATCGAACTCACCCAGCGACAAATAAGCATCCTGATTAATCATTAGTTGCTCTCTGTTTTGTACCGGAGAAACTAATAACTGCCATTGATTTTTTAGTACCTCAAGTTGTGAAATAAAATTACGTGTTGCATAACGAGGTGTAAGGTTTTGCTCACGAGGGTAAATCCAAATTTGAAAAAGACTTAATGCTTCTTCTGAAGACGGATTTGCTTCGCTATGGATAATTCCACTACCCGCACTCATGGCCTGAATTTCTCCCGCTTTGATATATTCTTTATTACCCAAACTGTCCTGATGTTCGACCCTACCAGATAAAACAATGGTTATAATTTCCATATTATTATGCGGATGAGAAGGAAACTTTCCTCCCGCGACAATAAAATCATCATTGATGACTCTGAGTGCCCCAAAATGCATGCGCTCACGGTTGTGATATTCGCCAAAACTAAACGTATGCCAGGTATCCAGCCAACCAAAGTTAAAATGTCCACGGCTTTCTGCGCGAATAATTGTTTTTTTTCATTTTATACTACTTTTGACGTAGAGTTAATTCGGCAACTCTTTGTCCTAAGTAACGTGCGGTTGCTAAATCACCAAGAGGAGGTACTACATCGGCACCAAGATCTGAGTCGGATTGAGCAAATGCACCTAATGATGCCCCCATCCGGTTGAGATCATTGCGCTCTGATTTTGAGCTGTTTGCGGGTAATAATCCTAAAGAAACCCATAACATTCCATGTTGTGCTGCAAAAGTTGCCAGTTGGATAATTGCGGTTTGCTTATCGCCGTTAAAACTAGCTGAATTAACAAAACCTGCCGCTAATTTATCTTTCCACGCTTGGGTAAACCAAAGTTTAGAGCTCTCTTCCATAAACTTTTTAAATTCAGCAGAAATACTTCCCATATACACTGCTGAACCAAAGATGATAGCATCGGCAGAATTTAAAACTTCCCAATGTTGTGCTACATCTGCGACGCTAATCAAGTGTGTGTTGATCCCATTTACACTTTTAGCCCCATCTAAGACGGCTTGTGCTTGTTTTGCAGTATGCCCATAGCCACTATGATAAATTATTGCTATTGATTTCATGATTACTCCTGATTAAGTTAAAAATTTGAACCTTGAGATTCTAACATAATGAAGCTAAAGTTGTCATTTATAGCTGGGTAATTAACTCAATCAATGCTAAAATATATGCATGTTGAATATATTTTGTCGAGGCGGATTATGTCAAAAACTATCTATAAGCCACATGAGTTTGTGACTTTAATCGGTAAATCGGTTTTAATTTTGCAACGCTGGGACAGTCAGGGGAGATTGGTTGCCCAACGTTCGGGTAGCAATCGACGCTATTATACGAAGCAGCAATATCTTGAATATAAAGGTGTGCATGCACTTGTGAACTCATCCATTGTTGCTCATTGTCGTGCTTAATGTGCGTTGCAAGTTGATGATATTCAGTTACAACAACAATTGATTAATAACTATGCCAAAACTTGTAGTTTGGAAATTACAGATTGGTGTATTTATCATAATAGCAGCTTAAATTATCAACGTGAACAATTTAACCCACTGTTGGAGCAAATTGAAATAGGTGAAGTTAGAGTTTTGTTTATGGCTCATAAAGATCGTTTGCTTAGATTTGGCAATGAGTGGTTTGCTAATTTTTTTAATCGGCATGGTACGGAAATTAAATTAGTTAGCCATAGTGAATGGACTCCTGATAAGCGGGAACTAATAAATGAGTTGAAGCTTATCGTGAATATGTTTGGTGGTAAAGTTACTGAACTTAATCAGCATAAAGAGCAAATATTACAGATTATTGATCAGGTCGAAAATTTGCTGGATAATGCTGCAGAGCACACTTAGAATTCATATTGTTTATGCTATAATCTTTGAAGTGTTTAATGATGGGGTGGTCATTTTGAAGCGTTTATATGATGCTAAATATTTTTCTTCTCGTTTGCTTGGTCAAAATAGATTTTTTAGTGATGCAGGAGCCGTAATTGATGTTGTATTGCATGGAAATATTGAAGAAGTATCTGAGCGTTATGTAAATGAGCTAAGTCGTTTGCTAGCAGTGCTTTCAATCAAAGATTACGCAGTAAAAATGATTACTTTTTCCAATGGGTTTAATGTTGCGATACGTTATCCTTACGACCTATTAATGGTAGCTTGTGAGATTTTGGATTGGGTGTGGTATGACATCGTGGATTTAATTGACGATGATATTCCAATTAAATTCGAGCGTTCTAAACGACGTTTTAAAACCATGATTCGCGAAAATCAGCAGTTATTACTACGCAAAGTATACACTACAGCACGGCAAAAGCAAGTGAATTTTTTTGTCCATAAAGACTTGTTAATCTTAGGTAGTGGAATCCATCAATTTAGAAGTAAGTTAAATAATATTACCAAGTTAGCAGATATCCCATGGGGGAAAATTGCCGATATCCCAAGCGTACTGATTACAGGGACTAATGGTAAAACTACTACAACACGGCTGACTGAGTTTATTTGTCGTAAAGCTAAATTGGTATCAGGCTATTGTTCAACTGACTGGGTGATGGTGAATAATAAATTAGTGGCTGAGGGTGACTTATCCGGACCAAGCGGACATCAGTTTGTCCTTATGCATCCTAAGGTAGAGCTTGCAATTTTAGAGGTGGCTCGTGGCGGGATTATCAAACGCGGTTTGTTACCTAATTATGCAACAGCTGCGACAGTCACCAATATTTTTCATGATCACATCGGACAAAATGGAATTGAAAATTTAGCAGATTTAGCGGCGGCTAAAGCAATTGTTTACAATGGTTTAAAAACGGACGGTATTGCGATTATTAATCTGGATGATGAGCATATTCGCGCGTTTCCTTTGAACAACTCACGCAAAGCATATTTATCTACTAAATTAAACGCAGAAGAAATTCAACCGTTTATAACCATGAATAATTTCGTGGTTTATTTAGATAATCAGCAAATTGTGATTCAAACTTGCAATGAAGTGCATCGTTTAAATAATATTACACAGATTCCGATTACTGTCCATGGTTTGGCTCAATATAATTATGAAAATGTGCTTCATGCTACAGCACTTACTTTTGCACTGGGCTTAACTCCGGCACAAATTATGTTTGGACTGGCTAAATTTGGTGCGGATGCCAGATCTAATTTTGGGCGCTGGAATTATTACCACTCTAAAGTAGCTGGGCATTTAGTGGTAGATATTGCACATAATCTGGCTGGAGTGCGTAATATTCTTGATTTAGCACAAGAGTTTCGTAAATTACATGGCCTAAATGGGCGTTTGGGGTTGATGTATGGTAATACTGCGGATAGGCGTGAGACAATTCCTGAAGTGGTCAAAATTATTCTTGAGCATAAAGTTGATTTGCTTGTGATTAAAGAGTTTCAAGAGTCGCTTCGTGGCAGTGTATTGGGTGAGATGCCAGAATTATTTAGGCTTGAATTACTCAGACAAGGTTATCCGCAAGTGCAGCTAAAAGTTATCCCTAATGAGCTAGAGGCTACTGAGTATATTTTGGCTCAAGCACAACCAGAGGATATGTATCTGCTATGCAGCCATGAATTATTGACAGATGTCAGTAAATTATTACGCGAAAAGATTATAGTTGAGAAAAATTATATAGCTAGATCAAGATAGTAAATATGATTGGATACAATAATAATCTACCACCCAAAAAAAGCTGGGCTTAATATTTTCAGGGTTTCTAAAATTAAACTGAGATGTTATAGTTAGCGTTTTAGTAAAGTTTAGTTCTCGGAGATGTGTGGCATTGGATTTATGTTTGTTTTATGTAATCAATAGCTTTGCTAATGCGATTGTCACCCTTTTATGCTAAATTTGAGTCATCCTCATTTGAACAGCGAATTATTATAATCAGTAACTATATTTTAAGGAGTTAGTCATATGAGTAAGAAGCCTACATTTAGTTTATCGGTATTGGCTGTTTGCTTATTTTCTTCGGTCTTCACAACTGCTTCTGCAGTTGATTCGAATAGCTTGAATGCAGAAAGTAAGGCGGCGCTAGCTGAGCAAAGATTGGGTTTTGGTAAAAAATCAATGGTAGTTACCAATAACCCATGGTCAAGTCAGGCTGCGCAAGATATTTTAGCCAAAGGTGGTTCAGCAACAGATGCTGCAATTGCTGCTGCTTTTGTGTTGGGACTTACTGAACCACAATCTTCAGGGATTGGTGGCGGTGGTTATGCTGTAAGTTATCATGATAAAAAACTGATTGCATATGATGGACGTGAAGTTGCGCCACATTCTGCAACGCCTGCTTGGTTTTTAACTGAAAGTGGTCAGCCGCTTGATTTCCGAACTGCATGGTTAAGTTCTCGCTCAGTTGGTGTTCCAGGTGAAATTGCGATGTTTTATAAAATGCACCAGCAATCAGGTAAGCTTAAATGGGCTGAGCTACTTCAGCCAGCAATTAAATTAGCTAAAAATGGTTTTCCAATGAGTAAAATTCTTCATAAAGAGCTACTCGAGGAACAAGATGTATTGGTAAATAATCCGGCGGTTGTAAAAGTTTACTTTAATGCGGATAAAACGATTAAACCTATTGGGCAAATGATAAAAAATCCGGCATATGCTGAAACATTAGCTCAAGTTGCTAAAACTCCAGATAATTTTTACTCTGGCAAAATTGCCAAGGATATTGTAAAAGTAGTTAATGATCATGCCCAGCAAAAACTTTTTGCTCTAAAAGATTTAAGTAATTATCGTGCATTAAGCAGCAATGCACTATGTAGTGATTATCGTGGTGGATATCAGCTTTGCTCGGTACCACCATCCTCGGCTGGCGGTGTTACTTCACAAGAGCTGGTTAAGTTATTTGCGAATAAATATAAATCGACAGATGTTACAGATAGCAAATGGGTTTATACCTTTTTAGAAGCCAGTAAATTAGCATATGCTGATCGTAATCAATATCTTGCCGATCCTAAGTTTGTCAAACAGCCTGTTGATGGATTGCTTGATACTGGTTATTTAAGTCAACGCAGTGAGTTAATTACCGAATCAGCATTAGCGACGCCAGTTGCAGCAGGTGTGCCAGCTGGCATCGACACTCGTTATGCTCCAGATGTTAGCCCTAAGCCGCATGGGACTACTTCTATCTCGGTGGTTGATAAAAATGGTAATGCGGTTTCAATGACGGTTACTGTTGAAAATACCTTCGGTAGTCATTTATTTGTTGATGGGTTCTTCTTAAATAATGAGCTTACTGATTTTTCATTTGAGTCAGTTACAGCAAGTGGTAAACCAATTGCTAATCGGGTTGAAGCAGGTAAGCGTCCACGTTCTTCAATTTCACCAACAATCGTTTTGGATAAAGATAAGCAATTATATGCAGTTGCTGGTTCACCAGGTGGTAGCTTCATTATTTGTACGGTTGCGCGCAACCTAATTTTAATGTTGGATTTCAAATTAAATCCATATGAAGCTGCAGCATACCCTAATTTTTGTGCAATAAATAATGATCCAATAGTTGAATCTGGTGATTCAGCAGTCAGTGTTATGGTGCCACAATTGGAATCCTATGGTGAGCTTATTCAACGTAAGGACGTTTTCAGTGGTGAGGCTAATATTATTCGTGATGGTAGCGGTTGGGCAGGTGGTGCAGATCCTCGTCGTGAAGGCATCGCTTTGGGTGAAAACGATAAGCTTCACACTTCAGTTAGCTGGACGCCTGTAGCTGGTCAATAGATTAAACGAGCCCTTAAAGAGAGGATAATCATTGTGCGGTTAAATTCCGCACAATGAAAAAATAGTTTCAAAAGTAACTTAGCAAATATTACCTGATAAGCTATTTGTATTATAAGCTCTTGATAAAATCTAATACCTCTTGCGCATGGTTGTCTACATTAACCTTACGCCACTCTTTAATGATTTCGTGGTCTTTGTTTAAAATAAAAGTACTGCGTTCAATTCCGCGAACAGCTTTACCATACATGGTTTTATTTTTCATAACGCCAAAGAGATTACATACTGTCTCTTCTGGATCAGCCAGTAACTGATGTTGTAACCCATGTTTTTTCTGGAAATTGCAGTGGGTAGTATTTTTATCGCGTGAAATACCTAACACCTCATAACCAGCAGCTAAAAATTCTGGATACAGCTTGCTGAAATCTTGATTTTCAATCGTGCAACCAGGCGTATTATCGCGAGGGTAAAAAAATAATACCAGTGGACGATCTAAACTACTCAGTGTAAATTCTCCACCCGTGGTGATTGGTAATGTGAAATCCATGATTAAATCCTTTACTAAAAAACTAAACTATTGCGTTATTATATACCAAATTAATTTATCTGGAGCTGCAATCCACTAATAATGGAAAGCGGATATATTGTAATCAATCTTATAGGTGGTGTAAAATCTCGCTGCAAAATAACTAATTTTATTAAGTCGCAACTATGTTACAAGATTATTTACGTCTGATTCGCTTTGATAAACCAATTGGTACGTTATTGTTATTATGGCCAACCTGGTGGGGACTGTGGTTTGCTTATGCTGCTATCCCACCGCTTAAAATATTACTAGTCTTTAGCTTGGGAGTGTTTTTAACCCGTGCTGCAGGTTGTGCCATAAACGACTATGCTGATAGTAAATTTGATGGGGCAGTCGAGCGTACCGCTAATCGCCCATTGGTAACTGGCGCCATTTCTAAAAAAAATGCGCTATTAGTGAGTGCCGGATTAAGTTTAGCTGCATTTCTTTTGGCTGCTTTTACCTTGCACCCTTTGACATTATTGTGGTCGATACCAGCATTACTGATTTTTGTTAGCTATCCATTTTTTAAACGTTTTTTTGCTGTTCCTCAACTGTATCTCGGTGTCGCGTTTAGTTTTGGAATTTTGATGGCTTTCATTCAAAGCTCAGGACATATTCCAGCTGTTGGCTGGCTAATTTTTGTTGCGAATATCTTTTGGGTGCTGGCTTACGATACGATTTATGCATTAGTTGATTTACCTGATGATCTAGAAATTGGGATTAAAACTTCGGCAATTACTTTTGGTAAATCAGTTATTCCAATAATTATGCTTTGTTATAGCATGTTTTTGTTTATTATGTGTATGGTTGGTGTCGAGCAAAATATGGGTATTACTTACTTTGTTGCCTTGTTATGCGAACTATACCTGATTTATTATGTTTATCAGCAGATTAAAAACCAAAATCGCCAGCAATGTTTCAAAGCTTTTTTATTTAATAATCAGATTGGAATTTTATTAACTGCTGGGGTTATTGTTGATTTTTGGTTTAAATAGATGAAAATAAATGTTACTGCTGATAATTCCTTTTTAGCGCAGATTCCAGATTCTCCCGGCGTCTATCGCTATTATGCCAGCGATGGTGAATTACTTTATGTTGGTAAAGCGTTGAGCCTAATCAAACGAGTTAAGTCATACTTTCAAAAACAAACTGATTTATCCCCGCGAATTAGCCTCATGCTAAGTAAAGTTACAACGCTGGAATTAACCGTGACGGCTAATGAATCTTCGGCTTTACTGCTTGAAAGTAATTTGATTAAAAATCTCAAGCCTAAGTATAATATCATTTTTCGTGATGATAAGAGTTATCCTTATATCCGAATTACGCAGCATGAATTTCCATTAATTGAGTATTTTCGAGGTAAGACAAAGCCGCGTGAATCAGTATTTGGTCCATATCCCAACCCAGCTGCAGTCAAGGAAACACTTGATACTTTACAGCGCTTATTTAAGCTGAGAACTTGCAGTGATAGCGTTTTTGCTAATCGCTCACGCCCGTGTATGCTTCATCAAGTTAATTTGTGTTGCGCGCCCTGCGTAAATAAGGTCAAAGCAGAAGAATATCGTCAGTATGTAAATTATGCGCGGGAGTTTTTATCCGGTAATTATGGTGATTTGGTAGCTCGCTTAAGTAAGGAAATGTATGAAAGCGCAGATAGTCTGGATTTTGAGCAGGCAGGAGTATTACGCGATAAAATTAGTTTAATCCAGCAATTGCAAAGTAAGCAAATTATTAGTGATAGCCAATTACCCATAAATGCCGATATTTTAGTTGTAAAAGTTGAGCGGCAGCGTTTTTATCTATACATGATTATGTTGCGTGGTGGTCTCTACGTTGGTGATAAACATTTTATGCAAGCACTGGTAGATTCCGAAGAGGTTTTACTGGAAGCATTTTTAGAGCGTTACTATGCTGATGAGCATCCTATACAAACGGTTTATCTTGATTTTGGACTTAATCCTGAATTTGTAACAAATTTTTATCAAATCTATCGTATTACAATTAATTTGAAATTAAAAGCCCGGATTAGTGAATTAGCCCAGATGGGATTAAATAATTTGACTAAGGTTATTGAAAATCAGCAATTAAACAATATATATCATGAAGCAGTGGTTAAGTTGTGCAGTTTTTTGAGAGTTGATTCAATTAGCCGGATTGAGTGTTATGATACCAGTCATAATCAAGGTTCTCAAGCATTAGCTTCGATGGTTGTCTATTCTGGTGGCAAAATTGATCATCTTCTTTATCGCAAATATAACTTACCAGATAGCATTGGTGGTGATGATTTGTTGGCATTGGATACAGTCTTGCGTCGTCGTCTGGCAAATTCTGAAGTTGTATTACCAGAAGTGATTTTAGTCGATGGCGGTAAAATCCAGCTAAAGATCACTAAAAACCTGCTTGCTGAGTTGGGCTTTTATGATAAAATCAAAGTTATTGCCATTTTTAAGGGCGAACACCGCAAGGCAGAGTACGATAAAATAATTATCGACGAGGATACTCAATTAAGTTTTCGACAAGAGCCACAAATATTTAGATTATTGCAGTCCTTACGTGATGAGGCACATCGTTTCGCAATAACAGGTCATCGAAAAAAACAAATAGAGCGGATGAGTACCTCACGACTTGAAGATGTTCCCGGAATTGGTGCAACTAAACGCAGAGCGTTAATAGCCTCGTTTGGCAGTGCTCAGGGTGTTGCCGATGCGGAAATTTCACAACTGCAACAAGTTGAAGGAATTGGATTTGAGCTAGCTAGTCAAATTTACAAGTTTTTTCATTGAAAAGTCAGATTTATCGAATACATGATATTAATAAAGCTTAACTCACATGCTAAATAAAATGCCCCTACCAACGATTTTGACTTGGCTTAGAATAGTTCTGGTTCCATTTTTTGTTGGGGTCTATTATCTTCCAGACTCTTTACTAAGTATGCCATATAAAAACATTGTTGCAACAAGTATTTTTGCGTTTGCAGCAATCACGGATTATCTCGATGGCTACTTGGCACGCAAAATGAAGCTCGAGTCAAGTTTTGGTGCATTTTTAGATCCGGTAGCCGATAAGGCATTAGTTGCTGCGAGCTTGGTAGTACTAGTAAATTTGCATCGAACGTTTGTTTTTGCTGCAATAATTATTATTGTCCGAGAGATTGCAATTTCTGCTTTACGTGAATGGATGGCTCAGGTTGGCGAAGTTAAAAGTGTAGCAGTTGCTTACATTGGAAAATTGAAGACCGCTTGTCAGATGTTGGCAATCGGGTTTTTGCTCTTAGATTTTTATACTAATCTAATAGGGAATTTATTGATGTTAGCTGCGGTAATTTTGACTTTAATCTCAATGTTTTATTACTTAGAGCAAGCTAAAAATATTTTAATTAAAAAATCAAGCTGAAAGAAATTATATAATGACAAAAGACAGTAAACAAATATTAAGCGAAACCGTAGTTAATCCTTCACGAGTTATTTTAGCGCGAAAGAAAAATGGTTTAGACGAATTTGACGGTAGCAGTGTTATTAGCCGTGATGCACTAGAACGTGGGAAAAGTCGTAAAAGCCGTGGACCGCGCAAAAATGGCAAAGAAGAAGTCGCTGATGTAAAGAATTTGATGCGCTTGGTTGATTTTGGAATTGAAAATCTGAGTGCAGAAGAATTACGTAAGCTTGATGAACAAAAAACTAAATTACATTATTTGCTTGGCAAGGGTAAAGAGCGCGGTTATGTAACCAATGCTGAAATTAATGATCATTTACCGGATCACATCATTGATCCTGAAATTATCGAGCAAATCGTAATGATGATTGAAACTATTGGGATTAAAGTTTTTGAGTATGAGCCTAGTCAGGAAGAGCTTTTAATTTCTGGTACATCCTCTGCAACCGTTAATGATGATGAGTTTGCGGTAGAAGAGGCTGAGAAAATTCTAACCAGCACTACTGCATCCAATGAGTTTGGTCGTACAACAGATCCGGTGCGGATGTATATGCGTGAGATTGGTACCTATGATTTATTAGATAAAACTGATGAGGCGGAAATCGCCCGCAAATTAGAAACCAGTATTCAGTCGATGATTTCAGCAATTGCAGATTGCCCCAAAATTGTAAATTTGATTTCCTGTGCTTACCAGGATGTTTTAAATGGTAAAACCAAGCTTGAAAATTTTGTTGATGAGTTAATAGGCAATGAAAATGATCCCGTGATTAGTATAGAGAATGCTGCGCCTGCGAGCTTTTCTGACGATGATGAGGAGGAGTTATCTGGAATAGCACTAGAGAAACTTAGAGAGGGAACTGCGGAGTTCTTTGTTGAATTTGATAAGCTTGTTGAAAAACAAAATAAAGTAATTAAAAAATATACTTCTAGTTCTCCAGAGTATAATGAAGTTTTACAAGAGCTTACTGAGCAGCTAAGCACAATACGTTTTACCAATAAACAGATTGAAGTTTTCTGTGATGTATTGCGAGAAGCTCATAAAGTTATTAAACAACATGAAAATGAAATTTTTCATATCGCTTGTGAGTTAATTAAAGTTCCTGAAGATCGTTTCCGCAAGGAGTTTATTGGCAATGAAACCTCATGGGTAGAAACGCATGTTGCTGCGAAAAAATATGCTGATTTGTTTGAAAGTATGAAGTTTGATATTGTTGAGCATCAAGAAAAAATTAAAGTCGTAGCTGATGATTTACAAATTTCGGTTTCAGTAATCAAAAATCTTTATAAACAATTGATGATTGCTGAAAAAGAACAGAAAAAAGCGCGTACTGATATGGTTGAATCAAACTTGCGTCTGGTTATTTCAATTGCTAAAAAATATACCAACCGAGGCTTGCACTTCTTAGATTTAATTCAGGAAGGTAATATTGGTTTAATTAAAGCAATTGATAAATTCCAATATCGCAAAGGATTTAAATTTTCAACTTATGCAACGTGGTGGATTCGTCAGGCGATTACCCGTGCGATTGCCGATCAGGGGCGTACAATTCGGATTCCGGTACATATGATTGAAACGATCAATAAAATGAGTAAAGAGCATCGGAAACTCTTGCAGGAGAAATCTGGTGAACCTCTTACCAAAGAATTAGCTGAACGGATGGATATTAGTGAAGAAAAAGTTCGTAAGATTTATCAGGTAGCTTATGATTCGATTTCAATGGATGCTCCGATTGGCGATGAAGATGATGCAAGTTATGGTGATTTTATTGAAGATAAGTCAACGGTAATACCTGCTGAACATGGCGTTGATTATAGTTTGAAAAAAACTGTACGAGAAGTGTTGGATACCTTATCTCCTCGTGAGGCAAAAGTATTATGCATGCGCTTTGGTATTGATACTTTAACCGATCATACATTGGAAGAGGTTGGGCGTCAATTTGATGTTACCCGTGAGCGGATTCGTCAGATTGAATCTAAGGCAATTCGTAAACTTCGTCAGCCAAATCGCTCAGATAAACTTAAAAGCTTCTTAGATAGTTTTAATGAGGTAGAGGGGTTGGAGCTCGATCTGGGTGATGAAGAGTTTGACGATATGATGGATGAAGAGTAAACTATGATGAACGCCTGGATAAGGCGTTCATGTTTTTTAATTACTATAACTAAAAATTGAGTGTGGGGAAGTGCTGCGGTGAAATTTAGCAAAGTTATTATCAAATTAGGGTTAACTGTTTTGTGTGGGCAAATTTTGCTTAGTTTGACAGGCTGTGCCAACGCGGCATTGGCAGTTACTGATCCTCGGAGTCTTGCTACGGTTACAAGTGATCAATATATTACCCGTGATTTAACTGTTAAATACATGAGTAGTGAGTTTGAGAGTGACCATGTTTCAGCTACGGTTTATAACCATGAAGTTCTTTTAACCGGACAAGCGACTAGTTTAATTCAGCGCTTTAAAATAGTTCGAACTGCAAAAAATTTTGATAGCGTACAAAAGGTTTATGATTACGTAAATACTTCTTCCAAATATGTTTCAACTTCAAGCGAAGATACTTATATAACCAGTAAGGTAAAAACAAGTTTATTTAGCAGCGGTGATGTTAACAGCAATGATGTGAAAATTGTTACCGAAAAAGGTGTTGTTTATATTTTGGGTCTCATCTCTAAATCTCAGCTAGAAAATATGATTAATATAACTAAAAGCGTTGATGGTGTAAAAAAAGTTGTACCTTTGGTACACTATAAAAGCTCTGATAGTAAACTTAATTTATTTGATTAGTATATTTGCATAGATTCTAAATTAATAACTAACGGTGTCTAAACTAACCCCTCTCGATATCTTAAATCATGTTTATGGTTATTCATGCTTTGTTGGGCAGCAAGAGGCAGTAATTAACCACGTCCTTGCGGGTAATAGCGCACTGGCTTTAATGCCAACTGGTGGCGGCAAGTCATTATGTTATCAAATACCTGCGCTGTTGCTTGATGGCGTGGCAGTTGTTGTGTCGCCGTTAATTGCTTTGATGCAAGATCAGGTTGCGACTTTACTTGAATATGGCGTAAGTGCAGTATATTTGTCATCTGCCCTGTCTCATGAAGAAAATCAGCACTCACTCTCTAAAATCCGAGCCGGTCAGGTAAAGCTAATTTATCTCACACCTGAGCGATTAACTAACGACTGGTTTATCAGTTTTCTCCAAAATCTTAAAATTTCTTTATTTGCAATTGATGAAGCACACTGTGTCTCACATTGGGGGCATGATTTTCGCCCAGAGTATCAACGTTTAAGCTCTCTTGCTAAACTATTTCCTAAAGTCCCACGTCTTGCATTAACTGCTACTGCTGATTATTATACTAAAATTGATATCTTGCACTTTTTGCAGTTAAAAGATGCAACAATATTTAGTACTTCATTTAATCGCGCAAATCTTTATTATGCAGCCCAAGAAAAAAATAATGGCAAAAAGCAGCTTTTGGATTATGTCCATAAGCATAAATCTGACTCCGGTATTATTTATTGCAACTCACGTAAGAAAGTTGATGATGTTGCTGCGTTTTTACAAAGCAGCGGAGTCAATGCGATTAACTATCATGCTGGTTTAGACAATGTAGTCAGAGCAGATCATCAAAACCAATTTTTACAAAGCTCTAGCGCTCTTATGGTGGCAACAGTGGCATTTGGCTTGGGGATTGATAAGCCAGATGTGCGTTATGTCTATCATTTTGATATGCCGCGCTCGATAGATAGTTTTTATCAAGAATCAGGTCGTGCCGGGCGTGATGGAATGGCTGCTAATAGTATTGTAAATTATGGATTTAAAGAAATCTATGAGTTATCACAGATGATACACGAAAGCGAAGTTAGTGATTTAAAAAAACGCTATGAGCTGGATAAATTAAAAAAAATGATTGCTTATTGTGATAGCTTACAATGTCGGCGGCAGAGTTTGCTTCATGCGCTTGGTGAGCAAAGTGAGAGCTGTGGACATTGTGATGTTTGCTTAAATCAGCAAAATTTAATTGATGGTTCAGTATTAGCACAAAAAATATTATCAGCTATTTATCGAATGCAACAGAAATTTGCGATTACCCAAGTAATTGACGTTTTAAGAGGCAAGGCAAGCATTGCAGTGCAAGTTTGGGAACATCATCGACTTTCAACCTTTGGTATCGCCAGTGAGCACAGCGAAAAGGATTTACGGCGTAGCATTCGCCAGCTCTATAGCCAAAATTTGATTGATATAGATTTCAGCAATGGGGCATTAAAGCTTAATGCTAATTCATTGCCAGTTTTGCGCGGGATTCAATCGGTTTGGTTTAAAAAGAATCCAACTAAAGTTACTGAAAGTGCTAATTCTCAACAATGGTTGAAAACTGAGCTTGAAGAGCGGATATATCAAAACTTGCTTAACTGGCGGCATGGGATGGCCATTCGGCATAAAGTTTCGCATCATGCTATCCTATCTGATCGAAGTTTACGTGAGATACTTAATAATAGACCGCAGACTTTGGCGGATTTAAATCAAGTCTATGGAATAGGACAAGTAAAATTGGAGCGAATGGGAAATGATATTTTAAACTTACTACAATATTAATAAAAAAGCCCGGATGGTAATCCGAGCTCTTGAATGTGCGCTTGATTAAGCGGCCATTGCTTTAATTTTAGCAGATAATTTGCTTTTATGACGAGCCGCTTTATTCTTATGGAAAATGCCTTTACGAGCAATTTTATCAATAGTTGATTGAGCGCTAACAAATTCAGTTTTAGCGACTTCTTTGTCACCAGCCTGAACTGCTTTTAATACTTTTTTAATTGCAGTACGGAATTGAGTACGTAATGCAAAGTTATGTTCACGACGAGTAATCGATTGACGAGCGCGTTTGCGAGCTTGAGCTGTATTAGCCATGTAATTTTTTTCCTTTAATTAATGTAAAATTTTTCACGGTGAGGAGCCGCAACTAAAAATTTACGAGACACTTCCCGTTATTATAACATAAGCGAATTTATATCACTTATTTAATTCTTAGTAATTGTCCGAATTTGCATCGTTTTTTTCATGCGATAGGCAATACTCAATAATCCAATCCATAATGGCATTAAATAAACTGCCATTCGCATATCTGCCATTTGCGTCATAATAATGACAACTAGCAAGAGTATACCAATTGCAAGGTAATTACTTGCTGGATATAAGGGTAAGCGATATTTTAAATCAGGGTTTTGCTTGCGGAAATAGATATGACAGATTAAGATCGTTGTCCAAGTCACGATAATTGATGTAGTTGCAATTGCAATTAAATAAATAATGGCCTTATCTGGAAACCAATAATTAATTAAGACCGTAAGAGCAATTATGATACAAGTAAAGATTACCGCATTATGTGGAATTTGCTTATTATTTATTTTAGCTAATCCACGCGGTGCGCTGTTTTGGCGTGCTAAATTAGCCAACATTCGTGCCGCGGCATATAAGCAGCTATTAAATGCCGATAGGGCTGCGGTAATCGCAATTAGATTCATGACTCCGGCAGCGGCAGGAATACCTATTTTTCGAAATACATCGACAAATGGGCTGACATCTGCCGATAGTTTATTCCATGGGTAGAGGCAGATTATTACCGACAATGTTCCAATATAGAAAATCACAATTCGAAAAATCACGCCATTAATTGCTCGTGGCACGCTTTTTTGCGGGTTTTCAGCGTCTGCAGCCGCAATCCCAACAAACTGAGTACCACCAAATGAGAATATAACCAGTACCATGGAGAATAAGAAGCCACTACTGCCTTTGGCAAAGAAATTATGGGCAATATTAGTCTGGAAATTAGTCGCTATTCCCGAGTGAACGCTATTGTCAAAAGTCATTAGATAAAGTGCAAAGATGATCATAGCAATAATTGTCACGACTTTGATTCCGGCAAACCAAAATTCAAACTCGCCAAATAAATTAACGTTGATTATATTAATTGCAAAGAATATGACTAAAATTGCAGCAATCGTAATCCAGTGTGGAATTCCTGGAAACCATAGATCTAAGAAATAGGTAACCGCGGTTATTTCTAGCATACACACAATAGTGTATTCCAACCAAGCATACCAGCCAGATAAGAAGCCAAGATAAGCACCGACATACTTATGTGCATAGTGGCTGAATGCTCCGGAATTTGGTTCATGCACTACCATTTCGCCAAGTGCACGCATGATGATATACATCACTAAACCGCCAATAATATAAGCAAGGACGATTGAGGGGCCGGTGAGTTGAATTGATTTCGCAGCACCAAAGAACAAGCCAGTTCCGATTGCGCCACCCAGTGCAATCATTTGAATATGACGGTTTTTAAGTTTAGCCATTGGTTTTACTTTTAATTTTTTTATTAAAGGCATAGAAGATTGATAAAGCAAAAATCCAGATTGGTGTAACAATTACGCTAGCACGCATATCATCAATCCACAACATAATAAACATCACCATAATTAGAAAACACATCGCAAAAATATTGCTAGCTGGGTATAAAATAAGACGATAACTGATTTTATCAAGTGCAATTTTTTTACGGAAGTAAATCTGAGTTAATAAAATTAAAAACCAGCAAGTCAAGATCGCACAAGTGGCAATGGTTAGCAAATACATAATTGCTTTTTCGGGAAAAATATAATTTACAATTACGCTGATTAAGATGCAGAAACTAGTAAAAAGCAGTGCTTTGCTCGGGATATTAATATTATTAAGTATTGCTAATTTAGCTGGTGCAGAGCCTTGTTTGGCTAAACTAAATAATATCCGTGAGGCTGCGTACATGCAGCTATTAAACGCCGAGAGCGCAGCAGTAATTGCTACTGCATTCATTACCGTGGCTGCTTGATTAATCCCAATTTCTTTGAATACATCGACAAATGGACTGACATTAGCATTTAATTTATTAAAGGGATATAAGCAAATAATCGCCAGAATTGTTAAGATATAGAAGAGAATAATACGAATAATTACACCGCTGATTGCCTGAGGGATTGATTTACGCGGATTTTCAGCTTCACCTGCTGCGATACTCACAAATTCAGTACCACCGAACGAAAAGATGACGATTGCAAGTGAGAAAAGGAACCCTTTAGCGCCACTAGCAAAGAATACATCCAGACTAGCGTAGCTATGTAAGTTATTAATAGTCCCAGCATGAACTTGCGGATTGAATGTAACTAAATATGCGCTAAATAAGAGCATCAATATAATTGCCGCAATTTTTATCCCTGCAAACCAAAATTCAAATTCACCAAATAAACGGACGCTGATTAACTGCACCATCGTAAACATTAATAACAGACCAAGACAAACCAGCCAATGTGGCAATCCCGGAATCCAATAATCTAAAAAGAAAGTAACGGCAGTCAGTTCGACCATGCATACGACGGTATATTCAAACCATGCCGTCCAGCCGGCAATAAATCCGGTGTAGTTATTGATATAACGATTAGCATAATCACTAAATGAACCTGATGAGGGGTGATGGACTGTCATTTCGCCAAGTGCACGCATAATTATGTAAATAACCAGTCCGCCTAAAATATAGGACAGGATGATTGATGGTCCGGTGGATTGGATGGATTTGGCTGCGCCGAAAAATAAGCCAGTACCGATAACGCCACCTAAGGCGATCATTTGAATGTGACGGTTTTTGAGAGGGTGTTGTAATTTCTTTTGTTCTGTCATATTATTTACCTACTAATTATTTAGTTTTGATGAAGTAGCCAATGCTTAGCAAACACAGCCAAATTGGTGCAATTATAATTGCGAATTTGAAATCAGGCATAAAATACATAACCCCTGCGACCATAAGCAGAAATATTATGGCTATTATCGAACTTAAAGGGTAGAGGAAAATTGGATAGTGGCTGATGCCAGTAAATTTGCGTTTAAAATTGATATGAGTCACCAAAATGGTAATCCAGTTAATTATCGCAGCAATAGTTGCAATTGATAGTAAGACATTAAAAATTTGTTTAGGGTAGAGATAGTTTAAAAAGACTGTTAATCCAATGCAGATAATGGAGAATATAATAGCGTTAACTGGACTTCCTTTAGCTGAAACTTTGGTCATGGCTTGCGGTGCATTGCCTTGTAATCCCAGATTGTAAGCCATCCGCGCAGTACCATAGATCCCACTGTTTAAAGAAGAGAGTGCGGCAGTTATTGCAACCAAATTCATTAAACTGGCAGCTTTAGCAATTCCGATTTGTTGAAAGACATCGACAAATGGACTAATCTGTGAATCAATCTTATTCCACGGATAAAGACACATGATTATTGCAAGCGTCGCAATATAGAATAACAAGATTCGGACGATAATTCCATTAATCGCCATTGGAATGGTTTTGCGTGGATTTTCTGCTTCGGCAGCGGTGATTCCAACTAATTCTGTGCCACCAAAGGAAAATACTACCACTACGAATGAAAAGAGAAATCCTTGCAGCCCATTGGCAAAGAATCCGCCATTTTGCCATAAATTACTTACATTGGATACGCTTTGCTGATGGTTGTTGCCAAAGCCGAGAATATATATGCCAAACAATACCAGACAGATTACCGTCACAACCTTGATTCCAGCAAACCAAAACTCGAATTCGCCAAACATGCGAACATTGAGTAGATTGATTCCCGTAAAGAGTACAATAACCACCAGGGTGATAATCCAATGAACAGACTGTGGAAACCAATAGTCCATGAAGATTCCGGTTGCTGTGAGTTCTAGCATACAGACTATAATATAATTAAACCAATAATTCCAGCCTGAAACAAATCCGGCATAATTACCAATGTATTTATAAGCGTAGTAACTAAATGAGCCAGAGCTTGGTTCGGCAACTGCCATTTCGCCAAGGGCACGGACAATGATATACATCATTATTCCACCGATACTATAAGATAAGAGAATCGCTGGTCCGGCAAGCTTTATTGAGCCACCGCTGCCAAAGAAGAATCCTGTGCCGATTGCGCTACCAAGAGCAATCATTAAGATATGTCGCGAAGTAAGACCGTGTTTAAGTTTATTTTTTAACATTGTTCACCGTGAGTGTTATAAATTTCTGGAGCGATACCAATATGCGGAAATACTGTATCTAATCCATAGGGTAGTGCTTTATTTTTGCCGGGGCGGATTGTTCGATAACTTTCTTCTTGGTGAAAGTCACTGCCGACACTTGCCTTGAGTCCACTAACTCGGCAGATAGAGGCAATATTTTCTTCATCTTGTAATGAATGTGAGCTACTAATTACCTCAATTCCAGTTCCGCCATAGCTTTTAAATTCATCAATTAATTTTAATAGCTTAGTTCGTGTAAATTTATAGCGACTAGGGTGAGCAATGACAGCAATACCGCCACTCTCGACAATCCACTTAACTGCATTTTCCAGACTTGCCCAAGATTGCTGGGTATAACCGACTTTGCCGGGTGCAAGAAATTTTTCAAACGCTTTACCAGCTTTTGCATGTCCCGCATCGACTAACCATTTACCAAAATGGGTACGACTGATTGCTTCAGGATGTTCACACAACGCCATTGCACCTTCAAATGCACCGTGGATACCTACTTTAGTTAGATTGTGCGCAATACGTTTAGCGCGCTCAATTCTTGATGCGCGTAATTTAGCTAATTCCTCAACTAATTGCGAATTGTTTTCATCAACTCCTAAGCCAATGATATGAATCAGCGTATTGTGATGCCAGGTTACCGAAATTTCAACACCGGAAATAAAGTTTATCGCTAGTTGCTGACAAATTTCGCGGGCTTCGGAAATTCCCTCTACTGTATCGTGATCGGTAAGTGCTTGATAGATAACACCATTGTTTTTCGCAAGGCTCATTACCCCAGCAACACTCAACGAACCATCTGAGTGAGTGCTGTGACAATGCAGGTCAATCGGAATAAATTTTTTTTCCATGGGATTTTCTTTAAAATAAAAAAATAACCACCCAGTAAATGGGTAGGGTAGTTATTTATTAGCTAGTAATGATACATCATTATGTAAGATATTTCAAGTTAAATCACCTTTCTATACTCAATCAGATTCATCTGACTTAGTCGTTGCCAAGCTCCTCACTTACTAGCTGTAAGCTTCGTCGCATGGAGCCTACCAGTATTTCGAATCAGTTTGAGTATAAGAGATGTAAATATTCTCTCTAATTAAACTCTTTTGCCATCTCTAAGATGCGTAAGTAGCAATTTTGCATTGCTTGCTTAGTTATTTCATGGAGTTTTTCACGTTCAAAAGTCAATACTCCTTGTTCCGTCGCGCCTTTTTTTGAAGTTACGCGAGCTCGTTGTTCGCTAATGCTTATATCGGGGTTGGCGCTGAGTAATGCGCTGCTGCCACTTACCACTTGGCGGATTAGTACATCAGCTTGCTGCTGGCTAAAACCAAACTCATTCACTGCAGCACTAATAAATCCTTCCATAAAGTAATAAACAAATCCAATTGCACTACTGCTTAGCGGAACTATTTTGTCAATTTCACCCTCGGTTTGCGCCGTATAAACTATCCCAATTGTACTGAAGATTAGGTTAATTAGTTGCTGCTCTTGGGCACTTATTATGCTTGGTGCAAAAATGGCCGTAATTCCTTGTGCAACACTCGATGGTGTATTCGGCATGGTACGAATAATTCGCGGATTATCAATCCATGATGAGATACTAGCAATTGACAGGCCCGCCATTACCGATACCACCAGACAGTCATGAATTTTATTTTTAATTGCCAAGCATGCTTCTTTGGCTTGTTGCGGTTTGATTGCGAGTAGCAAAATATCATCTTGATTTAATTTGTAATCAAGAGTCGGGTTAACTTTTATGCTTGGATAGTCGTTTTGGAGTCGTGCCGCTTTTTCTGGATTGCGCTGGATTACTTCAATCGCAAACTGTGAATTATTAACCAAGCCAGCAAAAATAGCTTCAGCCATATTACCGCCACCTAGAAATACTAATTTAGTTGTCATAATTGCGTTCTCCAAAAATTAAACTGCCGATGCGAATCATGGTTGCTCCACATTCTAGGGCGTGAGTATAGTCTCCTGACATTCCCATTGATAATTGATCCAGATTAAATCCCTGTTCGTTCAGTTGTTGCTGGTAATTTTTTAGCTGATTAAATTGTGCTTTGATTAATTCAATATTGTCTGTAGCGCTTGCCATCCCCATTAATCCACGTAATTTTAAATTGGGTAATGAGTTTATCTCTTTGGCGAGAATTGCGATTTCTGCAAAATTACTTAAACCATGTTTGGATACTTCATCACTGATATTTACTTCAATCAGCACTTGAAGTGGTGCCAGATGGGCTGGGCGCTGATTATTTAAGCGTTTGGCGTGATTTGTGTTTGCCAAGGTATGAGCCCATGCTGCATTTTCGGCGATTAATTTTGTTTTATTACTTTGGATATTACCAATAAAGTGCCATTCTAAAGGTAAGTTTTGTAGCTGTTCTACTTTGCTTGCCAGTTCTTGGGGGTAGTTTTCGCCAAATGCAATTTGCTGTGCAGCGTGATATGCTTCTTGAATTGCTTCAATGGCTATAGTTTTGCTTACTGCGATTAAGTTTACTGCACTGCTCTTTGTATATTGGACTAATTCTTGTCTGATTTTAATAATTTGTTGAGTAATATTAGTCATTGGCAGTTTTGTATTGTAATGTTATAATAAAGGACTTTGATTATAGCATAGCTTACTGGGTGATATTTTGTATTTTATTGATGATGTTAGGCCCATTTATGCTACTTTCTTGCCATTTATGCACACGCGTATGTGTATAAGATTTTGATTAATATAGTTTTTAGAAGTGTTAATTATGAAAAAATTGCTATTTGTAGTTTTGAGTAGTGCTTTATTTTTATCTGCTTGTACTAGTGGTACATCAAGTAGTAGCTACTTACCTCCTGTAAATACTGTGGGTGGATATTCTTATGGTTCTGTATCTGTTGTCGGTGGAGGATATTCTTGTGGTAAATCTGAGAGCCCTGTAGTTTATTATATGACTTATTCTTATACAATAAGCTATACTAATGTTTCGCCAATAGCTTATATTGAGGCAGCTGGTACACTTCCGGCCAAATGGACTACTAGTGGAAATTGTACGGCTGGCACGATTAGTGCTAATCCAAGTTGTACGTTTAATTTTTCAGAAAGTTCAACTTCTTTGATAACTACTCCAGTAATTCCATTGCAGTTTAATGGTTCTGCTGGTGCTGCGGCGCTTGGATCATCTATTTCTGCTAAAACCTGCCCTTAGAAGGTTGTAAATACTAGCATTAAATTACCAGCTAATTATTTAGCTGGTAATTTTTTGCCCGCATAAAACACATGCGTAGTGAATTAAACAAAGAAAAGCAAAGTGTTGCAATGCAGCATGTATAGTTGAGTAAATTAGTATTATTTTATGCTAACATCAGAGCCTAATCTTTCGGGATGAAATAAGGATTATAATAATTTCAGGAGAGAAATAATGACATTTGCTAATCTATCAAGTTTAGGTCTACAAAACCCATACAAAACTAAGTATGCTAATTATATTGGCGGTAAATGGATAGAACCAATTGACGGGCAATATTTCGATAATGTGACGCCGTTGACTGGACAAATATTTTGCCAAATTCCACGTTCAAACTCTAAGGATATTGATGCGGCACTAGACGCGGCACATGGTGCGAAAGTTGCCTGGGGTAAAACGTCAGCTACCGAACGTGCCAATATCTTAAATAAAATTGCCGATCGGATGGAGAGTAACCTTAAATTAATTGCCGTTGCCGAAACTATTGATAATGGTAAGCCACTACGCGAAGCTATGGCGGCAGATATTCCTTTGGCTATTGATCATTTTCGTTATTTTGCGGGTTGTATCCGTGCTCAAGAGGGTAGTATCGCTGAGATTGATCATGAAACAATGGCCTATCATTTCCACGAGCCATTAGGCGTGGTTGGGCAAATTATTCCGTGGAATTTTCCGATTTTAATGGCGGTATGGAAACTAGCTCCGGCTTTAGCTGCCGGAAACTGCGTGGTGCTAAAACCAGCTGAACAGACACCTGCATCTATTTTAGTTTTACTTGAAATTATCGGTGATTTATTGCCAGCCGGAGTTTTAAATATAGTCAATGGTTTTGGACTAGAAGCTGGTAAACCGTTAGCTTCTAGCAGCCGAATTGCAAAAATTGCGTTTACAGGTGAAACTACCACCGGACGTCTAATTATGCAATATGCCTCACAAAATATAATTCCAGTTACTTTGGAACTTGGTGGCAAATCACCTAATATCTTCTTTGAAGATGTGATGAGTGCGGATGATGCTTATTTTGACAAAGCACTCGAAGGTTTTGCCATGTTTGCCTTAAATCAGGGTGAAGTTTGTACTTGTCCATCGCGTGCTTTGATTCAGGAATCAATCTACGAGCGCTTCATGGAGCGCGCTTTAAAACGGGTTGCTGCAATTAAGCAAGGTAATCCGCTAGATAGTTCAACCATGATTGGTGCGCAGGCATCTCAGGAACAATTGGAGAAAATTTTATCCTATATTGATTTGGGTAAACAAGAAGGTGCTCAATGTTTAATCGGTGGTGAACGCAACTTGCTGGAGGGAGATTTGGCTGGTGGTTATTACGTTCGTCCGACGGTATTCAAAGGGCATAATAAGATGCGTATTTTCCAAGAAGAAATTTTTGGGCCAGTATTATCAGTAACTACGTTTAAAGATGAAGAAGAGGCATTAGCTATTGCCAACGATACACTTTATGGTTTGGGTGCTGGGGTTTGGACACGTGACGGTAGTCGTGCATTTAGAGCTGGTAAGGCTATTCAGGCTGGTCGTGTCTGGACTAATTGTTATCATGCTTATCCGGCACATGCTGCTTTTGGTGGCTATAAACAATCTGGAATTGGACGTGAGACACATAAAATGATGCTGGATCACTACCAACAAACTAAAAATCTATTGGTAAGTTATAGTCCTAATGCGCTAGGCTTTTTTTAACTGAGTCAATTAATTAATGTGAAACAAAGCTGGCTTATTAATATATAGTCAGCTTTGTGCTTTATTAGCTTAATAAATTTATAAATGAGTTAAACAATTATGGCAATACAACGAGTAATTGCAAGTGATGCAGCACTGAAACTAATCAGTAATTTACGTGCGGAACATGGCGAATTAATTTTCCACCAATCCGGAGGGTGTTGTGACGGTAGTGCTCCGATGTGTTTTGCCGCTGGTGAGTTTATGTTAGGTGATGCAGATATCCTGCTCGGTGAGATTGGTGGCGTGCCGTTTTATATGAGTAAATCACAATATGAATATTGGAAACATACCCAGTTAATTATAGATGCAATACCCGGTAATGGCGGAATGTTTTCTTTGGAGCGACCGAGCGGGCTACGTTTTATAACTCGCTCACGCTTATTTAGTGATGAGGAGTTATCAGATCTTTTGAAGGGCTAATTTTTTGATAGTCGGGAGAAGTAATGTACAAAATTACACTAAAAAATCAAGTATATAGATTTAACGATTTGAAAGACCTTATGGCAAAAGCTACTCCATTACGCTCCGGTGATATTCTGGCTGGTGTGGCGGCTGAATCTCTAACTCAGATGGTGGCGGCACAAATGATTTTAGCTGATTTACCATTAAGTGTATTTACCCAACAATTTGTAATTGATCCTGAAATTGATGAAATTTCACGACTGATTATTAAGCAGCATAATCTGGCTAAATTTGCGCAAATTAGCAGTATGTGTATTGGTGAATTGCGCGAGTACCTACTCTCTTATGAATGTACTCCTCAGGTTTTGGCAGATTTACGTTATGCACTAACTCCGGAAATGGTTGCTGCAGTGAGCAAAATTATGCGCAATCAGGATTTAATCGCGGTAGCGGCGAAATGTGAAGTGATAACTAAATTTAGAACTACAATTGGTCTCAAAGGTCGTTTATCAACCAGACTACAACCTAATCATGCGACGGATGATAAAGCGGGGATAGCGGCAAGTATTATTGAGGGCTTATTGTATGCCAGCGGTGATGCGGTGATCGGGGTAAACCCGGCAACCGATGATATTAATCAACTTGGTTCACTAGTGAGCATGCTTGATGGGATTCGTCAATCGATTGGTGCACCGATTCAAAGCTGTGTGCTAACTCACATTAGTAATAGTATTCTCCTTGCCAAACGGAAGCTACCTGTTGATTTATTTTTTCAGTCGATTGGCGGTACAGAGGGCGTAAATACTAGCTTTGGCGTTTCCCTTGAGGTTTTGCAGGAGGCATTTGAGCTAGGCAAAGAACTCAATCGCGGGCAAAACTATATGTATTTTGAAACTGGGCAGGGCAGTGCATTATCGGCTAATGCTAATCATGGGGTAGATCAACAGACGATTGAAACTCGTGCCTATGCAGTTGCGCGCGAGTATAACCCTTTACTGGTAAATACGGTAGTCGGCTTTATCGGACCTGAATATCTGTATAATGGTAAACAGATTATTCGTGCCGGGCTGGAAGATCAATTTTGTGGCAAATTACTTGGTTTACCGATGGGGTGTGATGTCTGCTATACCAATCATGCTGATGCAGATCAAAATGATATGGATAATCTACTGACTTTATTAGGCGTTGCCGGATGTAGCTTCATAATGGGAATTCCTGGTTCGGATGATATTATGCTCAATTATCAAAGTACATCATTTCACGATGCGATCTATTTGCGTAATTTATTGGGACTTCGCCCAGCGCCTGAATTTGAAAGCTGGCTTAAACAGCAGCAGATTTGGGATGGTAAATTGATTAATAAAACTCAATTTGCGCAGTTAAATTACTTACTCCAAGCGTAACGAGGTATAAGATGAAAAACCTATCAGTTAAAGAACAGCTTATTGCCCAGCAAAATGACCGTGTTGCACCTGATTTGACTAAGTTTACCAATGCACGGATTGCCATCGGTCATAGTGGTGGCCATACCCGTACCAAAAATTGGCTGGATTTTCAACTGGATTTTGCTGCAGCTAAAGATGCCGTTTATAATGAGCTTGATTTAACGAAACTAGCGGATAATATCCAGCAAATTACCGATCGCGAAATTTATCTGGCAAATTCATTAGTCACCTCATTGGATCAGTTTTTAACTCGTCCGGATTTGGGGCGTTCAATTAATTCAGAATCTCACGAGCAACTAATGCAATTATGTACAGCGCACCCAGAATACATTGCACAGGATATATTAGTTGTGATTTCATCGGGTTTGTCATCGCTAGCAATTGAAAATCATGCTGTGGCACTGCTTAATCAATTATTGCCGCTATTTGCTAAGATGGGTTGGTCAGTTGCACCAATCATAATCTCTAAACAGACGAGGGTAGCTTTTGCGGATAAAGTTAATGATATTTTTAAAGCAAAAGTAGTGCTTAATTTAATTGGTGAGCGTCCGGGACTTAGTTCCAATGATAGCATGAGTATCTATTTTACCTATAACTCTAAAATAAATAGTACCGATGAACAACGTAATTGTATTTCTAATATTCATTGCAATGGTCTTAGTTATATTCAGGCTGCTGAGAAACTAACTTATCTGCTTCATCGCGCTTTCGAATTGGGATATTCTGGTGTCCAACTAAAAGATGATTTTTCACCCGCGGCATTACAACAGATTCTAGGTGGAGCTAATTATGTCTCATAAAACACATTTAAAAAAGACATTGACGGCCTTGCATATTTGGGCAATGGGAGTTGGACTGGTAATCAGCGGTGATTATTTTGGCTGGAACTATGGTTTGATAACGGCTTCTCCAGTAATTATGCTGCTAGTTGTCGCTGCGGTGGGATTGTTTTATTTGAGCTTTATTTTTTGCTATACTGAATTAGTCGCAATGGTACCAAATAGCGGTGGACCATTTTCATTTGTCTCAGCGGCGTTTGGGCATAAATTAGGTGTTGTTGCTGGGGCAGTTACCTTAATTGAATTTTTATTTGCTCCACCGGCGATTGGTTTGGCGATTGGTTCTTTTGTTCACTATGTATTTCCGGTTTTTAATGCGGTACATGTCACGGTAGCATTTTTTATTATCTTCGGGATTTTGAATTGTACCGGAGTTGCTTTCGCTGCGACATTGGAGCTAATCGTGACGTTGATTGCGAGTTTGGTTTTAGTGATTTTCTTTGGCGCGACTTTGCCACATGTTAATATCGCTAATATTTTGTCTAGTCCAGCGCTCGAAAGCAGTGTCTTTAGTCAAATCTACTCAGCATTACCTTTTGCGATTTGGTTTTTTTTGGGAATTGAGGGCGTGGCAATGTGTGTTGAAGAAGTAAAAAATCCAGAGAAAGCGATTCCACGGGGTTTAATAACCGCTATTATTACTTTGTTAGTGTTTGCGCTGACTGTGATTATTTGTTCAACTGGTATACTACCCAGCTCGGTTTTAGTTAGTGGGAATGATGCATTACCCAAAGTATTAGCTGTAATTAGTTCTAGCGATAGTTGGCTGACGTTAATGATGATTTATCTGGGAATATTCGGACTGATTGCATCCTTTCACGGCATTATCTTTGGTGCATCGCGTCAGGTGTTTGCGTTATCGCGAGCGAGATTATTACCCCACGGTTTAAGTTATATAGCACCTAAGTTGTTAACTCCGGTAAATTCAATTATTCTGTGCTGTGCGATTGGGATTATTTGTGCATTAAGTAATCAAACTGCAGTGTTGGTAAGTATTTCAGGTTTAGGCGCAGTGTTTGTTTATGCCTTGTCATTAGCTGCTTTTATTAAGCTTAAATTAGCTAAAAAAGATGCACATGAGCACTCCTTCAAAACGCCATTTTTTCCACTATTGCCTATTGTTACGCTATTATTAGCCGTGCTTATTTGTGGCTTAATGTTACTTGCGGATGTAATGACTAGTTTAATTTTTTTAGCTGCGCTGATTATAATTTGTGTTTTCGCAGCAATAATGTATTTTTTGCATAAGGATAAGACTATACATGAAGATTTACACTAAAACTGGTGATCAAGGCGAAACTTGCCTTTTCGATGGTAGTCGCACTAGTAAAGATGATTTACGCATCGAGTTGATTGGAGACATTGATGAACTTAGCGCACATCTAGGCTTAGTGCACAGTTTATTAGATGATGCCAAAACTAATGAGTTTATTGTAAAGATTATCCATAATTTATTTCATCTCAATGCTCATTTGGCTGGTGCAGTTAAATACGCTAGTCTTGATTTGAGTGCAGAGGTGGTTAATCTTGAATCATCTATTGATGAGATGGTCTTGTCACTGCCACCTTTAGTTAATTTTATTTATCCGCTAGGTAGTCAAACTATCGCCACTATCCATATTGCGCGGACGATCTGTCGGCGCGCAGAACGTAAATTAGTTGCAGCTGGCTTAGAGTTTAAATTTCATCCAAGCTCGTTACACTACTTAAATCGTTTATCAGATTGGTTATTTACATTAGCACGCTATGTGGCAGAAAATAATCAGATAGAGGAATGTATTTTAGCGAATTAAGCGTCAAAAAACTCCAGCTAAAAGATACGTATATAGACCGAGGAGGTAATCTTAACTATTGCTTGAGTTAACAAAACTTGTGGCAGCAATGTCTTGAGCGAAGAAGTTTTGTGATATGCTGCAGTTTTTACCTACGCTATAACTCAGAGTCTGTTAAAATTTTGACTTAATGATAATAAGGAACTATAATGAGTGAATGTTTCTTTTGCCAAAATAGCGGCGGTAAAGTCTTGTATAACTGTGATGCATATCGGATTATTCTAGTTGCGGATGATGATTATCCCGGATATTTACGAGTAGTGTTAAATCCTCACCTCAGGGAACTTACTGATTTAAGCTTTGACGAGAATATAAATTTATACCAAGCAGTAATTAAGTGCGAGCAAATTCTGCGTCAAACTCTGAACCCAGAAAAGATTAATATCGCTAGTTTTGGTAATGTTACTCCGCATATTCATTGGCATATCATTCCGCGCTTTAGTAACGATAAACATTTTCCTAATCCTACTTGGGGTGAAATTATCCACCCAGACTATCAACCTTCTTCTGAATTAATCAGCGCGGCGGCGAATTTACGCAATAATTTTAAGACCTTATTTTTGGCGTTGTAAACTATATGCATGACTTTGTTCATTTACGGATTCATAGTGAATTTTCAGTTACCGAAGGTATCCTGAGAATTAAAAATTTAATCAAACTGGCTGATGCTAATCAGATGCCAGCTTTGGCGTTAACTGATCATCACAATATGTTTGGGCTGGTAAAATTTTATAAGTTTTGCCGTGAAAAAGGTATTAAGCCGATCATTGGTAGTGAGGTTAATGTTCAGGGTAAAGATTTTAATTATCAATTAATCTTGCTGGCGAAAAATTTAGCCGGATATCGGCAAATCTGTGACTGGATTAGTCGCTCGTATGTGCAAAATAAGATTTTGGATGTTCCTTATATCAAAGAAGAATGGCTGCAAGAATTAGTGCAGAATGATGTAGTTCTGCTCTCGGGTGGTACATTTGGTGATTTAGCCGAATTTATCAAACAACGCAATTATGCTGCTGCTAAAGCACAGGTTTTACGTTGGAAAGAAATTTTTGCTGATGATTATTTCATTGAATTGCAACGAACCGAAAAACATTATACTGATGATTTTTTTAATGCCTGTTTAGAATTAGCAACAGAGTGTTCAGTCGCGGTAGTTGCTACCCATCCAGTTCAATTTGCTGCAGCTGAAGATTATTTGGCGCATGAAGTGCGGGTGTGTGTTGCTGATGGAGCAATGCTTGATGATGGTAGCCGTGTAACTAAATATGGACAGGATCAATACCTCAAATCAATGCAGGAAATGAGCGAGTTATTTAGTGATTTACCAACAGCGTTACATAATAGTGTGGAGATTGCCAAAAAATGTAATTTAGAAATTACATTGGGTAAATATTTCCTCCCGGATTTTGCAACTCCGGACAATCAACCACTAGAAGAATACCTCTCTTTGTTGTCTAATCAAGGCCTTGAGCAACGGATGAAGGAGCTATTCCCGGATGAGAGTATTAGAGCGGAAAATTATCCTACTTATCAGGCACGCCTAGAGCTAGAAATTGAAACCATTATTCAAATGGGGTTTGCGGGTTACTTCTTGATTGTCTCGGATTTCATTATCTGGGCGAAACAAAACGGTGTCCCAGTTGGACCGGGGCGTGGTTCTGGTGCTGGCTCGCTGGTTGCTTTTTCGCTCGGAATTACTGATATTGACCCACTGCGTTATAGCTTACTCTTTGAGCGTTTCTTAAATCCTGAACGGGTATCAATGCCCGATTTTGATATTGATTTTTGCCAAGAAAAACGCGAAAAAGTAATTCATTATGTGCAGGATAAGTATGGTGCGGATGCGGTCGCACAGATTGCTACTTTTGGTACCATGTCATCCAAAGCGGTGATTAAAGATGTTGGACGTGTTTTAGGCTTACCTTATGGCCTTTGCGATTCAATCTCAAAACTTATCGAAAATACTCCGGCTAAAAGCTATGGTTTAATTGATGCCTTGACTCAATTTCCAGAATTAAAACAAAGAATTGATAATGCCGATGATGAAGTACGTCGCTTGTGGGAAATGTCCTTGCAACTGGAAGATTTAACCCGTAACGTTGGTAAACATGCCGCTGGTGTACTGATCGCACCAAGTAAGCTGTCTGATTTTTGCCCACTTTATTTAGCGGATGGCATGCAAACTTCTCAGCTAGACAAGGATGATGTTGAGGCAATCGGTTTAGTCAAGTTTGACTTTTTGGGTCTGCGCAATTTAACCATCATCCAAGAAGCTGTTGAAAATATTGCCAAATTACATCACGTTAATTTACATTTATCCAATTCTGAATTTGATGACCCTAAGGTTTATGAGTTATTACAAGCCGGAAATACTACTGCAGTGTTCCAGCTAGAGTCACAGGGAATGAAACGACTGTTGGTTAAACTAGAGCCTAGTCGTTTTGAAGATATTATTGCGGTATTAGCGCTCTATCGTCCGGGTCCACTTGGCTCGGGAATGGTGGATGACTTTGTTAAACGTAAAAAAGGTGAAGCTGAAATTGATTATTTTCACCCCGATTTGCGCGAAAGCTTAGATCCAACCTATGGGGTAATTGTTTACCAAGAGCAGGTGATGCAGATTTCGCAGATCATTGGTGGCTACACTCTTGGTGGTGCCGATTTACTGCGCCGGGCAATGGGGAAAAAGAAAAAAGAAGAGATGGATGAGCATCGTGCTATCTTTACCTCTGGTGCAGCTAAAAAAGGTTATGAGCAAGCCTTAGCCGAAAAACTCTTTGATTTGATGGCGATGTTTGCCGAGTACGGTTTTAACAAATCGCACACCGCAGCTTACGCAGTTGTCTCCTATCATACCGCGCTGCTCAAAGCCTACTATCCAGCCTGTTTTATGGCAGCCACGCTGTCATCAGAGTTGGATAAAACCGATAAATTATATGAGTTCTATCAAGATTGTAAAGATAATAATCTGCAAATTTTACCGCCAGATATTAATCACTCTTTCTATCGTTTTACACCGGTTGCGATTCAACATAATGGCGCTACTACCTATGCTATTCGCTATGCGCTGGGCGCGGTTAAAGGTTTAGGGCAAAACGTAGTTGATATCATCGTCGCTGAACGTGAGCAAAATGGTCATTTCCTGAATATTATTGATTTTTGCCGTCGGGTTGATAAAAAAGTTATCAATAAACGGACATTAGAAAACTTAATTAAAGCTGGCTGTTTTGATTCATTGGAAGCCAATCGCGCCAAATTATTTAATAATTTAGGTAAAATAGTTGACTTCATTGATCAAGAGCGCATGAATGAAAATCAAGGGTCATTATTTGATATCTTTGCCGGTGAAGAAGATCAGCAAGCACTCCATGAGGTTGAGCTAGATGATTACCCTGCCTTTACTCTCAAAGAACAGCTAACGCTAGAAAAGCAAGCAATTGGTTATTATCTAACAGGAAGTTTATTTGATGAATATCAGGATGTGGTTAAAAAGTTAGAAGTTTATCCTTTAGCTAAATTTAACACCGAAGATGAGGATATTCAGGAAATTATTAATGCCAAATATGCCAAGCTCAAGCCCAAAGTGTTAATCGGTGGAATCATTAATTATATGGGCTCACGTCCGACTAAAAAAGGTGGCAAAATTGCTTTTATTCGGATTGAAGATGCTAGTGGTGAACTCGAATTTGTCGTATTTAATGATGACTATGAGCGCTTTAAGCACTTATTCAAAATAGATGAGCTGATTTTTGTTGAGGGTGAAGTGATTTACGACTCTTTCAGGAATGAAGTTAAAGTCAATGCAAATAAAATTTTGCTGCTTGATGAAGTTTTGAATGAGAAAATTAGCCAGCTTGATTTAGATTTAAAATCTGAACCAGATTGGGAAAAGTTAAAACCAATTCTGAATCTAAATAGTGATGCTAATGCGTCTGTTAGGATTAACTACGCGAGTTTACAAGCTCGTTGCATTTTGCGACTAGGCGAGAGTGCGAAATTCAGCCCAACTTTTGAAGCCCTGGAGCAATTATCTGCGATAGTTGGAAAAACCCACTGGAGGTTGGGGCTAAATAAGGTATAATAACAGCTTTATTATACTCTTTGCTATAATAGCGATCACTTAGAGTATATAGCAAAGCTCAGTTTGTGAGCGTTTAAAGTTATATTATTGATTTAGGTTATATTGCATGCAGCAAACAATTAATGTAGTTATTTTAGCAGCCGGTGCTGGTAAACGAATGAACTCCAGCTTGCCAAAAGTTCTTCAGCCAATTAGTGGCAAACCAATGTTACATCATGTGATTGATAGTGCGAAAAAATTAAATCCGAGCAAACTAATTGTGGTTTATGGTCATGGTGGCGATCAAGTGCGTTCAATTGTTGAGCAGAGTTATCCACAAAGCGAGATTATCTGGGCTTTGCAGGCTGAGCAACTTGGCACAGGACACGCTTTAAAGTGTGCGTTGCCGCATTTAGATAATAATGGGTTGACCTTAGTTTTATACGGTGATGTGCCGTTAATTGAGCTATCAACTTTAGAAAAAATGCTGGCTAAATATCAAGATAATGTAGTAATGTTAACTGATGAAGTTGATAATCCAGCTGGTTATGGTCGTGTGGTACGTAACCCAGAATTCGCGATTAGTAATATAGTTGAAGAAAAAGACGCTAGCCAGAGTGAACGTGCTATTCGTGAAATTAACACCGGATTTTATGTTCTTCCTAATCAATATCTAGCTGATTGGCTTAATAAATTATCCAATAATAATAATCAATGTGAGTATTATTTGACGGATGTAATTGCATTAGCATATAATGAAGAAGTTGAGATTGATTATATACTTGCGCCACATCATTATGAAGTAATGGGTGTTAATGATAAGCTTCAATTAGAGCAGTTGGAACGAATTTATCAGCTTAATCAAGCTAATCAACTACTTAAATCAGGGGTGACTTTAGTTGACAAGCATCGCATTGATCTTCGAGGAACGTTGAGTGCCGGCAAAGATTGTGCAATTGATATAAATTGTGTCTTTGAAGGTAAAGTTAGTTTAGGAAATAATGTCTCAATTGGTGCTGGATGCTTACTTAAAGATGTAACTATCGCAGATAATGTCAGAATCAAGCCTTATTCGATTTTGGAAGATGCTGTAGTTGCCAATGGTGCACAAATTGGTCCATATGCGAGACTTCGTCCGGGAACAGTTTTGGCAGAAGATACCCATATTGGTAATTTTGTTGAAATTAAAAAAAGTTTGGTTGGCGCTGGTTCTAAAGTAAATCACCTGACCTATATCGGGGATGCAGAGATTGGCAGCAAAGTAAATATCGGTGCAGGAAGTGTTACCTGTAATTATGATGGTATCAATAAATTTAAAACCGTAATTGGCAATAATGTCTTTGTTGGATCTGGCACAATGATGGTCGCGCCTGTGCAGATTAATGACGGAAGTTTGATCGGGGCTGGTTCAGTGATAACGCAAGATACACCAGCAAATGAATTAACTTTAGCGCGGGCAGAGCAGATAACGGTTAGTGGTTGGCTTAATAGAAATAAACAATAGGAGTAGCTATGCGGATTAAGAATTTAACTTGTTTGGTGGTATTAGCATCAGCGGTGGGTGGTTGTGGCTTATTTGGTCCAACTTATTCTCAGCCAAATACAAATAATCCTAAGAGTTTTCCAAGCCGTGATACACTAGCGGTAACTGAGAGTGCTAATTTACCAGCGATGGCATGGTGGAAATCATTTAAAGATCCAGTTTTAGATAGTTTAATTGAGAGTGCTCTTAAAAACAATAATAATATCCAAAATGCAATTGGTAATATTGTGGCAGCTCAAGGTCAGTTACGTCAGGTTCAATTCGCATGGATTCCAACTGGTAATGCTACAGGTTCTTACTCCAATAGATCATTTATCGGTCAAGGGTATAATTTTGCTGGTTTACCGAGCTACTCATTAAATGTGTTCCAGCAAATTCGTTCACAACAATACGCTGAAGCTAATTATCAAGCAGTTCGCGCAGCTAAAGACACCGTGCGTTTGAGTGTAATTAGTCAGGTTGCTACCGGGTATTTTACCTTGCTCGGACAAGATTACCAATTACAACTTCAGGAACAATTAGTAAGAGATCTAAAAGCATTACTAGAGTTCTCTAAAATAGAATACAAAGAAGGTCTATTATCCCTGTATCAAGTACAAACCTATGAACAACAATATGATTCAGCATTGGCACAAGTCCCAATTATCAAAAATAATATTGTCGCTTCTCGTAATGCACTACGCGTACTCTTGAATGAAAATCCTGGTGATGTTACCCGTGGTCTTAAATTCATGCAAATTAACAGCTATGGAGTGATTCCAACTAATCTACCATCTACGGTATTACGTAATCGTCCGGATGTGCAGCAAGCTGAACAACAATTAATTGCAGCTAATGCGAATATTGGAGTTGCAACCTCGATGTTCTTCCCAACAATTAGCTTGACTGGTCAAGGTGGTACGGCAGCAAGTTCCTTAAGTGGTTTATTTGGTGTTGGTACTGATTATTGGGTACAAAATGCGGCGGTTACTATGCCAATCTTGAATTTTGGAATTTATGGTCAGATTGAAGCGGCTAAAGGTCAATACTATGCAGCGTATTATAATTATCTACAAATTGTCCGTTCTGCTTTTGCGGCAGTAGATAATGATTTGTCAGCTCATGATCAATTAACGGTAAGTATGGATACGCAAATTAAAGCTTACGGCGCTACCAAACTTGGTTATACCTTGGCAGAATCAAGCTTTACTCAAGGTTTATATAGCAAGCCTCAGTTGTTGCAAAATGCCGTAACTATGGATCAGGCGGCCTTGGTAGTACAGCAAAGTAAGTTACAACAGTTAGGTACGATAGTTCAATTGTATCAGGATCTCGGTGGCGGTTATGCTTACAAAAATTATGAAAGCACTATTAAGTTTGGTGATGGTCACGATTGGGATTGATAAGGAAGTAACTAAATGCAAAATCGTATAGCAGGTAAAACGGTATTGATTACTGGCGCAAGCTCTGGAATAGGTAGAGCTTGTGCAATTGAATTTGCCAAAATGGGTGCTAATCTGATCCTTGCTGCACGGCGAGTTGATCGCTTGGAAGAGCTTAAAGGTGAGTTAATTGCTCAGTATTCAATCAAAGCCTTTGCAATTGGCATGGATGTTACCAATTCCAAACAAGTTGCAACCGCACTTGGGCATTTACCTGATGCAATCGAGCAGATTAATATTTTGGTGAATAATGCGGGTCTGGCGCTAGGTTTGGATGTGTTTGTTGAAGATGATGTCAATAATTGGGAAACCATGATTGATACCAATATTAAAGGTTTTTTAGCAGTCTTACGCATTATTGCCAAGAAAATGGTTAAGCAGGGATTTGGGCATATTATTACCATTGGCTCGGTTGCCGGTGTTGAATCCTATGCTAAGGGTGGCGTTTATTGTGCAACTAAGCATGCAGTGCATGCAATTAGTCAAAGCTTGCGTGAGGAAATGGTTGAGCATGGGATTAAAGTCAGCGAGATTTTGCCAGGTGCGGTGAATACTGAATTTAGTCAGGTGCGTTTTCATGGTGATAAATCACGTGCTGATTCGGTATATCAGGGTTTTGAGCCGTTGCAGGCGAGTGATGTTGCGGAACTGATTGTCTATAATGCCAATTTGCCAAAACATGTTAATTTAGCGGAAAGTTTAATTTTAGCTGGAGCGCAGTCGCGTGCGACTAAAATCCATAGACAATAAGTATATTGTTGTTTTTAGTTTGAGAAGATTTTTATCGTAACAGGCGGTTTGAATACAGCCTGTTTTTTGTGTTTTTAAGAAATGAGTAAATATGGCTCTGTTGGAGTTTCTTTCTGCAGTGTTGTTGATACTTAATCCGCGTTATTTTGTTTAATTGTGAACAAAATAGTGCACGCTCAGAAAGGAAAGTATAAATGAGTAGTTTTAATGATTTTAATTTAAGTGAAGAAATGGTTGCCGCCTTGGCAGAAAAAGGTTTTACCAGTCCTAGTCCCATTCAAGCATTAGTTATCCCTGAATTTTTACGTGAAAAAGCCAATATTATTGGACAAGCGCAAACCGGAACTGGTAAAACCGCCGCGTTTTCGATTCCTATTATCGAGAGTATTACTAAAGATGGTTCAATCAAGGCGGTAGTGTTAACACCAACCCGTGAGTTAGCTATTCAGGTATGTGAAGAAATGTATTCTTTGATCGGTAAACGTGATTTGCGAGTTTCTGCGGTTTATGGTGGTGCTTCAATTGAACAACAAGTACGTAATGTGCGTAAGGGTAGCGATATTATCGTTGGTACTCCTGGACGGATTATGGATTTGATGGAGCGTAAAGTTTTGAATTTTAGTAATTTAGAATTTTTCGTTTTAGATGAAGCTGATGAAATGTTGAATATGGGTTTTGTTGAAGATATCGAACACATCTTACAAACAACTAATCAAGAGAAAAATATGTTGTTTTTCTCGGCTACTATGCCTAGTTCAATTTTGCAAATTGCCAAAAAATACATGGGTAAATTCAAAACTTTGAAAGTTGAAAATAAAGAATTAACCACCAAACTTACCGAACAAATTTATTTTGAAGTTCGTGAAGGTGATAAATTTGAAGCACTATGCCGGGTTTTAGATTTTGAACAAGATTTTTATGGAATTATTTTCTGCCGTACTAAGGTTGAGGTTGATGAAGTTACCAAGCATTTAAAAAATCGTAGCTATGCGGTAGATTGTTTGCATGGTGATATTACTCAATCGCAACGTACCAAAACTTTGGCTGAATTTAAAGAAAAAATTGTAAATATTTTGGTTGCCACCGATGTTGCGGCACGCGGAATTGATGTTAATAATCTAACTCACGTGATTAATTACTCAATGCCTCAAGAAGCTGAATCATATGTGCATCGGATTGGTCGTACTGGTCGTGCTGGTCAAAAAGGTATTGCAATTACTTTTGTTACACCAAGAGAAATGTCGCGTTTAGGGATCATCAAAAAAGTTGCTAAAGCCGATATTAAAAAGCAAGATGTTCCACAAATTAAAGATATTATTAAAGCCAAAGAAGAGTATTTACAAGCTTGCTTGGGTGAGATTATTGCTGAGAGCGATTTCAATAGCTATAATGCACTGGCTAAACGAATTTTGGGTGATAATGATCCACAGGCGGTTATTGCTGCATTGTTGCGTCATCAGTACCAAGATGAGTTCTTAGAAGAGAGCTATGCTAAAATCGAACAAAATCGCAGTGCAGTATCCGGTGATAATGTGAAATTATTCGTGACTTTAGGTAAAGTTGATGGCATGAATCCACGTGCCTTATTGGATGTATTGCACCAAAGTTGCAAAATTCCAGGGCGTAAAGTGCGTGATATCCGGATTTTAGAGAAATTCTCTTTTATCACGGTGCCTTTGGATGAAGCAGAAATTATTATGCGTAAATTAAACCAAAAGAATAAAAAAATGGTTGAAGTTGCCAAAAGTTAAGCTTGATTGATTCAAAATGAGAATAAGCATAGGGATATCCTATGCTTATTCTCATTTTATGCGCTAAATATGGTAAAATACACGATTAATTTCGACTAAATTGAAAAGGTTACACATGAACAATGATCTGACGACTTTGATTCCTTCATTTGCCCGTGAAGTTGTAAATATCAACATTGAAGAGGAAATGAAGCAATCGTATATCGAATATGCTATGAGTGTAATTGTCGGACGGGCGCTGCCTGATGTCCGCGACGGATTGAAACCGGTGCATCGCCGGGTATTATTTGCGATGCATGAATTATCCAACGACTGGAATAAACCTTATAAAAAATCAGCGCGTATTGTCGGGGATGTAATCGGTAAGTATCATCCACATGGTGATACTGCCGTTTATGATACGATAGTCCGGATGGCTCAGGATTTCTCACTTCGCTATATGCTAGTGGATGGACAAGGGAATTTCGGTTCAGTTGATGGTGATTCACCAGCAGCGATGCGTTATACCGAGATCCGGATGTCTAAAATTGCGCATGAAATGATTGCCGATCTGGATAAAGAAACGGTTAATTTTGGTCCTAACTATGATGGTTCTGAGCATGAGCCATTGGTAATGCCTACGCGAATTCCCAATTTATTAATTAATGGAACTACCGGGATTGCGGTGGGTATGGCAACTAATATGCCACCACATAATCTGAGTGAAGTAGTTGATGCTTGTTCGGCAATCTTAGATAATCCAGAAATTACTTTAGATGAATTAATTGAAATTATTCCTGCTCCGGATTTTCCGACGGCTGGGATTATCTTTGGAATTAAAGATATTCATCAGGGTTATAAAACCGGACGTGGTCGGGTAGTGATGCGCGCGCGAACCCATTTTGAAGATATCGGTAAAGATCGTCAGGCAATTATTATTGATGAATTACCGTACCAAGTGAATAAAGCTAAATTATGTGAACGTATCGGTGAGTTAGTAAAAGAAAAAATCGTCGAAGGTATCAGCGAAATCCGTGATGAATCAGATAAATCAGGGATGCGGGTGGCGATTGAATTGCGGCGTGGTGAAAATGCCAGCGTAATTTTAAATAATCTCTACAAAATGACTCAAATGCAGGATAGTTTTGGGATTAATATGGTGGCGTTGGTTAATAATCAACCTCGCTTACTAAATCTTAAATCAATCTTAGAAGAGTTTATCTATCATCGGCGTGAAGTCGTTACGCGGCGTACTGTATTTGAATTACGTAAAGCCAAAGAACGTGGACATACTTTAGAAGGCTTGGCAGTTGCTTTAGCCAATGTTGATGAGATGATTGCAATTATCAAAACTTCGATGACGCGTCCGGAAGCTAAAACCCGCTTAATGGAACGCAGCTGGGAATCAAGTTTGGTATTGGCAATGATGGAACGTGTAGATATAGTACAGGTTCGTCCAGATAATCTTGAGCCTCAATTTGGTCTGCATGGTAAAGATTACTTCTTATCCGATGCTCAGTCACAAGCAATTTTAGAGATGCAATTGCAACGCTTGACTGGTTTAGAACAAGAGAAAATTACCAAAGAATATCAAGATGTAATGGATACGATTGTTGATTTGTTGGATATCCTAAATACACCAAAACGAGTGAATTTAATTATCGCGGATGAGCTAGCAGCAATCAAACAGCAGTTTGGTGATAAACGCCGTTCTGAGATTCAGTATGATTCTGCTGATATTGATATGGAAGATTTAATTAAGCCTCGTGATATGGTTGTAACTTTATCCAAAGAAGGTTATGTTAAAACTCAGGCAGTAGAAGAATATCGCACGCAAAAACGTGGCGGACGTGGTAAAACTGCAGCCTCAACCCGTGAAGATGATTTTATTCAAAATCTATTTGTTGCGCATACCCATGATTATGTACTGTGCTTCTCTACTCTTGGTCGGATGTATTGGCTTAAAGTATATAATTTACCAGAAGGTAGCCGTACTACTCGCGGTCGTCCGATTGTTAATCTATTGCCATTACAAGTTGATGAGAAAATCACTAATATTCTGCCGGTAAAAGAATTTAGCGAAGATCAATTTATCTTTATGGTAACTGAGCAAGGTATCGTGAAAAAAACTGATTTGGCGGCATTTGCTCGTCCAAATAGTCGTGGAATTATTGCGATTAATCTTGATGAGGGCGATCGTTTAGCCGGAGTTGATTTAACTGATGGTAAACGTGAAATTATGATCTTCTCGGATGGTGGTAAAGCGGTGCGTTTTAATGAAGAAGAAGTCCGTGGCATGGGTCGTCAGGCACGTGGAGTTAAAGGAATTAAACTAGGTAATGGTTGTAAAGTAGTTGCATTACTCACGACTGATGATATTAAAGCCAATGTACTAACCGCGACTGAAAATGGCTACGGTAAACGTACTACAGTTGAAGAGTATCGTCTAGCATCACGTGGTACCCAAGGCGTTAAAGCAATTGGTGAGTCAGTACGTAATGGTAAATTAGTTGCAGCTAAGCTTGTCTCTGATGATGATGAAATCATGCTGATTACTACTGGTGGTGTGTTAATTCGTACCAAAGTAGATAGTATCCGTGAAACAGGTCGTTCAGCACAAGGGGTTAAACTAATTGATCTTGGTAAAGATGAAAAATTGGTTGATCTCGAAAAAGTAATTGAAACTGAAGTTGACGACGATTCTGACAGTGGAGAGGCGGAAGTCTAGCCACATTTATTAATCTATAAATTGTGAGGTTGGTTTTTTGAGTTAAGTTAATTCAAGCCAACCTTTTTTTATCAAATTTTTAAGAATCAAGAATATGAATAATAAACAAATAAATTTACCATTAACCGCCAGTACTAAATCAATCAATGCAATTTTAGATTTACCAGGCTCAAAAAGTATTGCCAATCGTGTTTTGCCACTAGCTGCAATGGCGCAAGCTGTCAGTACCATTCATAATGTGCCGGATGTCGGCGAGGATGTTCAGCTTATGTTGGCAGCATTGGATAGACTGGGTATTAAATGCGAAAAGATTCGTCAGGATGCGAATGGTTGTTCCAGCTATAAAATTCATGGTTGTGGTGGTAAATTATCAGTTAGCAGTGCTGAATTATTTTTGGGCAACTCTGGAACTTCAATCCGTTTTTTAACTGCATTATTAGCGGTGCTAGATGGAAGTTATGTTTTAACCGGAATCCAGCGGATGAAAGAGCGCCCGATTAAAGATTTGGTACATGCATTGCGTCAACTAGGCTGTCAAATTGAGTGTCTAGAGAATGAAGGCTACCCACCATTACAAACCAGTCCATTTTTAGATAATGGAGTTGCTGAAATTAGTCTGAGTGGTAAAATTTCCAGCCAGTATTTAACTGGTTTATTAATCGCATTACCACAGCTCAAACGAGAAATTACGGTTAAAATTTATGATGAATTAATTTCAAAACCCTATGTCGAAATTACCTTGGCATTACTCAGAATGTTTAGTGCTAAAGTAGCGGAAAGTGCTGAAAATTGTTTTACCATTTATCCAATCGAAGTTTTACAGGCAATTGAATATACCGTTGAACCTGATGCCAGCTCTGCCAGCTATTTTTTGGCGATGGGCGCAATGAATGGAAGTGCCAGAATCAATAATCTTGATGAAAATAGCTTGCAGGGTGATAAAAACTTTGCCAAGGTATTAGCGCAGATGGGCGCACAAGTTGAGTACCATCATGGGTATATTTTAGTGCAGCATAAGGAGTTAAACGCGATAACGGTTAATATGGAAGATATGCCGGATGTAGCAATGACGATTGCGGTATTAGCTTTATTTGCTCAAGGAACTACTACGATTAATGGAATATCCAGCTGGAAAGTCAAAGAAACCGATCGTTTGCTGGCAATTTATACTGAGTTGTGTAAAGTTGGTGCCACGGTTAGTTATACTGATGATTCAATTACTATTATCCCACCTGCGAAAATTTTGCCAAATATCGCAATTGATACCTATAATGATCATCGGATGGCAATGTGCTTCTCCCTATTGGCAGTAGGCGGTATTCCAGTGGTGATTAATAATTATGAGTGTGTCGGCAAAACTTTTGCTAATTATTTTGATGTGTTTAATGGTTTAGTATATTAAATTTTAAATAGAGTATTGTTATGAATCATATCATTAATCAGGAAATTATTAATCAAATCCAGTTAAATTATGACAATATTCCGCTGGCGGTATTTTTATTGGGAACCAATGGTAGTGGCAAAAGCTCTTTGCATCCGCAGAAATCAGGTGCACCAAGAGGCAATCTCTTGAGCTACCATCTCATTTGGACTTTTAAACCCAAA
>JAIEPY010000069.1 GCA_019748155.1 Burkholderiales bacterium | reverse complement strand
AAGATTTATTTGAGGTTAATTCAAGAATAATCAGTGTGTTACATGGTTAATCTTGAATTAAGTGTAAGGTACGAAGAAGAATTTGTTGTTTACTACGCCAAGTTTTAATCTGAATTAAAAAACCGGTCTTAGACCGGTTTTTTATACTAAATAAGTATGAGAATCAAACACTCCTTTAATCTGATTAAACAAATTAAGCTGTTCGGCCTTAGATACTTTTAGGCTAGTCAATGATTTTTTAGCTAAATCCTGCATTTCAACAATATCATAACCAACGTGTTCCAATGAGTTCTTATTAGTAAATCCATCATGAATCGCCTCAAATTCAAAGCCACCTTTTCCATCCAGACAAATATCTAGTGTAGTCACCCGTCCAAATAAGTTATGCATATTGCCCATAATCTCTTGATAAGCACCAACTAAGAATATTCCTAGCAAATACGGGTTTTTTGCATTATATTTCGGCAGCTTCAACGATGGTTCATTCCCCTGATAATCCATGTAATGATTAATTTTACCGTCGGAATCGCAGGTAATATCCTCAATAATTGAACGCATTGTTGGTTCTTCATTCAGGTGTGATAATGGCATTACTGGAAACAGCTGCGATATCGCCCAGCTATCCGGAATCGATTGAAAGAGCGAGAAATTAGCAATGATTTTTTTAGCTAAATCTTCATCCAATATATCATACAAATCACGATGTGAACGATGTAATGGATTAAGCCGTTTGATAATTTCTAGTTTAATGTGCGAAAATAGTTGCTCCGCAACGGCACGTTTTTCTAGTGACAAGTCCCCTGCTGAAAAGCGATTATGTAAACTTTCAATAGCTAAAACGCTTGAAGTATAAATTTCATTAATCGGCAAACTATCAACAGAATCTAACATATTATCTAATTCAACCAGATCCTCATCATTGGTTTTACCAATATCCGGAACTTCTTCCCCAACAACGCTTTCAACCTCAACAATATTAGTTACAAATACAGCATGATGTGCTGTAATTGCCCTGCCGGATTCGGTATAAATTTGTGGCAAGGGTAAATTATTCTTCTCCGCGATTAATTTTACTGCTTCTAACAACGTCATAGCATACTCAGATAAGGTGTAATTAGTTGAGTTAAAGCTACGAGTACGACTACCCTCGTAATCAACGGCTAACCCTCCGCCAGTATCAATAATTTTAAGATTGACACCTAGCTTACATAATTGAACATAAACCTGAACTAACTCATTGATATAATGCTGAATATCTTTGACATTGGCAATTTGCGAACCTTGATGACAATGAATAAGATGCAAGCAAGCAAGTAAATCATTAGCCTTAAGTAATTTAATTAACTCCAAAATTTGAGTAGTACTTAGACCAAATTTAGATTTTTCTCCGCCAGAATGCGACCATTTACCGGCTAAAGTTAGTGCCAAACGGCAACGAACGCCTAATAAAGGCGCAACATCTAATTCTTTAGCAAGTTCAATCACATATTGAGCTTCAACCATTTTTTCAATAACGATGGTAATATTTCGCCCAAGTTTACGGGCGATCAAAGCCATCTTAATATAGTCGCGGTCCTTATAACCATTGCATACAATTGGTGTTTTATTATTTTTCACCAAAGATAACACCGCTAAAAGCTCTGCTTTGCTACCAGCCTCTAAACCATTATTGGCTTTAGCTTCAATAATGCTTTCAACTACTGCACGATTTTGATTAACTTTGATTGGGTAAATTAGAGTATATTCTGCGGGGTAATGCAATTGTTTACGCGCTTTATTAAATGCATTGGTAATCCGCTCAACCCGATTTTTGACAATATCAGTAAATCTCAAAACCAAAGGTGTTTGTAGTTGATACTTACAACGTGCCGCATCGATAATGTCGACTAAAGCTACCGGAATATCTTTAAGATATTTACCACGCCTAACGGTTAATTGTCCAGCTTTATTGATATCAAAATAGCTATTTGCCCAGCCATGAACACAATAAAAATCAGTTGATTTTTTATAGCTCCAATTATTTTCTTTAACTACAGCCATCAATAATTACCTTTTCATAAATGAAGTAAGTTTTCTGCGTGAGTAAATAATAATCTCCCCGCTAAATAATGCTTGGTTAGCCACGTGCTTTTTGCTGCGCGAGTAAACAAATTACATCACATGCTATATGCGCCGCTGCCAGAGCAGTTATTTCTGCATGATCATAACTTGGCGAGACCTCAACCACGTCTGCACCAATTAAATTAAGTCCATCCAGATTACGCACTATTGCCAATGCTTGAGCCGAACTTAAGCCTCCTGGAACTGGAGTACCTGTACCTGGTGCAAAAGCAGGATCTAAGCTATCTATGTCAAAGGTTAAATAAACGGGATTATTACCAACGATTTCCTTAATTTGCGCTACAATTTTTTGCCAACCATTATCATGAACATACTGCGCATCAAAAATATTAGTACCCATAAAATCGTTATTCCAAGTACGAATACCAATTTGTACTGATTTTGCCGGGTCAACAATTCCATTTTTAATCGCTTTATAAAACATAGTACCATGATTTAATGAATACTCTTCATCATCAGGCCATGTATCGCAGTGGGCATCAAAATGAATTATGGATATTCCCTTACCAAATTTCTCAGCCATCGCTAACAAAATCGGATAAGTAACATAATGATCGCCACCAAATGTAAGTGGGAAAACATCATTTGCCACAATTTCACGAATATGATCTCTAATTGCATCGCGTGTAGTCAAGGGATTATGAGGGTCAAGGAAACAATCACCATAATCAACTACCGCAAGATGCTCAAATGGATCAATGCCCCAAGGATATGTTAGTAACTCGGCTAATTGTACCGAAGCTTGTCTGATGGCTCGTGGTCCAAGACGCGCGCCACTACGATAAGTAACAGCCAGATCAAATGGTATACCACTAACTGCGACATCAACTCCAGTCAAATCCTTGGTGTAGTTACGGCGCATAAAACTGGTTACCCCAGCATAAGTCATTTCAAAATTAGACCCCTTGAGTTCTTTACGGCTAATTGCTGCATCTACTAGCTGACTCATATTATTTTCCCTTGACTAAAACTAAGTCGTTATTTTATCCCGAAGCAACGGCTTTTTGCTTTGCTAACGCTAACATATTTACTTAAATCTGATATTTAGTATTACTTCGTGCTATAGTTTATTAATGGGCAGAAAGTTTAAGACCAATTATACCAAACACGATTAAAGAAACTGAAATTATTCTAAATAAAGTCGCAGGGTCTTTAAACCAGATTATACCAATAATAAAAGCACCTACCGCACCTATTCCCGTCCAAATAGCAATGCTGTTCCCATTGGAATTGATTGTTGTGCCAGATACAATAAATAACCGCTGAGCGCCATAGCTGTAATGGCAAATAATGTCCATAAATATGGTGATTTTCCACTTGCTAACTTCAAACCAATTGGCCAGCCTATTTCACAAAGACCAGCTAAAACTAAATAAATCCAACTCATTTTGAATAACTCCATTTCTTTTATCTATGTAAAAACCAGCCAACCGGCTGGTTTTTACATCTTATTTCAATAGCTGTAAATTACGATTCACCATTATTCAAGCTTCAACGGGGATTTATTATATCACATTTAGCAAATCCAGCAAATGCAACTAACTTTTAATGTTGGACAAGATAAGCAGGTGTTTGGTATAATCTTGATAATTCAAGGATTTATCTAGTGTTTTTAATCATTTTTGTCTGTTGTTTACAGATGTAAGGAACAATTTACAATGTTAAATTTCGAACTTCAGTTATCAATTTTAAAATCAATATCCGCTACTTATGCTGATGAAAAGCGTGTTGAAATCAACTCTAAACAATTTGATGTTGATCAAGATACCTTTGTCTATAATATGGCTTATCTGAAAAAAGAAAAATTGCTAGATTTATCAAGTATGAGTTCACGTACAGCAGCTAATGCGGTGGTTTCTTCCGACGAGCCAGAAACTGTAGCAGCTCCCGCTAGCACGTCATACACAATTGCTCGTTGTATAATTACCCATGCTGGACTAAAAGCATTATGTGCTAATAATGGAACGCGGATTATCTCAGCTAATTGATAAAAAAGCCGTTAATTTCAGTAACGGCTTTTTTATTTACTATCAACCTTATGTAACGCTTGCTTACATAATTTATTATCTATCATAAGAAACCCTTCCGAAAAAACTGCTGACCAATTATTGGTTGAATCAATCGCGATTAATCTAGTCATTACACTGTCTTTTCGAATACTTAATTTCACATTTGACCTAGATATACCTTGAGAATTATGAAAATTACTCAAAATCAACTCCTGATTTATTTGTTTTAATTCCAAGCTACAGCCAACACCATCTTTCCATATGCCTAATAACTCTGGATTTACTCTTGTAGCACTATGTTTATCTTTATTATTACATGCACACAATAATAGTCCAAGACAACTCATTATTATAATTTTCTTTATATTCATATTATCATTAAACTTTATAAACATTTATTAAATTGTATCTCATTATATTCTGGGTTTACGCTGATCACTTCTAAAAATACCTGAATATCTTAGTAAAAATGCGAGCAATGCTTGCGAATTTCTATATTGACAAATATGTCATTGAATGCTTAAACTCCTAACTGAGAAGAATGTTCGGATAGCAAAACTTTTCAAGAGTTTAACTATATTAAAACAACACAGGAAATATAACAGCTAGTGATTTTACTCGATTTTAGCTATTTTTAAATCTTTTTTATTCTTAATCTAGTCTTATAGGCTAAAATAATCTCTGGGCAACTGAAGTTAGTAATCCCAATTCTATACTTTAAGGCATACTCCCATCATAGATAATATGAAAGTTAATTATGAAAAAGTTATTATTAGTTTTATGTTCTGTAAGTGCAACTATGCCATCATTGGTTTTCGCAGATAATAATAGTGAGTCAGCTGTAGTAAATAGTCCGTCGCTGTCGATAATTCCAAGCCCACCACCCCCAAATAACAATGCTGGATTTATTAACCGAAGTGCGTATTTGCAAAACCCTTATAATTCAGAAAACTATCCTACCACCGGTGGCGGAACCTTGGTTGTTAACGAAAGTCAGGTAGCACAACAAAATTTCTGGCAAAAATGGTTTGAGGATGGTACTTACAATGTGTATGCTGGTACGACTATTAATGCTGCAGGAACAGCCAATAGTGGTAATAATCCTGCACCTTACAATAGATCGGTACAGCCTTACTCCTATGGCGCAAACATATTTGCACAAACAGGTCAAGCTGCTGGGTTTTCAGTTGGGGGCTTGTTTAGTACCATGAATCCGCTATTTGCGGCACAGGAAGACGGTCTTGCAACTCAACAAGGGAGTAAAGATTACTCGATTTATAATACGACCTACTCTCAGGCAATGATATCTGAAGCGTTTGTAGAGTATCAGTATAAAAATACGCTTCAGGCAGATGTTGGTTATATCGGAATAAATAATAGCCCATGGATAAATGGAAATTATGAAAATAATCTACTAACTGTTCCTGCAACCTATCAGGGAGCACTAATTAACGTTTATCCTGGTGGTGGATGGTTATTAACCGCATTAGCTTTTAATGCGGCACAATATGGTGCAGCTCCTGGCTTTACCGGTAATACCAATTATAGCATCACCAGTAACGGAATTTCCACAAGTAACGGTTATCCCGCATCAAATGGAACTGTAGCAGTTGGAGCCAACTATAGCGGACTTAGCAATAACTATAATCTGCGTCTCTGGGGTTATCAGTTTGATAACTACGGAACACTTTTATATAGTGATACCAGCTTAACTCTGCCAGTAAATGATAAATCTTCGTTTAATATTTCAGCGCAGGCTGGTACCGACCAGCAATGGTTTCAAACAAATAATGCAATTACTCAATACAATGGTACGATTATTCAAAGTTATATGGCTGGTATTCGTGGTAACTGGACATATGATTGGTTTCAGCTAAATCTAAGTGCCAACACTATGTGGGGAGCGGCTAATGGTTATAATGGTGGTGCATTTGTATCTCCATATACAGTTGGACAATCAGTTGATCCTACTTACTCAAATGGTTGGTCAACCAATATGATTAGTAATGGTTTTACTGGCTCGGAATATAAACTATCGACCCAGTTTGGTTTTTTAAATAATAACTTAACTGTCTCACCAGCATATATTATGGCAACTAGTGGCAATATTCAGTATAATGGGATTCAGGAGGCTGATTTGTTACTAAACTATTCAATTCCGCAAGTCCGTGGTCTATATTTATTTGGAGTCTATGCTAATCAGTGGTTACCAGCACAAAATCCAAATGGAACTAATGCGTGGTCTTCCGAAGTTGGTGTATTCTATGCCTACTAAACTAAATTTATCTTACAGGAAATTTATCATAATGAAGAAAATAGTAGTAACAATGTGTCTATCAGCAATCTTTACGCCAAGTTTTGCTATGACATCGGTTAATTTAGATGAACATGATTTTACTTGCAATCAGGTTAAATTGACCAATAATTCAAGTGAGTCTGAAATCACACTTAATTGTGATAAAGTAAAATCATTCTATAAACAAAACGGAATTGAGGGACGCAATCCATCAAGAGTATCAGGTGGCGGAGCTGATATTACACAAATGACTACCCCTGCCCAGGAAATTTTATTACTTAAGATGAGATTTTATGATGATGAGGATCAAGAATTTATTTGTAATTTTGAAGATGGAAAAATACATAAATGTAAGGCTGAGCTAAAAAAAGCTAACTTAAACAAGCAAGAAGAATCTAAATAACTAACAAAATATGGAAGGCATCATGAAAAAACTATTACTCGCTATCTTAGCAGTAAACTGTGTTTCTGCATTTGCAATGACTAAGGTTGACTTTAGTAAATCTAATTATAGTTGCAATAAAACCCTAATTACGCCCAATAGCAGTGAATCTGATTTACTCAATAATTGCCGGCATGCAACGATTGTGGAACATGAAGAAAATCCAGCAGGACGCACTTACCGAGGTCCTGGTGGCGGTACTGCTATGACTCAAAACAGTGATCCTTATGATGAAATTAATCTGGATAAAGTCAAGTTTTATACAGATGATCATAGTTATATGATCTGTTACTATAAAGACTATGTTTTTGTAAAATGTAAAGTACGCCCACCTAAAGTGGCAAAAACCACCACGTCAGCAGGCGTAAATACGAATTCATCAGCGGCCAAATAGCCCCTTAGTTAAATCGAATTGCGGCTGGCATTAATGCTGGCTGCAAGTGATTTTTTGACTATTTTCTCAAACGTCGCATACTGTGAATCATCTGGAGATAAATGGCGTAATTTATCCATCGCATATTGTTGAATAATTACTAATGGCTGAATAATCTGTTCACGAAACTTAATTGACTGCCCTTTAATTTGATTTTCTGCAACTAGTCTGTCATGTCCTGATATTAATAACAATAATTGTTGACTCAACTGAGCCTCGGCATAGATCTTTTGCCAAAACTTACCAAATTTTTCATCACTTTGCAGATGGCGGGTTAATGCAAAATTCGTATGTGCCAAACTTTGCATAGCATTGTCCATTAAGCCTTTAAAGAGCAAAGAAGATTGGTATAACTGACTAATCTTTGCTACATTATCGTGATTTTCAAGTATTATCTGGCTTAATGCACTCCCTACCCCATAATAGCCCAATATATTCTGTTTCATTTGCATCCATGCGCCACCAAATGGAATTGCGCGCAAATTTTCAAGTTTTAACTTACTCCCACTATTACGTTTTGCTGGCCTGGAGCCTATATTGGCTTCAGATAAATATTTCAAAGGGGTGATTTCTTCAAGATAGCTAACAAATAAAGGATCATTTCTAAGTCTGGTATAGCTTTCATACGCTTTTTGGGCTAAGCTATCAATTAGCTGCTCTTGTTCAGCATTTAAGGTATCACCATCGGTGCTAAATAAGCGTCCAGCAAGCCCTGCACTTAATAAATGTTCAAGATTATAGGTCGCTGCAGCAGGCGTTCCAAAATTAGCCGAGATAGTCTGTCCCTGAATAGTTAACTGAATCTCATGGTCATCAATTTCTCGGGCTAAACTACGATAAAAAGAGTAGGTTTCACCTCCACCACGCGATGGAGGACCTCCACGACCATCAAAAAACACCAAGTTTACGTCATATTTTTTAGCCAATTTACTTAAACGTTTCTTAGCTTGAAATATCGACCAATTTGCCATTAAATAACCACCATCTTTAGTTCCATCGGAAAAACCTAACATAATTGTCTGGCACATATTCCAATGTTTGACATTTTGGAGGTATAGTGGAGTTTCAAATAAAGTTGCCATTATTTGCTCAGAATTAGCTAGATCATCAATAGTTTCAAATAACGGTACTACTTCCAAAACAATTGCAGACTGTGGATTATTTTTGTTTACCAGATTAACTAGCCATAGCACTTCTAAAACACTGGCAATTGAGTCGGTATTACTAATGATATAGCGCTCTATTGAAGTACTTCCATTATGTTGTTGAATCTTTCCAACGGCTTTAATTGTCGCAATAATTTCATGGGCTAGTGCATCATCTAATTTGATATTGCTAAGTATATCTTGAGTAAAAGTACTTAATAATAGTTGACTGCGCTCACTATCGCTTAGTTTTAAATAATCTGAGTGGACATTTGCTTCGGCAAAAATATAGGCTACTACTTGAGCATGAATAGCACTATTCTGGCGGATATCAATTTTAGCAAAATAAAATTGAAATAATTTTACTTTTAAAATCAAAGCGTTAACTTCATCAACAAATAAGCCTTGATAATTATGGTGTAAGATTTGTGCTACATTTTCCAAATCAGTAATTAGTAGATTAGCATTGAGGTATTTATCCTGCTTAATTACCTGAGCAATTCTGCTTAGCTCTGAATGCGCCAAATCAAAAGTAAGACGCCTACGTAAAAGTTGAATATCAGCATAATATTTACGCAGCACAGAATTTCGTAAATGACCTGCTACTTGAAGAGTTATTTCTGCTGTTACGTAAGGATTACCATCGCGATCACCCCCAGGCCAAAAGCCAATGTCCAGATTGGTATTAAACGTGGAAAGTTTGCTTTGAATATGTGGTAAAACTATATAAAAAATATTTTCTAAAAACCAAATAATACTATTTGCTTCTTCGACAGGTGTTGGCTTAATTTGATTACCAAAGCGCGTCAATCCCATTTGCAGAAAAAGATTACGAATTTCGTTTACATCATTATTACGAATTGCTTGAACTAAATTTTCAATGATTACTAAAATTGCCGGAAGGTAAAATTGAGTTGGATGTGCGGTTAATACTAATCTAGTTTTATAATCATGTAGTAAGGTGGTTAGTTGTTTAGCATATTTATTTTTATCACTATTAACTTGGTGGAGAAAATAATCCAATGTTCCATAACCCGACATATCTTGAACTTCTGCAAATGCTGCATCCTCCAATGAATCAAACAATACTACCTGACGTTCGATAAACTGGATAAACTTGAGCAATAATCCCAGATGTCTTTCTGGTCCAATTGGTAAAATGGCCAAAAAATCTGTAACGATTTGTGGCGCAGTTTTACCTGCTTCTAACCAATCATTTGCCATTTTAGAAAAAATAGGTAAGCGCGCACCAGCTTGATCAGGATCAGCAAATGGCAAACCCAAAAAGAGTCCGTTAAAAATTTGATATTTTAGTAAGACATCACGTTCAAATGTTTGCATTTTGTTATTAGCAATAGCGTCAGAAAACTTCAACATATGCGTCCCCTTTGGTATGGTGTACATGGTTTAGAAGTTATTATATGCTATTTTGAATACTTAGGTGTAGTTGAAAATAGATTATCTCCTCTAATTAAATTATGTTTAGTATTTATTCCTATTTTTAGTTGGAGAACTAAACAATGCTGCAGCATGAGGCTTACGATTAGCGCTTTTACGGATTGGCTCATTATGTTCTTTGCTTTTCCCAGCTGTTCCCGAACCTCCTTCTGCATTTGCTTTAAGCGCTGAACGAAGTGAGTTTGGCTTAGGATTAAATTTTGATTGAGTAGGCTTTGCTTCTTGAGAAACTACTTTACGCACATTATTATTCTGACCACGTGGCGAGTTTTGGCTAGCCCGTGGTGCACTTTTTGTTTCATAGCCAGGAACAATTTCAACTTCAAGTTTCATTTTTAATACTCGTTCAATTGCTTGTTGGAGTTTAAACTCGTCTGCCGCAACAAGCGAGACTGCATCGCCAGTTTTTCCTGCACGTCCAGTACGACCAATTCGGTGAACGTAATCTTCCGGAACATTAGGCAACTCATAGTTCACAACATGAGGCAAATCTACAATATCCAGTCCACGTGCCGCAATATCAGTTGCAACCAGAACCTGCAAAGATCCATCTTTAAACTGTGCCAATGTGCGAGTACGGTTCGACTGACTTTTATTACCATGAATAGCTAAAGCTGGTATACCATGGTCAGCTAAATAATCAGCTAAACGATTTGCACCATGTTTAGTTCTGGTAAAAACTAATACTTGATACCAACTATGTTCTTTGATCAAATGAGCCAACAGCATACGCTTTTGACTGGTTTCTACCGGATGTACTTTATGAGTAATTCGCGCAGCAGCAGAATTAGGTGCTGATGTTTCAATAATTGCTGGGTTATTTAAAAACTCATTTGCCATAGCCTTAATTTCAGGAGAGAAGGTGGCTGAAAATAGCATCGTCTGCCGTTTTTTAGGAAGTAGTGCCATGATTTTTTTAATATCTCGGATAAACCCCATGTCCAACATACGATCAGCTTCATCTAGTACCAGTAATTGAATTTGTGATAAGTTAACTGTATTCTGCCCTATATGATCCAATAAACGTCCAGGAGTCGCTACCAATATATCTACTCTACTTCGTAAGCGTTGAATCTGCGGATTAATGCTAACGCCACCGATCATTACCATTGAGTTTAGCTTTAAATGTTGACCATAATCAATGATGCTCTCTTCTACTTGCTGTGCTAATTCACGGGTAGGCACCAAAATCAAAGCTCTAATTGGTGGTCGCCCTTCAGACGGACCTTTGATACTTTTATCAGATAAAAGATGTAAAATAGGTAGCGTAAATCCTGCTGTTTTACCACTTCCAGTTTGTGCGCCGGCTAAAACATCATTCCCCGCCAATACAGCTGGAATCGCTTGCTGTTGAATTGGAGTTGGTTCGGTATAGCCTTTTTCAGCAACCGCACGGGAAATTTCTTTAGATAAGCCTAAGTTGGTAAATAGCATAATGTTCCTTATATCTTTTTAAAATCGAATCAGTTTGAGTATAGCTTATAATAAAGCTAATAATTACTGAAGGGATTTTATCACTATTTGCCAAGCGTAACCGATTATTTACTAAATAGCTTACAATGCTTGACTAACAAGGGGATAGATAAGAGGTAATTTAAACTACATTAAATAAATGCGCTATAAAAGCGCATTTCTAAAATTAATCGTGATTAGTATGTCAGGCCAACGGTAACCATGCCACCAACTTGATTTTGCTGATAAAGTTGATAGAACTGTGCAGGCGCTGTGGCACCAGAGAGTTGGTTATAAGTATAAAAACCGTTTAAACCAAGCTGCAGCTCATCCCAGACGTTGAATTTAGCACCAAGTGTTGAAGTTAACTGATAGTTAGTAGCTGAAGTATAATTAGAAGTAGGGCCTGAGCGATCTGAATTATATAACGCATTTTGATCAAAATAAATATCAAAAACACTATTAATTCTATACTCAATACGTCCACCAATACCACCAGTCAAAAAATAATCTTGCGTTACATTCGCATTCAGAGTACTAGTACCTCCAGGACCTGAGGCATTATTATTGTTTAACGAGTTGGAGGTTAAATTAGTATTTCTACCCATTAATGCATATGGTGTTACAAGCAATGTGTCTTTAACTACTGGAAATGCATAACCAACTTTAATATTCAAATCCGCGACACTAGGGCTTTGTCCTAATGGGCCAGTTAATGCATTAGGGTTTGAAGAGTTAAAATTACTATAACCGGTCATTAATGTACCGTCAAAACGTAACCATAACCCCATATCAAACAATCGTTCTACACCAATACCAATTAAAGTGGTACCGTAATTACTATTTTGATTATAAGTGTTGGTTAAGTTACCGTAAGTGGTACCGTAACCAATATAGATTTGGTTATCAAACTCTTGAAAAGCGTGATTTTCGGGTAAAACCGTACTCTCAGCAGCTACGTCTGCGGCGAAAGAATAAGTACAACTGATACTAAATCCAAGAATAATTAAAATTTTACGCATGGTGAGTTCCCAAATATTTTTGTGATTATACGCTAAAACCTTCAACAACGCCAAATATTAGTTAGCTTTTTTGCGTATTTTAGGTCTTTTGGCTTAAATAATGTTGAATTATTGCGACAGTTGAGGCATCATGCTCTGAAATTTGACCGCTTTCAATATCATGTAAAACTTTCTTCGCTAACGCTTTACCAAGCTCAACCCCCATTTGATCAAAAGTGTTAATATCCCAGATTACACCTTGTACAAATGCCTTATGCTCATATAATGCAATTAACATTCCTAAGTAGTGCGGATTTATTTCTGGCAGAATAATCATATTACTCGGGCGATTACCGGCAAATACTTTATGTTTAGCGACTTCTGCCGCCACCTCTTCCTTCATACCTTGCGCTAAAAGCTCTGATTTTGCTGTAGCATATGATTTACCAGTCATAAATGCTTCAGCTTGAGCTATCGCATTTGACCATAAGATATCATTATGTTCCTGATTACTAAATTTATCTGAAGTTGCAACAATAATATCCATCGGAACTATCTGTGTTCCCTGATGAAGCAACTGATAATATGCATGCTGCCCATTAATCCCACTGTCGCCCCATACTACCGGACAAGTAGCATAATTTAATGGCTCCCCAGCCTTATTTACTGATTTACCATTGCTCTCCATCTCTAATTGCTGGATATAGGCAGGAAAGCGGGTTAAACGCGTATTGTATGGAGAAATAATCAAGCTGTGGTAATCATAGAAATTATTATACCAAACCCCGATTAATCCTAGTATTACGGGTAGATTTTGGCGTAAATCAGTTGTTTGACTAAAATGTTCATCCATAGCACGTGCGCCGCCAAGAAATTGGTTAAAATTATCAGAACCAATATACAGCGCAATACTCAAACCAATTGCCGAGCATGAGCTATAGCGCCCACCAACAAAATCCCAAAAAGCAAACATATTTTCACGAGCAATTCCAAAAGCTTCTACGGCTGTGGTGTTAGTGGATAATGCAATGAAATGCTTTGCAATCGCAGCGCTATTATTTGCGGTTTTATCTAAAAACCAGTTACGCGTACTGTGCGCATTAGTCATTGTCTCTTGAGTAGTAAAAGTTTTTGATGCAACAACAAACAAGGTTATTTCAGGATCTATATCTGCTAATATATCATTCAACATATAGCCATCGACACTAGATATAAAGTGTATATTCATTCCACTAACCCGATAAGGTTTTAATGCCTGACAAATTAAAACGGGTCCCAAATCAGAACCACCAATCCCAATATTGACAATCGTAGTTATTTTCTTGCCAGTGTAACCCAGATGCTCTCCGCTATGAATTTTGCGGCAAAATTCAGCCATTTGTGCGCGCACTGCTTTGATTTCAGGCATGACATTATACCCATCTAGCAAAATCGATTCTTTATCACTGCGTAGCGCAGTGTGCAACACCGCACGATTTTCGGTATTGTTGATCTTTTCACCATTAAACATCGCCTGAATTTTAGTTGTTAACTTTTGTTTATCAGCGAAGTCTAATAATAATTCTAAAGTTTTTTCATTGATATTATTTTTAGAAAAATCAAAGTAAAGCCCATTTGATTCTAACGTAAAGTCCTTGGCTCGATCTTGGTCTTGTTTAAATAGGTCTGATATAGTTAACTCAGAAAGTTGTTGATGATGACTTTTTAACGCTTCTATCGAGCAAAAAGACATAATAAATCTCCTGTGAATTAATTAATATATAGTTGATTTAATTGTGGAATAGCTGACTTTGATTCCGCACTATTGCTTAAATTATAAATTTTCATATAATAATCATAGAATTTACTATTTTTAGCACGTAGTTTTTCTTGTGTTTGTTGTTGGCTTTCGTCTGCTTTATTTTTAATTTGTTGTGCCAAGCTAAATGCACTTTCTGTAGATAATTTATTTAAACTAACCATTGTCGGTGTGCTTTCAATAACAGGGTTAACCATTGATAGAGCAATACTAACAAATTTAATTCCTAATTCTGGTTCTGCAATATTTTTAAGCTGCGAATTTACCTGCTCTTCAAACGCACTCAAAGAAGATGATTTAGCCGCAAGATTAAGTAGTTTATTACTAACCACATTGGCAATTTTTACATCTAAATTTTTTACGCCATTGCTGTTTAGATAAACAAAATAGCTCTCTGGTCTGACTACCTGCCAATTAACGATCACATTAGCAAAAAAAGCCTGCTCGGTCTTAGTATGGAGTAACTGTGGAGAAGCAAGATAAGAGCTACGCAAATTGGTATAAACAAATGTCAGCTCGCCCCAAAATGGAATTTTCCAATGTAAGCCAGGAGCATAGATTTGTAACTGTTTTGAAGTTTGTTTTACAATACCAACTTCTCGTTGATCAACAACAAAAAAGCCACTCGATAGCGTAGCAGCAATAGCTAATAAGATAATTAAGTAATTACGCATAGTCTTAACGATCCTTAAATTCACGTTGACGGTTAACGCTGCGGTCCAAAACCCTAGCATTATCATTTGAACTTGATTTATTTATCTGAGTATAAATACCACTAGTATTACTCTCTATTTGTAGAAATTGTGATTCACTTAAGCTAAGCAATGGATAACTTTCTGCAGTTGGTATTTTTAAATTAACGACACTTAGCATTTTGTAATACATCAATTCAACAATAGCAGTTTTGTTCGCTTGATATTGTGGAAGTAGTTTATTGAATTCACTAACCATCGATTCTGTCTGAGCTAACTTTTGTGTTTGATATTGGGTGGCTTCTAGCACAATCTGTTCAGCTGGCGTTACTCTTTTATTATTCTTAGGCAATGATGCGTTAATTTGAGATATATTTTGAAGTGATTTGATATTAAAGGTGTTAACTTGTAGCCCGTAATTACGCAAAACCATGGTAGCTAGATTGCGTATTTCATTAGCTGTAATTATAGTGCTACTTTGCATTAGTTCTTGGCTGCTATGATGAATAAAGTAATCTTGGACTATCGCGGACATTAACCAGTTGATCTTTTGATTAAGTTCACTATTCTCTTGATAATAATTTAAGTAATACTTTTGCGGATCAGATATTACAAAAGACAAGCTAGCACTTAAATCCAATAACTTACCATCTTCAGAAGAAACTAAAATACCTGATTCAGTAGAGGAGGATGATAAGCTTAATGTATTCTGAGAGGAATCTAGATTAATTATATCACTAAATGGGAATGGAAAAGTTATACCAACATCCATACCATTCACAACTTTGTTGATTTTACCATTAGTGAGAATTATGCCGTAACTTTTATTAGGTACATAATATATTCCAGTTAGCCCCCACAACAGCAGCATCATAAAGATAATAGCGGTAAATTTATTATTACTAGGAATTGACGGTGTTTTGATTGGGCTATTGGGATCTTTTTTCCCCATCAGTCTTGCCAACCTCCGATTCAGACGATCTACGGCTGACTCAGTTTTTCCATGGCTCATATACTAAATCCTGTTGCTGATTGTTATTATTTTTTATCCATTCCAGTTTTTCAATAATTGCTTGTCGAAGCAAATCCAAACCTTGATTTTGATACGCTGAAACAAATACTTCCAGTGGCTCTTGCTCATCACTATACGTAATGTGAGGTTCCACATTCTCTGAGAGGTCAATTTTGTTATAAACCACTAGCTGCGGAATAGTATCAGCATTAATTTCAGAGAGAACACTATTTACGTCTTCCATCTGTCTTATTCTCGACGCATGAGCAACATCTACAACATGTAAAAGTAACTGGGCATAGACTGTTTCTTCAAGTGTTGCGCGAAATGCAGCGACCAGCTTATGTGGTAAATCACGAATAAAGCCAACGGTATCAGATAAAACAACTTCATTGGTTTCATCAATAAATAAGTGCCGTGAAGTAGTCTGTAGCGTTGCAAACAAGCGATTTTCAGCATAAACTTTTGCTTTAGTCAACGCATTGAACAAAGTTGACTTACCTGCATTGGTGTAACCAACAATTGAAAGTGTAGGCAAGCCACTTTTTAAACGAGCTTTGCGTTGAGTATCGCGTTGTTTAACAACTAGCGCTAAACGTTTTTTTAGCAGCGTAACCTTATCTGAAATCGCGCGTTTGTCTAACTCAATTTGCTTCTCACCAGAACCGCTACGTAAGCCAATCCCACCACGCTGACGCTCCAGGTGTGTCCAACGGCGCACTAAACGTGTCGCAATATATGATTGCTGTGCCAACTCAATTTGCAAGATACCTTCATTGCTGGTCACCCGCTTAGCAAAAATATCCAAAATAAGCTGGGTTCGATCAATTATCCGAACTTTTAGCTCCCGATCCAAATTACGCTCTTGAACAGGAGTAATATTATGGTTAAAAATTACCGCAACTGGTTTTAGTGTCTCACAAAGTGTTTTGATTTCATCTAGTTTACCACTGCCAACAAAAAAACTCGGGTCAACTTTGGGGCGATTAGTCATCAAGACCTGAGCAACATAAAAACCAGCTGATTCAGTTAAGGCGATGCCTTCGGCAACATCTTCATCAAACTCACTGTTGCGATTGAGATTAACCGCGATAAGTAATACCAAGTTTTTTGGGGAGTTCTGCATTAATTACTTAGCGACCTCGGTATCAAAATTACTACTAAATGGGCGCGATGGAACTATTGTTGAAATTGCATGTTTGTAGATAAGTTGACTAACGGTGCTTTCACCATCACGTAATACCACAACGTACTGATCAAATGAAGCTACAATTCCTGATAATTTAATACCATTAATCAAGTAAATTGAAACACGAATTTGTTCTTTACGCAAGCCGTTAAGATATGGGTCTTGTAAATTGATAAGTTTAGACATTATGTTCTCCAGAATTATTTCGTCTTAAAAGTAACGATGTACTCTTTATTATCTGACTAAATTTTAAATACCGCAAACTAATAACAAGTGCGACTATACTCTATACCAAGCTTGATTATATCATACCTTATTCACGCTCTCCAAGTTACTAACTTTGTATAACAGCGTGATCTACCCTATTTACTAGCTGTGATGTTTTAATTTTTGTAAGCTCATAAATAGGATAGAATATTTATTGATCGTTAGGATTATTCGGTGGCATTTGTTGATTTAGTGGAATATTCTGCTCATCTGGTACGGCTTGTCCAAAAATCGTATCACCAGAATTAGCACAAGCAAATAAGCCAAAACTAATGATACATAAGAATAGATATAATCTCATAATTTAACCCTTATTAGCATGTGCACGCACTAATTCTACCAATAATTTGAATGGACGTCCGGTGCTTCCTTTAGCTTCTGCTGTCGATGCAGTTCCGGCAACATCTAAGTGTGCCCATTTATAATCAGTAAATTCTTGTAAAAAACATGCCGCAGTTACGCTACCTGCTTTTCCACCCCAACCACCAATATTTAGTAAGTCCGCGTGATTACCTTTAATTAGAGCGTTGTACTCATCAAATAATGGCATCCGCCAAACTTTATCGCTGGCAAGAATTGAAGCATCCTGAATTGCAGTATGTAGCTCTTCATCATTAACATACAAACCACTAGCAACCGATCCAAGTGCTATAATACAAGCACCAGTTAAAGTCGCAACATCTACCACCCATTCAGGGTTAAATTGTTTGGCATAATGCAGCGCATCACATAAAATTAGGCGCCCTTCTGCGTCTGTATTTAAAATTTCAATTGTTTTACCTGCCATACTGGTTACAATATCACCGGGCTTTTGCGCTTTGGAAGAAGGCATATTTTCACAAGTGGGAACTAGTACGATTAAATTAACTTTTAGTTCTAGTTTTGCAACAGCAGCAAACACACCTAATACGGTAGCTGCACCACACATATCGTATTTCATATCATCCATATTAGCACCTGGTTTTAGAGATATTCCACCAGAATCAAAAGTAATGCCTTTACCCACTAAAATAATTGGCTTTTGGTCTTTTTTAGCACCTTTATACTCTAGTTTAATAAACCGTGGCTCTTCTTTTGAACCTTTAGCAACGCCTAAAAATGCATGCATTCCCAATTTCTTGATTTCTTTTTCGTCCAAGACGTCAGCACTAACGTGTTTACTGATTTTTTCAAAATCTTTCGCAGTTTCGCCTAAATAAGTAGGCGTTGCGACATTTGATGGATTATTTGCCAGATCACGAACAATAAAGTAACCATCTAAAACAGCAATTGCATTACTAACCACTTTGTTTAACTTAGCTTCAGCTATCAAATTAAGCGTTTTTAATTCTAATTTAGATTTACTGCTTTTGAAATCATCAAAATAATAAAGATCGTTCACGAAATCTACTAAAAACTTTTCTGCGGCTGTTTCTAAATCAGTGTTAATCTTTTCAGTATTGAGTTGATTGAGGTGAATATTAATCACAGGAATTTTGCGCGTAGCAATAAATTTAGCCAATGAGCTGGCAACATTACTTAAAACCGCCAAAGAATATTTATTTGAACTACCCAGACTAACCAATAAATTTGAACCATTGACCGCCAAACTTCCAGCAGCGCTCAAGTCATCAATTAAAAGTTCAACGGAGTTACCGTTAAGATCTCTAAAACTTTCTTCTGCATTTTCTGCAAAAGTGAACAGAATATTAAAACCGCTTTGAACTTTCGGTTTTATGTTAAATTTAATAGTTGAGTGTTTAAATTTGAATTGCATAACAGAGTCCTTATAAAACAAAAGCCATAGAGATATGCTCCCTATGATAAAATACACAGAATTACAATATTCTAGCACTTATTATGTTATTAAAAAACGTTTTTTACAAAGAATTAGTTGCTAACGCAGCGCGAATTCTAACGGTACTGGTTATAATCTTACCAATTACGGAATTATTTAAACTACTAGATCAAGCAGCTAGTGGACATATTCCTACAGTAACCTTATTTACATTCATGCTTTATGGAACACTTGCTAGTTTCCCCATGATTTTAAATATAGCGAGCTTTTTAGCGATAGTAATCACGATGAATCGCTATTCCAAAGATCATGAGTTAGCAATTTGGTTAGCTAGCGGGATTTCTCCATTTAAATGGCTGAGATTAACTGCTTGGTTTGTTGCTCCATTAGCTATTACCTGTGGAATGTGTTCGATGCTTATTACGCCATGGGCGGTACGTCAATCTAATCAATATGCTAATTTTCTGACTAAGCAAGCCGCACCAATGGCGCTATCGCAAGGACTATTCAAAGAGTCTCGTGACAGTAAAGAGGTATACTACATCGAAAAATATTCGATTGAAAATGGTTATGCTCATGGTTTATTTTTGCAATATACTGACGAAAGCAATACTAGTTACAATATCAATGCAGCAGAGGGACGCATAACCAACCATGAAGGAATGCTCGGACTAACTTTATATAATGGAACGCGTAATCAGCTTAGTAATTTTGAAAGCTCCAATATTCTAACTATGAAGTTTGCGACGTTTACGGCAACTTTAAGACAAGCATATGACCCTGAACGCGATAAACTTCAGCTTAATTCACAATCCTACTCCACGCTTGATTTGATTAAGCGCTACGATGAAGCGCATAACCGCGGCGAATTGTCGTGGCGGGTGTCGATTATGATTATGACGTTTGTTATGGGATTAATTGCGGTACCGCTTAGTATGCAAACATCACGGGTACAGGGAAGCTTGGTATTTATTTTCCCACCAATTATCTATGGAGTTTATCAAAACATTATTATGACGGTTAATGCTCAGATTAATGATGACAAGCTTTATTCTGCATTTTGGACTATGCCGGTGCACGTACTTTTGATTGCTTTTGCTATTGGACTTACTTATTATAAAAGCAAACCTAACGGATATTTTAGATCTAAGAACAAATGAAAATTCTCTCACGTTATATTTTAAAAAAATGCATGCTTAACACTACAATGCTATTGTTTGCATTTGCCGTTATTTATACGATTGTTACAGCTATTCCAGAGCTTGGCGATGTAGGTAAAGGGAACTATACTACTTTATCAATGTTTGTTTACCTTGGTGCGTTACTACCGGGGTATATTTATTTGTTAACTCCGTTGGCGGTGCTGATCGGGGTTATGACAACGATGTTGGGGTTGGTTAAAAATTCTGAATATGCGATTATGCGCACTTCGGGAATATCGTTAAAAGATATAACCCATGTATTGGCAATATTTGGAATATTTTTTACGTTTGTTACTTTTGCATTAGGTGAAGTTATCGCCCCTAGCGCAAGTCATTTTGCTAAACTATATAAACTAAATAAACTAAATCAACAGGTTTCAACTGAACTATCCTCAGGGGTATGGAGCAAAGACGGTGAACATAGCATTATTAACATTAAACAAATCAACCAGAATGACAGTCAGAATATTTCTGGGATACAAATTTTTAACTTCACCGAAAATCAACAACTCCAACGCTATATAACCGCAGATTCAGGACATTATAACAGCAAAGAACATGCCTGGGAATTAGAGAGAGTAACAGTCTATAATTACGTTGGTTATAAAATAGCTATTACTAAACCAACAAATTACAGTTGGCCATCAACGATTGATCCAAGCTATTTTAACGTTTTAGTTATTTCGCCAGAAGATATGCCTGCGCTTGGACTTATCCAATATATTAGGCATTTAAAAACCAATAACCAAGCGACCAACCGCCATGAAATCGCATTATGGAGTAAACTACTCTACCCGATTGCTTGTATTTCAATGGCATTTATTGCAATTGGTTTTATCCCCAATAATGGACGTAACATTAACCTCTCGGCAAAGTTATTTATCGGTATTCTAATCGGAATAACTTTCTTTTTCAGCAATAAGCTAATTGGTTATATGGCAGTACTTTTTGACTGGAACGCGATTTTATCCGCCACCATCCCGACGGTTATACTTTTTGCCGCCGGATGGATTGTAATTCTCAAAAAAGAAGCCTAATTGTGCTCAAGTAGGTCAATAAAGCGTGTAGCCAATACTCGATAATCATGATTCCTGAGCACAAAGTTATAACCATTTTGCGCTAATGCTGCTAAATTTGACTCAGATAGCTTACTTAATGTTGTCATAGCGCTGGCAATTGCTTCGACATCTTCAGCGGCAACAGATATTCCACAATTAGCTTCATTAACTAAATCATTCCCGGCAGTTACAGTATGAATAACTGGTTTTTTTGCCAGCATATAGTCAAATAGTTTATTCGGGCAGATACCAAAACGATAAATCGGTAATTTATTCCAGCCAATATAAAGCGCATCACAAGCCTGTAAAAAGGATGGAATCTGCAGCTTAGTGATAGATGGCATAAAATGAACATTGTTCAAATTTTCATTAGCCACACGCTGCTGCAAACCTGCTTTATTTGCTCCATCACCGATCAAGACTATAGCTATCGCTTGATCTTTAATTAATTTTGCCGCGGTCAGTAAATAATCCAAAGCGTTAGCTTCTCCCATCCCACCAGCATAGCCAATAATGAATTTATTTTCAACATGCTTTAGTTTACTAAGTAAATTTTGATGCTCATTAGGCATTTTTTGCGTTGAATTCAGCCAATCTGCAGCGACTATCCCATTGGGAATATAAGCAAATTTATCCTCACTCATTCCCCTGCTCTGCATATACTCTTTAGCTTTGGGGAGCAAACTCACAACTTTATCAGCATGACGATAACCATAATCTTCGGCGCGTTGCATTGCCATAATAAATGGGTGCCAGCGCGACATTCCACCGACCTCAATTGGAGTTAACGGCCATAAATCATGCACTTCATAGACAAATTTGGCATGAGCTGCTTTAGCAATAGAATTAGCAACTTTAGTATCAAAAGGATAAGTTGAAGATGCGATCACTAAATCGGGTTTAAACTGGTGAACTAATTTATTTTTGAGTAGCTTAACCTTATTTAGAAAAGAAAAGATATTAATTACCCGTTTGAGACCATTTTCACCATAGGGTGTAGTCCGGCACCAGATATATTCAATCCCATCAATTGTTTCATGCAGATAATCCTGCCCCTCAGCAAGCATAACATTTTTATGGCGAACATGGGAAATATTGCTGGCAATAATCGTAACCTTATGTCCTTGCTTGACCCATTCGCGGGCAAGGTAGTACGGGCGGTACTCCATACCGTGATAGATAGAGCCTGCGTAGTGGTTGATATAAAGAATGTTCATTTAGTTAGTAACCTTTTTTGATATATGATTAGTTAAGCATCGTGGGTTAGTATAATATCTTTGTTTGGGACTGGTCGGCTTATCTGGAATCGAGAGTAAAAGCTTGCCACTTAGTAATAACGGTTGTAAAATATATTTCCTAAAGTACTCGCGATGAGCAATCTTGATATGCTCCTGAATCTCATCACGAGTTTTTGGAGTATGGCAAAACAGCAAAATTTGCGCTAAATATTCATCTTCAGCTTGCGCGGTAGCTTGCGCGGTAGCTTGCGCGGTAGCTTGCGCGGTAATTAACTCCCCATCCATAAACAATCGCTCATCAAGTGGAATAATTATCTTGAAAATATTATCTTCGATTAGCTGTGGCTCAATGCCAGCAGAATAAATCTTGGTGTAGCGGAATAAGTTGCGCACTCCCGAGCCCAACTCTTCAGCACGCCCAATTTCACGAAAAAATGCTGAAATAATTGGATTTTTAGGAAAAGGAGAAAAGTTAGCCAGGTTAATCACGCCATGAAAATGCGGACGATTGCTGTTTTCAGCAACCACCTGATTACGTTCAATAATTATCTTAGCTGGGTATGGACTTGAATACTCACGATGAATTAAGATATTTGCTACTACTTCACGAAAAATTTTATCACGCAAACTAATCCGATTGGCAGATTCATCCTGATAGAATGGATCAGGTAAATGCTTGGCAATAAATGCCATTAAGCGCTCATAACTCTCAATTAAGTTCGTCTTAACGGTGTCGCGGTCATCATAACGCTCTAAATTTACACGGCGTAAAATGGCATCAGTCTTATGATGTGGTAGCGCTGATAAAATAGTGCTATCGGTACCAAATAATAGAATCGCAGCCAAAGTAAATCCAGATTGATTGCTGATTACATCATGCTGATATAATTGCATACTTTGCAATAGTTCCATATCAGTTAAATTTAACCACGGATGATTATTGTTAAACACCCCAGCCAAACGGCGTGCTTTGGCAATTAAATCACTGCGCAGATGGTTTTCTAAGCTTACAAATGGATAAACCCGATTTTCGGTATAGGTGTTTTGTTTACGAGTATAGAGCTGACTAACTAAGCTAGTATTGTCGGTAATATCAAGATCAGCATCATGATTACGGTCAAAAATCCGATTATTAACTCGATGAACTTGCGAACTAGGTGGCACATAAATATATAGGATTGCTCGCCCATCTATCGCAACTTGCTCAATGGTTAAATATGTTGGTGGTACTAACTTATTGGCGTTATTGATGGTGGTAACAAACTCTTTTTGAATCTGCTCTATTCTCTCAGGACTAATCCCAACTATTTCGCCATTATCAGTTACACCCAACAAGATTTCACCGCCAGAGCGATTGAGAAATGCACAAACCGTCTCATAGACATCTTTGTTAAGAGCGGTTTTACATTCTTTAAATTCAATGCTGGTGTTTTCGCCAATAACGATAATTTGTTGTATTTGTTCGATATTCATGAGTTTATTTCTTTAATTTATCTCTAATATATGTTTTCATTAGATTTCACACATGCTCACTTTGATTTTTTTTGAAATTCTCGGCTTGCTCAAAAATTTCAACATAAACCGCAGTTCTTTCAACGGGTGGGTACCCATACTCGTCAAGTAATTCGACAAACACTTGCTTTATTTTTGCTTCAGTAAATTTCATACCAAACTTTCACTATTTAGATTTGCGAACACCACTAATTTAGCTTATTTTTCTTTTGCAGCATTTTAACCGCAGAATCAAAATCTGACTCAATTTTTTGAGTTTTATTAAATTTCTCATATTCGCTAACGGCTTTTTCTTCAGCCTGTTTTGCTGAAATTATTCCTTTACCACCCAGAACCTTGTACTCATTAAATTCTAAAAATTTATTTACGCTTAAAGCAAATTGCTCCATAGTAAAGGTGTTCCTATTTTCAATAATCCGCTCAATGTAATCGAAAAATCCACCTACGGCTCGCTCCAGGCTTTTTATTTCCTGTTCACTAAGATAGTTTTTTGCAATTTTACTGTCCGATTTTAAAATTCTGCCGTTGGGTGCATTTTTCCATGTTTGCAAGCCCATAAACTCTTTATTGGCATCGGCGTTTTTAAAAACAATTTCAGCTGCGGTTTGTCCATGTATGGCAAAATGAAATTTGTTTTGTACTGACGCATAAAACTCTTGAGTAAGATCAGATTTGGAGTCATAGTCAATGCTGCATTCAGCAAAAATATCAGTGATTTGCTGATAAATTCTGCGCTCACTGGCACGAATTGAGCGAACACGCTCCAACAGCTCACGAAAATAATCTTTATCAAAATAGCGACCATTTTTCAGGCGCTCATCGTCCAGAATAAAGCCTTTAATAATGTATTCTTTTAGGCTGTTAGTCGCCCAAATACGAAATTGAGTTGCTTGATGGCTATTAACTCGATAGCCGACCGAGATTATGGCATCGAGGTTGTAATATTGTACCTGATAATTTTTGCCATCATCTGCAGTTGTTTCCAAAATGGAAATAACTGCACTTTCTAGCAATTCGCCACTTTCAAAAATACTCTTCAAATGTTTGCTGATCGCTGGTACTTTTACCCCAAACAAAGCCGCGATAGCTTTTTGCGTGAGCCAAACCGTTTCTTCATTTAGGATTACTTCGATCTTTACTTTTCCATTGGGTGAAGTATAGAGCAGAAAATCTGTCAGCTCATCTTTTATGCTAAGTTGTTTGTTCATATCTAAATCAATACCTCACAAGATTTTCGAGTAATAGTAACGCATTTAATCAACACTCACCTCCCAATAGCCATCTTTTGCTGAACCAATACGCTGTAATAGTTTTAATTTTTTGAGTGACTCAATATTTCTTTCTATCGAACGAGTTGTAATACCACACAATTGTGCAAGTTCTGGAATAGTAATCTGTGGATTTGAACGCATTGCATCAAGTATTTTCCCCGACGTTTTCCCCGACGTTTTCCCCGACGTTTTCCCCGACGTTTTCCCCGACGTTTTCCCCGACGTTTTCCCCGACGTTTTTGTTATTTCGTGAATTTGTCTATCAGAATAATTTTGTGCAAATAAGGTTATGGCAATACCGCCATTTTTTTCAATTATTTCTGGTTCCTTTAAGCCTGCTTCTTTGCACGAATTAATTACTTTTAAAGTACCACGCCCCCACGAGTCAATATACCCACCTAGAAAGCAGGCGTTGGCTAGTACAGGGTTACGCGGGCGCGAACTGTGCTCTTTTTTGAGATCTTCAAGACTTAGACCATATGGTAAAGAACCTTCATTCCAAAGAGTAAGATGATCATCATATACGCGCATCTGAATAGTTGCCCCCATATAAGTACGATGTACCAAGGCATTAAGTAATATTTCTCGTAGCGCTGCAATTGGGTAAATGTCATTTTCTTTGCGTTGAAAACCCTCAAAAGTGACAGGCCGAGTCAAAAATTTATAATTAAGCTGTACTTGCACTTCATGCAGCATATGAACCAAATTACCTTCAACAACTTCCTGAAAACGTAAATCAGCGGCATCAACACCAAAACGTCCAATTTTGACCTGTATATTGGGATAAAATTTCAGCGGGTCTTTGCCAAACATGATAATTGCAGCACGTTTGAGCTTATTACCATCCGTAAGTTTTAATTTTTCCAGAATTTGAAATACACTTAAACCAGCAGTTTCAGGCAAGCGACCATGTCCTTGACTATCTGCAATAAATTTGGTAATACTGTTCTCATCAATATCAGCAACGGTTGCATTATCTTCGATCATATCATCCCAAGTTTTCCCGGCTTTTTTTATCAAAAACTCATTGAGTTCAACTCCGGTAAGTTCCATCTTGGCACTACCTGAGCGATAATAAAACCTTCCACGCAAAGAAACTGGTACTGAATATGGATTAACTCGGATAGAAATGAATTTCTTGCCATTTTCATCATGAAGCTGAACATCACAAATTATGCCCATCGCATTACGGATTTTATTCGGCAAATCTTCCATTAACTTGGCATAATCAGCTAATCCAACAACCTCACCATTATCATCTTTGCCAATATAGATGATTCCTCCAATGGCATTGGCAAAGCCACAAATCCATTTGAGATAATCATCTTGCCATGAGGATTTAAACTCTGTATTTTGTGATTCGTGAGAGTTAGTCATTAAAAAGCCTCTGTGGTTTGTTATGAATTGGTTTTCCATGCTTATTTTCCGTATGCGTAATTAATTAGCTTTTTGTTGATAGCGATAATTTTCTGTATTTGTTCGATGCCATGGTTAGTTACTCAGTCTCTGCATAATTAGATATCATTAAAACATGCTGATCTAAAATATGTAAATATTTCTCACGTTCAATTTGTTGTTTTCTTTTGGCAATATAAAAATAGACAATAACCCCAATCAATGTAATAAAAATTATTAATTTAAAGTGCCAAAATAAATCAAACCAAATACTATATTTAACAGGATTCTGATTTATCGATTTCATCATTTCAACACGGAGTCGCCATAAATGAGCTGGACCTATAAAAATCCTACTATCAGCACTGTTATATACATCTATTAACGTATTAACACTCTCACCATAATTAAGAGATATTTTATTAAATAAAAAAAGTCTCTCTACCTCGTACCACCTTAGTTCATTAACCACTGATTCTGGTACTTTATGACTAAAATTTATATTATTTAATACATCACCATCTACCATATTATCAGTATGTAATTGGTCAAACCAAAAACTTTGCATTTCAAGTTTTTTCACATCTGAAACTAATTCAATCCGCTTATTAAATATTGAATCAGCTGCATCTTGCGCTATTTTATAATTTGATTCTACTATCTGAATATTAAGTCCCACAATTGTAGTTAATATTGATGCTAATATTGAAATAATAATTGTATTCATTGATTTACTCATGTGAACTCACGTAATAAAACTATTACTATTAGATTTAACAATATGCATATCTAAATTATTTTGTTCATTATAAAATAATAAACCTCCGAAATCACAATATGTGCTCAAACTCATGCGTTCAACAACATTTTTTTCTAATTTAGATATCCACAATATTGAATAGTCATGACACTCTAAAAACTTAGTGAGGGTTTCCTTTTTTATTAGTAAAGTCTCAAATTGTGATTCTTCAAATATTGGCTGATATACGCCAACTAAAGCTCCATCTACATCATAAAATTTACCATCTAAATTGGTATGATGAAGATTTAAATCATCTACTATTTCCTTACACAGTAATTTTATTTTTATTGATGATACATCATCAACTGAACAATCTAGAGTAAACTCATTCAAATAATATTGAAATGTTGGAAGAACATCAATAGTTTTATTGCCAGATATTGAAAACTCTTGCCATAAGTCTTCGCCATATTTACATTCAAAAGCAGATGAGTTGTGATATTCACCAAGAAACGTTTCATAAACACGATTTACAAAGTCAATATTAATATTATACAAATCTCTTTGTTTCAAATCGTCTACAATTAATCTATACTCAGATTTTTTGACAATTAAACTTGTTATCATGATCCATAAACTTCTATACCCGATGTCGTATTTTTCAAAAGCAGGATCTTTGTGATCATCCCATTTGAAACTACCGTCTAACAAAATCCACTCACTATTATTGTCATCCAATATGTTAACTAAATCAACTAACTTAGGTATGTCATCCAAAGTAGTTACCCACTCAGCTATAGATACTTGGTTGCCCCATGCATCATAAGATAACAAATTTCTCCGCCATTGTTTTAAAGGTAAGTCATTGCTTTTTAAACTATCGCATTGTAATAAAAATGATGGATCAATGTCTCTAATAAATGGATCCCATGATCCTTGATATTGTTTATTATCATTATCCCATGATTCTATAATAGGTCTATAATTGTCCGAAACAAATGCTAAGAACTCATGTAGAGCAATCCACTGATATTTTTCACCAATTCTTTCAGCTTTATGCTCTGTTCTATGACTATTTCTACTTACTACTTCATCAAAATAACTATGGATATTAGGGTCAAAACCTAAACTCAAAACTCTCGTAAAAATCCATCTTTGTGCTAAACCAGTATCAAATTCATTTTTAGGTTGTGTAACTTCATACTTATAATTTAGGTACGGTTCAACTTCTATGACGTAATATATTTGCTGCTCTAACAATAATGATTTTTTAAAATTTAATAACTTAGCGCTTCTTTCATCAACGTTATGATCAAATGAAATATTGATGTTCGCAACATTTGCTTCATTAGAATACAATATAGTATGAAGCATTTCAGAATCATACGCACGTGAGCTATTGATATAATTAATTAAATTACTCCACAATTGTTTTTGATAACTACTCAAGTTCTTAATAAAAATTTCGAAGATAAATATTCTATTAATTTCTTTATCTTGAATCTTACCAGAACTCCAATACCTTAACTTAGAGTTAATAACGTAATTTCCAAAATCAGCCAAGAATCCTAAGTTGTACATGACAGATGAAACTATCTGAGTATAACCACTATCTTTGTCATCATAGTATTGTTTTTTTATTGTCTCAGCACTTGGCACATTTAAATCAAGCATAGAACTATACGGAGGAATTGTAAATTTCGTATTTATGCATAAATTAAATTTTTTTACAGATAACTCAACAATTCCTCTTATATAATCACGTAATAGTAGATGAACTGGCAGGTTATTTTTCACATAGAAATAATCACAAATATAGTCGACTAAGTTTCGTACATCATCGATTTTACAACTACTTTGATTACTCAACATGATGCATCCATAAGCAGCGGCATAGATGCGTTCTAATACATAAATATCATTTACATTCTCAAATTTAACTAATAAATCTTTTAAGATAATTAAACGACTAGTAAAAATATTGACCAAGCATTTTGTTGCCTTATCCCTTATAAATCTGTTTGATGATGTTAGGAACCACACTAAAGTTATACCAGTTAACAATAATGTTGAATCATTTATTAGTGATTTTGTTGAATTAGATATACCCCATTTTAATAATCTATCAACAGACTTATTTTCATTATAAGTATAATGTAAGAAAGTTGACCACCAAGCATCCCTTTCAGCCATTGAATACTGATTTAGATGACTATGTAAAAATTCAGCATTAAATGGGTGGTCAGAAACCGATGAAACGGCTAATAGTGCATCTATAAATTTTGTATGTAAGCCATCATCGTTAACGATGTAATTATTTATTGTGCTAATTATTTTTGGTAAATCGTCATTAAATCCACTTGTTGATCGCCATATTATACTTTGAATAAATGCTTCAAGGAAATGACTCTTAAAACCAGAATGTTGTGCATAAACATCAAATAATCCAATTAATTCAATATCACCTCTTGTATGTTCAGGGAGAGCTATTGACAATGCTTCAATTAATCCTAAATTATAATTTTTCTTAAGAATAACATCAAAAATGCCGTCTGTTATACAGAAGTACTCTTTTGCTACATCAAAAGTAATTCTACCTTCAATTTCTGAGTGTAATTTCTTAAAGATGTATCTAGAAATTAAGAAATCACTAAACTTTTGGAATGGGAACCTGATTTCAAAGTTCAAATTAGATTCATTGCTACTATAATTTGGAATTTTACTTATTAACATAGCTTGTTCTAAAGACTCAATTAACTTAGCATGATCAACGCTAGGATGATTATTTTTGACTATCTCGATAAGTTTGTCAAGTGGTATTCTATCACTATAATTTAAGGACATTTCTTTAGCAATGTTTTCAATTACAGTATCCCATATATTTTTATTTTTTAGATGACTTATATTAAACCTATCCTCTAATACATATGCCACGGTATCAACATAATTCTCAAAAATAGTTGTTGCACCGATATGCCCTTTGAAAAACTCCTGCCCTTTCTTTGTTCTTGATGGATTATCAAATGCTTGGCAAAATAATTTTAAAAATAAAGGATTGCTAAATTCATGAGTTAATAGTGGCACCTCAGGTAGTGGTAAATTTTTTTGGAGAAAAAATTTTGTTAAAGCTTCCCACTCTTGTGAAGCAAAACCATCGTGCTGAACTATCGAAAACGAAGACGTAATCTCATTATCTAACACAATCTTCTCAAATCCAGAACGAATACTCACTATTAGCGCAATATTTGGATACTGTTTCACATCTTCTAAAATCTGAAGTAGGTTTGTTTTCCAATAATTAGGTGATGAGAGTACATTTTCATTTAGTGCATCAATAATGATTAGTGCTCTTTGATTATTTTGTTCTGCTAATGTATTTAATTCAGATAGAAATGCATTTTTAGTTGTTGTTACTTCTAAAAATTTAAAAAGAGTTTCCCAAAAATTTTCCGCATCATTAAATTGTTCACCAAAACAAATGATACACGGTGTTATTTTATCTTCATTCTCATTAATTAATCTACCTGCTAAGTCGCATAGTAGGTGTGTTTTACCGATGCCAGCATCTCCAGTCAGTAATAGATATGGACTATTAAATATTTGGGCTTCAGTATCTTGAGATAAATCATGTATTTTTCTAATATTTTTGATATATTCGTGAAAATCATGTATAACATAATTAGTTCTGTCTGTTGTTGATCTACTATCATGTTCTCTCGTCTTGATATATGAAGATGGAGACCCATTGACAGCATTTATCAAGCCATAGGATATATCAATAAGATTTTCTGACAATTCATTTATTTTGATCCAATCAATACTATTAGTATTATATTCTCGGATATGATTTAACACATCATTAAGAGTTTTAGAGTTTGTATAAAAATTCTTAAGGCTACTATCTTGGTCATTTACAACATTAGAGGTTAAGTATTGACTCTTTTTATGGATAATACCATAAATTTTTCTGAGAGCTGTATAACATCTTTGATGTCTGACTAAATAGTCAAAAATATTGGAAATCGGTAACTCAACATGTAGCTCTGGTGTGAATCTATTACCAGCTAATGATTTGGCTTTATTATAATTTCTTACAAAAAAATTTCTACTAAACAAGTTATTTACTCTCAAAAATTTCTTTTAAAGTAAGATGTTTTGCTTCTATTAGATCATTATATATTCGTAATTTTACTTTTTCACTAATATTATCTAAGTTATCACGTGGATGAATAGTTGAAATGAATCGTTCTATATTTAAGTCACCTTTTAAACAGATATAAATTTTTGCCATTACTTCATCAGAAATATTGCCATTTGTATTTATTGCTTCTGTAATCAGATACCTGTACCATAATTTTTGGTTCTGAGAAAACTCAGACAAATATTCTTTTGCATGATTTTTAATTTGAACACCCATTTATATACGACCTTATTATACTGTTTAAATTCTGAGGATAATTTTTATAAAGTTGTACCAGTTTTTACGCTCTAATTTAGATTATTTAACTTCCTGAGCTAACATAATCAAATAACTCTCAATACTCTCGGCAACAGCTTCAATAACTACTTGATAAAACCCATCCAATTCACCGCCATTTTGTGCAGATTCTAAAGCTAGAATATAATTAGCGCGGTTAGCTATGCGAATAATTGCTGGTGGGTAGCCATGTTGTAATAAAATTAAATTCATCAGTAGCCTTGCAGTTCGTCCATTTCCATCAATGAATGGGTGAATCGTGACAAAATCATAATGAGCTTGTGCTGCTTTAATTAATGGATGCTCCTGAGTATTATTCAAATTTATAATAAATTTATTCATTGCCTCATCAAGCAATAATGGATCCGTAAAATTCCTAATTTGACCATTGCTTAAGCGTACGCCAACTAAGGTATCGCGAAATTTACCCGCGTATTTATCATCAATGCCACGTAAGACTAACCCGTGAATATCTTTAATATCCCGCAGAGTAATCACTTGATTTTTACTTAATTCTTCAATAAAATCTATCGCATATTTATGGTTGATAATTTCCAGATGCTCATTTAATTTTTTACCACCGATGGTTAATCCTTCATTTATAACTAACTTGGTCTCATTAAAGGTCATAGTAGAACCTTCAATTGCGTTAGAATTATAAGTTAAATCAACATCAAAAATTCTTTTGATTCTGGATAACTGTTCATTATTAAATGGGCGCTTATTATCTAACGCCACTTTTCTGGCATCAATTTGCTTAATTAACGCTATTGTTTGTATTTGCATTTTTATATTATCCGATGGTTCAATTTTATAAAATGATTTTGGGGTATTAATAATCACGACAAAAAAATAATACCACCCCTTTGCAGATATTGCAATTTTAGCACACCATAAATACGTTCATAGACATATCTATACATGCATCAATTAGTCTTTCCTACTACAGCCAATACCGCTAATCTTACTCACGCCACCACTCAATGCTTCAACCTGAATCTGCAAATTAATCTGCTCTTTGAGCGCGCCGACATGTGAGATCACCCCGATCAGTTTGCCATCACGCTGTAGGCTATCGAGTGCATCAAGTGCGGTTTGTAGCGAGTCCTCATCGAGAGTACCAAAGCCTTCGTCAAGGAATAACGAATCAACCTGAACTTTATTACTGGATAGTTTGGATAATCCCAGAGCCAGTGCCAGGCTGATCACAAAGCTTTCACCACCGGAGAGGTTTTTGGTGGTGCGGATTTCGCCACCTTGATAGTTATCGATTACGTTTAGTTCAAGTGGTGCATCATTATCGCGGATAAGTAAATAACGATCTGACATCTGGTGGAGTTGTTGATTGGCATGTTTCACCACTAGATCAAAAGTTAAACCCTGCGCAAAGTTACGGAATTTCTTACCATCACTAGAGCCAATTAAGACATGGAGTCGGCGATAGCGCTCGGTAATTATAAGCTGTTTATCGCGCAGCGCTAAAGTGTCTTGTTGCTGCTCTTGGGCTTGTTGATTGGCGCTTAGTTGCCCACGAATTTCGCCGATACGTTGATTAGAGTGTTCATAGTTAGTTTGGATATTGTCAATCTCAGTTTGCAGCTCGTCATGTGCTTTATCGGTTAATTGTTTAGCCTGTTCATTTGCCAAAGCTTCGCTAGTTTGTTTTAGGCGACTGGCTAGTTCAATCGCTTGCTGTTTCAGATTATCCGCGGTCTGCCCAATTGCCATCATTTCGTCACGCGATAAGCGCTTGGCAATAAACTCAGCTTCACTGGCGATATTGACTAGATTTAGGCGCGCTATAAATTGCGTTTCTAGTTGAGTTTGAGTGGTTTGAAGTGTTTGGAGCTGCGCGCGATCTTTTTCTATCAGTGCAATTAGTGCCGTTTGCTGTTGGCTCAATTGATTGAACTCAGTCTCGGCAGCTTTGGCTTTTTCTTCAAGTGCCTGTAGTTCTTGCTGCCACTGTGTTTCGGCTGCATCAGTGTTTTTATCACCAAATAAAGTGCTTCGATTCGTAGTTAGCTCATTAACACTTTGTTGCAGGGTGCTAACTTCGTGTTGTTGCTCAGTAATCTGTCTATTCAGCGCTATTTGCAAGCTGCTGTTTTGTTCCAGTTGGTGAGCTAATTTTTGCAGCTCTTGTTTGAGGGTATTGGCTTGTTGCTCTGTGTTTTGCCATGCATCGCGGCGTTTGGCTAAATTATCTTTAATTGCCGGAATTGTCGCAGATGTAATTATTGGGACTTGATAGCTGGTTAATCTAGTCATAAGTACATTTGATAACTTGTCATATTCACCACTTGATTGGTTAATCTCATGAGCAAGTTCAGCCAAATGTTTTTCACTGGCAAATTTTTGTTCAGTCAATCGTGCAAAATTGAGCTTAATCTCATGCAATGATTTTTCTAACTCTTGTAGTTTGGCTTGATAATCAGCTAATTGCTGCTCACAATCTTGTAATGTTTTAATTTGCTGATTGAGCTGATTTATTTGTTCAGCTATTGCGCTTAATTGCCCGTGTATAAACGTATCACTTATTTGGCTGATCGTTAAGCCATATTTACCAACAAGATTAGTAATACTTTGTTGTAAGAGTTCTTGGCGGCTAATTAGTTCGTTTTGCTGTTCACTTAGTTTAGCTATATTCGCGTTATTGGTAGCAAGCTGCGTATTAAGAGTGTTTAGTGTAGCTTGTAATTGACCAATCTTGGTTTTAGCTTGAGCAATTTGAGTATCAAGCTCATTATTAACCGCTACGCCATCCTGTGCATATGGATGATCTAACCCACCACATAACGGACATGGTTGATTAGCTTGCAAATTGGCGCGTTCATCACTCAGGCTAATAATTTTACTTTGCAAGAGTTTCTGAGCGGTTAAATTATCCAGCAACTGAGTGGTATAACCTAAAAGCTCATTATCACGCTCAAGCTGTGGTTTAATCTCAGTACTAGACTGTCGCTCATTAGTTAATTCAGTCCGGACTTGCTGTAATTTCAGGGCTAAATTAGCTTTCTCTTGTAGCTGTCTCGCCAATTCCTGGTAATCGGTATGTTGGCTATTGAGCTGTAAAATCTCATCTTTGAGCATTGCCACATTTTTACCATTAGCTAATTGTTGAATGGTTTGTTGTAGTTGCGTAATTTGACTGTTTAGCTCACCTTGTTGCGTGCTGTATTTAGTTTGCGTGCTTTCTTGTTCAGTGATTAGCTCTATTAATTTATCGTGCTTGTCTTGCGTAGAAATTTGTTCAATTTGATTACCCTTTAGCTTGCTATCTAAAGTCAATAAATTATCCAATTCGGCACAGATACCACTATAGGCACCTAGCAATGTAGCGTCAGCATGATGCTCTGTTAGATAATTATCAATTTGAACTTGCTGTTGTTGCTGGTTGATTTGTTGTTTGGCAAAACCCTGCTGCTCAGTTAGTAATTTATCTAATTCGCTACGACTAGTATTTAATTTAGTTGTAGCTTTAGCTAATCCATCTTGTTTAGTTAAGATCTCTGCATCAAGTAAGCGAACTTGTTGCAAAATTTTAAGATTCAGCGCATAGTTGGTTTTATAGCTAAGTAGTTCACTATGTACTTGGCTTACTTGAGTTTGTTGTGTAGTTAGCAATTCTTGCAGCTTGGGTAACTGTTCTTGATTCGCACTAAGGTTAGCTTTGATAGTCGTTAGCTGTTTGCGTAGCTCTTGCAACTGGATGTAAATATCACTATTTATTTCTTCGACCAGTTTCGCATCTTTGAGGCGTAATTCATCGGCAGCAAATTGTTCCTGTTGTATCTGCAATTGCTGCTGCGCTTGCTGAATTACAATTAATTCATTACCTAATTTTTGCAAATTGATTAGCCAAGTCTGTTGTTGTTCCAGAGTGCTTTTATTAGTTATTAATGTCGTGATTTGCTGAGTTAATTCAGCTAATTCGGCTTGTAACCCGTCTATTTCTTGGCTATTTAGCAAGTTAATACCCGCTAATCTGGCATTGATATTATTTAGAACATTTTCTTCGCTGGTTTTGCGTTCATGAACCAGCTTCGAAATTTGGCTATAAATTTCTGTACCCGTAATTTTTTCTAAGATTGGTGAGCGCTCATCGGCTGAGGATTGCAGAAACTTGGCAAAGCCACCTTGTGCAAGCAGCATCGCACGGGTAAAATGCTCAAAGTCCATCCCTGTAACTTCAGTTACTGCTTGTGGCGTTTTACTTAGTTTATCTTCAAGGGTTTTATTATTTACACAATCTTCGATGATATGTTGCGCATTTTGTAAGTTACCATCAGCTTTTTTACGTGCACGAGCTTGTGACCACAAAGTACGGTATGTACCAGATGAAGTCTGAAATTCAAGGCTAGCAAAACATTCGCCACACTGACGCGACATGATTTCATTCTGACTGGCATTAATTCGTTCTAAGCGTGGGGTACGTCCATAGAGTGCTAGGCAAATTGCATCGAGTATCGTAGATTTACCCGCGCCAGTTGGTCCGGTTATCGCAAATATCCCCTGCTCGCTATATTCTGCATCGGTAAAATCAATTGTCCATTCCCCGACTAGTGAATTGAGATTTTTGAAGTGTAGCTTTAAGATTTTCATTATTCTGCCCTCACATCATGAGTCGCTAAATCTTGCATGATTTGGGCAAAGCACTCTTTTAGTTCCTCTTGCTGCTTAGCTGGAATATTATTCATAGTTAAACATTTATCAAATACTTGTTCTGGATTCAAGTTAGCTAATTCAATCCCAGCATCATATTCAGCAGAGGATAAGACTTGCGCTAATAACTGGCTATTATGGATTTTGATTAATTCAACTTGTGTGTTTATTACGACAGTTTGTAATTCTTGCTGCAAATTAGTAACGATTTCTTGCCCAGTATAATCAACCTCAACCCAAATTGATTCATCACGATTAACTAAATTCGTCAGTGCTAGCTTAATCGTATTCAAATCACCAGCGACACGTTCCAGAGATTGAAATTTTGGAATTGCTATTTCCGTGATAGTTACATTTCCCACATTAACATCAGCTTCAATAATTATCTTTTGCTGGCGAGCTTCACCAAAGCCCATTGCTAGTGGTGAACCACTATAGCGGTAATTATCTTTACTGGCAACTATCTGCGGAACATGTAAATGCCCTAGTGCCAGATAATCAATATTAGGCGGAAAATCATTGGCAGCAAACTGTGCCAAAGAACCGACATATAATTCACGCACCCCGTCATCCTTGAGAGTTTTGCCACCTGTAACAAATAAATGTCCGGTGGCAATAATTGGTACTGGATGTTCTAACTGTTGACGCAATACCTCCGCATGTTCACAAACTTTAGCATAATAATCTTGAATTGCCTGCATGAAGTTTTTATCTTTATCTTCGGCTAACTCATATTCCTCAAGAATCCGAATATCACGATCGCGTAGATATGGGATAGCACAAACTAATGCCTGAGTTATACCGTTTAGGTCTTTTAATTCCAGTACATCATCACGATAATCCGGGCTGATATTACCCACGACATGAATTTTAAGCTGCTTGAGGAGTTGTTTAGGTGCATTTAGCAAGCTTGGTGAATCATGATTTCCGCCAACAATTACCATGTGGCGGCAAGCAGTATTAGCCGCTACTTTACACAAGAATTGATAATAGAGTTCCTGTGCTTTATTGCTTGGTGTGGTAGTATCAAAAATATCACCAGCTACTATCAGTAAGTCTGGTGATTTAAGTTGAATTTGTTCGATTAACCAATTGAGAAAAGCTTCAAATTCAACATAGCGTTTTTTAGCGTATAAAGTGCGTCCCAAGTGCCAATCTGAAGTGTGGAATATTTTCATAACTATTTATTTTTAATAAAAAAATTTAGTCAATATTATATCAAATAAGCCCATATACTATGAGGGTAACATACGCTTAAGAAAAGATAAACGACTTTGCCCTAACTGGAATACTTATCACTTTTGGGGACACGCCAAGACTTTTTGCGCCAATTGCGATTAGATTTTTTGCTGATGTAGTTGAGGCACTAATAAGCTAATCACCCATCATGGTTGTCGACCACCGCGCACTGGCCATACATAGTTATTATTAGTTTTATTGGGCACATTCACACCGCCGTCACCACGGAAAGGAACGTACCACGCTAAACTATCATTAAATGCGTAGCTAGTGGACGACCAATAGCCATTTTTCTGTGAAACATTAGCAAATACTTGAGACGTGGCTGGGTTTGATTCACCATAATTTATTAGACTTTTTAGCTCAGTTACATTCGGTAAGCGCCAATCTGTATAACCACAGTAATTAGCTTTTTCAACCGAGCTTATGGCATTTTCCCAAGTAGTACTTTCACCATTTTTAGGACTGTTAATAATTTCCACTGTGTTTAAATCTCTAACCCACATTAAGCCAGTTAATTTATCCGTAACGCAATTAGCGCTAGCACCACTCTCATTACCCACGATAAAACGCGGCTGTGGCCATGACTCCCCGCTAGCCGAGCCTCGTACACCGTTATTTTCACCAGTTACCGGGATTTTAGCTGGAGTATTTTTTTTAGCCATTCGTACTGGCAAAATATAATAGTTATCAGTACTAAGGACTACGCCAGTAGAACCCCAGTTGAAATATGATATCCAAGGCATCCTATTCGTATAAGTAGTAGAACTATAAAAAGAACGATCCGGTAATAGATTCTTAAAGCCTAATGTATTTAACCACGTTACTGAGCTTTTTTGACTATAATTAGTCAAACTAGATAAATCATTAAGCGTAGGTAAATACCAATCATTATATCCACAGTAAGCATTACTAGCATTGGCAGTATCGATTAGGTTTAATCCGTTTTGCCAAGTTGTAGCCTGACCACCATTTACTCCACTCAAATCCCTAACCCACATTAAGCCAGTTAAATTATCCGTAATACAGTCTCCGACTGTTGTAAAGCGTGGATTAACTGTTACTCCAGCGTTATAGTTGCCATCATCCCCCGTCACATAACTTGTGGTTTGTCCGGTTGCGGCTAGATAGACTGTTGGCGTATTCATGCTAAAGCTTAATGATTCCCCAATTAATTTAATATCAGAACCGGTTGCTGAGACTTTTATTTGATAGTTGTCAGTTAAACCATTACCCAATTTAGCAGGATCCCACGATTCGTATTTATTAATTGTGGCAGTAAAGCTACAGCTCTTAGTACCACTACCAGCATTTAATTCACAAGACCCGGGAGTAGAGCTTATGGTTCCAACAACGCTTGGATCGACAAATTCCGCATTAACTACTAAGCTAATTGTCTGACTGGTCGTATCGTTAATGCGGGCAGTAAACCTAAAACTATCACCCATAATAACCTGCTCAGCCGAATCTGGGATGATTGTAATAGTGGGTTGCTTAATCGTAAACTCAACTTCTTCTGTTGCATTTTGATCGCTATCTACCTTACCAGCACTATTGCCGATTTGGCCTGTCTTGAGGGTAAACTTATATGCACCACCACGGATTAAATCATCTGTTGGGGTAAAGGTTATCACACCACTTTCGCGAAAGACGATACTTCCGGCTAAGGGTGTTGTTGTGTCACTCTCTGAGCTTAGATAAAATGTCTGATTATTGATAGTATTAGAATTAACCGCCTGAGTAAATCTCACGGTTATCACTGGTTTGGCATTATCTACAACAATAGCAGACCTCTGATATTTGATATTATCTATGTAGATACTGTCTATACTTGGTACAATGAGAGCTGCGCTATTACGATAAACATTAAATTTATCAGTTTGGACGCCTTGCGCTCCACCAAAGTAGTTTATCGTTTGCTGTTGCATACCAACTCCGCCTGATTCTCCTAGTTCCTGCTTGTAGCTAAGCTGACAAGTTGCGTTGAGTTTTAAATCTGCGACACAGCCTTGACCTCGCGTTAACGTTAAATCAATAGTTGCTGATGGTGTCCATGGTGTAGTCACGTTAGTTGCTGTAGCGGTACCGATATTAACTACGGTTACGTTTAGAGGAGCATCTGTTGCCCTGACTATTAGCGGAGCATTTAGATAAATCAGATGTGCGGTATTGTTAAATACAACGCTTAAGTTAAGATTGATTATATTTTCAAGACCATTTTTATCGGTAGTTTTTAAGCTTAGCTTTGGATAAGCGATATGACCGTCAAGCTCAACTATTGCGGTACAGTTGCTATATTTGCTATAGCTTGATTCATGGTCACAGTTAATCGCGCTATAGCCACTAGCTTTCTGCCCTGCTAGTTGTAGCTCTAACTTGGCATAATCCTGTTTTAAACTCAAGGGTAAAGCAAAAGTAAACTTATCTGAATTGACGATAATCCGCTCGCTATATTTCAGGCTATACAGCATACCATTATTTTCAGTTATATTACGGCTAAAGGCAATAAGCTTAGTTATTGGATAGTTTTTAGCCGTTAGTTTATCCTGATAATCCAGACTAAAATCAAGATAGCCATTAGTTTTGACATAAGGCAATTTTACACTCAGGCTACAATTAGCTCCAGCGGCAATCTCCTGACATGAACTAGTATAGACTATCTCACTCAGATTTACTGATTCTGGCAAAGAGCTGTTTAAAATCTTACTATCAACTAAGGATACTTCTTGTGTGGTATGATTTGAAACTAGCAGTGTGTATTGATTAGCACTCAGTGGGTCATAAGGAAAAACCGGGCTAGTGCTTATCGTCACTCCAGCCTGACGAATATCGGCAGTTGCCGCATCTTTGCCACCTGAGCTACAGCCATTCAATGCGCTTAGCATTAGTAAAACCTTGACTATTGATAAAACACTATTTCTCATTCTGATTAAACCCTTAAAATACCACTAAACTAAAAATTATCTTATTTAATAAAACCCCAAAACCAGCTAAAGCACCTTAACCTAGCAAGTAAATGCTAGTGCCGGACTGTATTGTAGCTAAAGACTAATCACCTTTAAAATAGCTGATTTATGATAGCAGTTATCGTGAGATCTGATAGTTACTCATGATAGATAGGTTTCTGGTTTCTTCACTATTTATCAGAAGTTACTTCAAAAACCAAGGCCTCAAATGGTTGCAACTGTATTGTGCTTTGGTCTATTTTAGGAGTAAAATTATAATTATGTAACAATAATTTTGCAGTTTTTAAATTATTTACCTGCGTATTAAACTTAGTAATCACGCCACGAAAGTTACACACGACTAGAAAACTTTTTATCAACCCGAAATAGAAATGTCACTTAGCTGAAATAGAAATGTCACCACCATAGTAATATCTAAGGTGTAAA
>JAIEPY010000113.1 GCA_019748155.1 Burkholderiales bacterium | reverse complement strand
TTATGAATACAAGCTTACATATGGTAATCTTAGCTTTTGTAACATTAATTTTAAGAAGATTCTAAACAGGTTCTTAGAGATTTTAGGTGATTTAGTGTGCTATCCATGTGGTATTGTCCTTGTTTAATTAACTTTGTGTAGCTCTCAGTAAAATATGAAATAAAGCTACATTACCGGCGGCGCACAAACTCAGTAAAAACAAATTTATCCGGACGGTGATGTGACTCAGTATATTCAAACAAAACTCCGTCGGCAAGATAAACCCAATTTTTAACTACGACCACACAATTAAACTGGCTGAGATCCAGATATTTCAGATCATAATCATTCGGTGCACAAACTTCGATGCTTCTGCGTGCAAAGCCAATTTTTAGTTTTAATTCCGACTCAATATAATGATAAATTGATTTTTGGGCAATATCCTGATTTAAACCCGTAATCAGGTTGGTATTGAAATAATTGAGATCGGCGATAATTTTTTCGTTATTTAGCGTCCGCAAGCGAAGTAATTTTAGAAGTGGCGTTTCTGCTGCAAAACCTGTTACTGAGGCTAATGCTGCATCACAAAGCAGATTTCGGCAGAGTGCAACCTCGGTAGTAAAGGTGCTTCCGCTGTCCTGATTGGCTTCAGCAAAACTAATTAGACTACCAAAAGAAAAAGTTATTTGCTCATGATCAAGAACAAAAACGCCACGCCCATGCTGGGCATTGATTAATCCATCTTGTGCCAATAATTCTAAAGCTTTGCGTAGCGTCCCGCGGCTGCAGTTGAAATCTTGGCAAAGTTGATTCTCTGAGGGGATTTTACTTCCAGCTGGTAAGGACTTATTCGCAATTTTTTGCTTTAGTTCATTATAAATTAATTCAAATTTTTTCATTGTAACTCATTACTAGTTATTGTTTTTCTAAAATGTAGCCTATATTTTACCAGTTGCAATTTATAAATGTCAGATTTGCTACGCAAGTTGCTCGAAAAGCTCTGTGCTATCTATGATAAAATCCGAGGATTATTTCACTTTTTAGGAAGCAGATTCATGAGTAGTCGTTATTCGCACAAAAAACTTGCCGATGCAGGCAATGCCACCCGCAATATTCATTTTGGTGTAGAACCAGATCCGGTAACTGGTGCAATTTTGCCACCGATCTATCAAACAGCAACTTATGCTCAAGAAGCGGTGGGAGTAAACAAAGGACATACTTACACCCGTTCATCGAATCCAACGGTTGCTACACTTGAGAAAAAATTAGCCGGAATTGAATATGCGGCAGGTGCAGTAGCTTTTGCAACTGGTTTAGCTGCGACGACAACCTTGATTATGAGTATGTTGGAGCAAGGTGATCACATCGTTTGCTCAGATGTGGTGTTTGGTGGTACGGTGCGCTTGGTTGATACCGTGTTTAATAAATTTGGAATTAGCATCAGCTATATTGATGCAGCTAACCCTGAAAATATTGCTCAGGCAATTCAAGAGAATACCAAAATGATATTTTTGGAAACTCCGGCGAATCCAACGCTTAAACTCAATGATATTGCCGCAATCAGTAAAATTGCTCATGCAAAAAATATTCCAGTTGTAGTGGATAACACTTTTCTTACCGGAATTTTGCAACGCCCGCTGGAGTTAGGCGCGGATATTATTCTCTATTCAACTACTAAATATATTGATGGACACAATGCAACGGTTGGTGGTGCACTACTTAGCAATAATAAAAAATATCTTGAAGATTTTGATTATAATCGTAAAAATATCGGTAATATTCAAGCACCAATGGATGCGTGGTTAACGATGCAGGGGATTAAAACGCTTGACTTACGGGTGAAACAACATTCACGGAATGCCCAAGCCGTTGCCGAATTTTTAGAACAGCATCCGCAAGTGAGCAAGGTTTATTATCCAGGATTGGCGTCATTTACTCAAAAAGAATTAGCCGCAAGCCAGCACCGAGATGGTTTTCATGGTGGAATGTTGGCATTTGAAGTCGTTGGTGGCTATGAGCACGCACTACATGTGATGAATAACGTGGTTTTATGCACTTTAGCTGAGTCGCTAGGTGCCACCGAAACGATTATTACCCATCCAGCTTCAATGACGCATGTAATGATGGCTGTTGAACAACGTCTAGCAATTGGGGTTAGTGATGGCTTGATTCGTTTTTCAGTTGGCTTGGAAGATCCTGCAGATATTATTCGTGATCTGGAACAAGCTCTGGCGTGGAGCAAATAAGTAGAAAGCATGGAATGGTATGAGCCAAAATAATAAGCTAAATAGCGAACAAAAAAAAGTAATTATGCTCTCTTCAATGGGAGGTATGCTTGAATTTTACGATTTCACGATTTATGGTTTGTTTGCCGTATATTTCGCCGGGCAATTTTTCCCAAGCCATAATAGTTTTATTTCCATAATTGCCAGTTACTCGATCTTCGTTGTTGGTTATATTGTACGTCCATTGGGTGGAATTTTATTCAGTCATATCGGTGATGAACTGGGACGTAAAAGGGTTTTGATTTTAACTATGGTACTGATGGGGATTGCTTCGCTTGGAATGGGATTTTTACCAACTTATAATCAAATTGGTATTTATGCACCAGCGTTGATGCTCCTCTTTCGGGTGATTCAGGGCTTGGCAATTGGTGGCGAATTACCGAGCATGATTGTCTATGTTTCGGAATCAATGCCTGAGAAACGTGGCTTTGCAATGGGTGGTGTCTTTAGCGGGACTGTTGCGGGCTTGATTCCCGGAATGTTGATTAATCTGGCAATCGTTCATAATTTGAGCATAGAACAAATAAATCGCTTTGGCTGGCGCATTCCGTTTATTCTCGGTGGTTTTCTGTGCTTTGTAGCATATCGGGTGCGTAAAGAACTTCATGAGACAAATGTGTTTAAACATATCAAACAACATAATGGCATGCCGTTTATTGAGCTCTTAAAAAATCATTTTGCTAAAGTAATTATTGGTTCAGGTTTAACTGCGATTATGGCAACCCCGATTGTATTGGCAATTATTTTTATGCCAACCTATTTGGCAAAAATAGTCAAGCTCAATCCGGTGTTAATCAGCAATGCAGTTTTAATTGCTTCAGTAGTTAGTGTCGCTGCGATTTATACCATGGGTTTATTGGCACAAAAATATAATGTGTTTAAACTAATGAGCGCTTGTCTGGTAGGAATCGTTATTGCTGCGGCAATTTGTTATTATTTGATTAGTAGCGGTGGTAATTTGGTGGTGGCTTTGGCAATTTTTGCGGTATTCCAAGGGTTTTTAGTTACCTTACCACCAATTTTGCTGAGTTATTTATTTCCGGCTAATATTCGTCTAACCGGGGTAGCGTTATCTTACAATATCAGTTTTGTGATATTTGGTGGTGTGACGCCGTTGTTTGTCACCAGCATGATTGAAAAAACTGGCTGGATATTCCTAACTCCAGTGCTGGCATTAGTGGTTTCTGCCATTTTTGCAGCTTGGGCTTTGTGGCAAAGCCATAAGGTTATCAATCTGGCAACTGATTAAGCTTTTAAGGATGAACAATGCTATTTAGATCATTAACGTTGCTATTTCTGGCACAGCTGTGTGTTGGATTTAGTATTGTTCTATCCAAAGGCATTGTTGATCATCATAGTCCGCTTCTGTTATTAACGGTACGCTTTAGTGTTTCCGCTTTGATTATGTATGTCGTGAGCAAAAGTTCTGTTAACGGCTCGCCATTACGGACGCGTTTGAGCCGTATTGGATGGGTAGTTTTACTTAGCGAAAGCCTTGGCGCTGGGGTGCTATTTAATTTCATTATGCTAAGTGGGCTTCATTTTACCAATGCTAATAGTGCGGGGTTAATTACCAGCCTGCTGCCTGCGGTTATAATTTTAGTTAATGTGATTTTTTTCAAACAACTCATGAATCGTAAAATAATCATCTCCCTGTCTATCGCCGTGCTTGGTTTAATTATGATTAACCTGAGCGCTTCTGGAGCTAACACGCACAATGCTTTGCTGGGAAATTTGCTGGTATTTTTGGCACTAATTCCTGATAGCTTATATTATGTCTTAAGTAAGTCATATCCGCTTAAATTAAGCCTTCATCATAAAGTTTTTTGGCTAAATGCGCTAAATTTACCATTTTTATATGTCGCTATTTATTTTTTACCTGATGGGAGCTGGGCAGCACTGACTATCCATGATTATATGCTGATGATTGCTATTGGTGTGACTTCGGTATTGTTTTTTGTATTTTGGCAATTGGGTAGTAAAGGTGTTGATGCTACGTATGCTGCCTTGGCTACAGCTTTCATGCCACTAGGTACAGTAATTTTGGCGTGGATAATCTTAGGTGAGGGCTTGGGCATAATGAAAATGCTTGGTATGCTAATGGTGATGTTCTCAATTGTCTTTTATGCTCGTAAGTAATTTTGCTCTGCAGTCAAGTAGTGAAGAAAATATTGATAAACAATTGCTTATGACTATTTAGATTAAGCCTAAATTGCTAAAACCTAGCTTTAGCAATGTTGAAATAAATAAGCTAACTGTATTTAAAAATAATCAGTTACCTTATTTTTAAAAATTTGCGGTTAGAGTTCCATTGTGCAGCGTATAAATCCTCTGCGTTTTAGCCGCAATTTCGCGATCATGCGTCACGATGATAAGACTGGTTTTAAGTTCCTGCTGCAGTTCAAAGAAAATATCGAGTACCTGATGCGCGGTGGTATTATCCAGATTACCAGTTGGTTCATCAGCAAAGACAATCTTAGGCTTGTTGACAACTGCACGGGCAATCGCCACCCGTTGACGTTCACCACCTGAGAGTTGATTAGGGTAGTGCTCCAGACGTTTGCCCAGTCCAATTCGCTGTAAAATATATTCAGCATATTCACGCGTTTCTTTGCTTTCCATTCCACCAATAATTAATGGCATCATGGTATTTTCTAATGCGGTAAATTCAGGTAATAAATGATGAAACTGATAAATAAATCCCAGATGCTTATTGCGCAAGGCACAAAGTTGATTTTGATTAAGCGTAGTTAATTCCTCATCACAGACAATCACTCGTCCGTCACTGGCACTATCTAAGCCCGCCAGAATTTGTAATAATGATGTTTTACCACTCCCAGAACTACCCACGATACTGATAGTTTCGCTATCGCTGACTTCAAAACTAACATTTTTAAAGATTTCTAGCGGCGCAGCATCAATTTGACTAAATGATTTCGCCAGATTACGGCAACTAAGCAAAATATTACTCATAACGTAACGCCTCCGCTGGGTTTATCTTAGCGGCTGAACGACTCGGATAGATCGTTGCAAACACACTTAATAAAATTGAAACACTAAAAATAGTAAAGACATCGCTAAATTTAACTTGTGAGGGTAGATAATCAATAAAATATACGGCTCCAGAAATTAGTTTAGTATGAGTAATTAACTCAATTCCATGCACGATATCACCAACCGTAAGTGCTAATATTACTCCAAGGATTGTGCCACTAAGTGTGCCGATAATTCCGGAAATCCCTCCTTGCAGCATAAATATCTTCATAATATTTTTTTCCGATGCGCCCATCGTGCGTAAGATTGCGATATCACTTTTTTTATCATTAACCGTCATTACCAATGTTGATACCAGATTAAAAGCAGCTACTGCTACAATCAAAGTTAGTATTACGAACATCATTTTTTTCTCCATCGCGACCGCTGAGAAATAGTTAGCATGCTGATCTATCCAGTCCTGAACGATGTATTGACCGGGCAAAACTCCATAGAGTTGTTGCTTGATATTCTGAGTTTGCATCACGTCGTTGACCTTTAGTCTGATTCCCGTCACACTATCAGGCGTTTTAAAGAGCAGCTGTGCTTGTTTTAAGCCAATATAAACTAATGAACTATCGTATTCTGACATATGACTATCAAAGATTCCGGTGATAGTAAATTGTTTAAGCCGCGGCACCATACCAGCCGGAGTAATCTGCCCATCTGGAGTAATAATGGTTATCTTATCACCAATGCCAACACCCAGTTGATGCGCCAAGTCTTTACCAACCACGGTATTGAAAGCACCTGATTCTAATGAGCTAAAACTCCCTGCGCTAATGCTTTTGGCAATGTCATCTACTTTCGGTTCATAATTAGCATCAACTCCACGGATTAATGCACCTCCCACGCTACCATCAAATGAAATTAGTCCTTGCCCGTCAATATACGGGGCATAAGCTAAGACATTTTTATCTTGCAGACTAAGTTCGCCAATTTGTTGCCAATTAGGAATTGAATTATCAGCTGAAAGAATTTGCATATGTGCTGAAACGCCAATAATCTTACTACGAATTTCGCGCTGAAAGCCATTCATTACGGATAATACTGTAATCAATGCAGCTACACCTAGGGCAATACCGATGATTGATACTAGAGAAATAAACGATACGAAACTATTTTTTTGTTTGGCACGTAAATAACGCATTCCAACCATGAGTTCAAATTTACTAAACATTACTGTCCTTGTAGGGGTTTTCAAGATTTTCAATCATTGTGATCAAAAAAGATTTAATTTGTGCTGAATCAACATCCATTAATAGCGCATCTTCATAGGCATCCTGAATTACTTGTTGTAGTTCTTCAATATTTTCACGCATAACCTTGACTTTTTCGGCACAGGAAACAATTTCCCCATTCGAACGATGCCAGATTGGAAGATATAATTTCATAGTGCTTAATGTTTTTTCTTCTTTTTAGTGGATTTACTAGTGTGGTTAGATTTATTCGCTGATTTTACTTTAGTAGTCTTTCTGCTAGTGCTATGAGTGCCGTGTCGTGAGCGCCCACGACGATATGAGCGTGCGGATTTTTTGCTGCTACCACCACTTGGTAATGCCTCATCTCGTATGTCTTGATAATTCTCTAAGGTTGAGTTACCACTATCATCAGAGTTTTCTTGTACTACGCGCTTAGCGCCAACATAATGTTTAACCCAGTAGCCACTGAGATCGGTGATTTGAATATTTTCACCTGTACGTGGTGATTGAATAAATTTATTATTACCCAGATACATCCCGATGTGCGAAATTCTACTGCCACCCATGGTTTTAAAGAAAATTAAATCGCCTGGTTGCAGTTCATTGATATTTACGCGCTTACCTACTTTAGCCATCTCTGCTGCTGTACGCGGTAAATTGATTCCTAACGACTTTTTAAATACATAACGCACAAAGCCACTGCAATCCATCCCGGTATCCGGTGTATTACCCCCCCATTTATAAGCAATCCCCATCAGGCTAACTGATTGGAGTAGCATATTGCTTATAGCATCTTGTGACTGCTTAGTAGTGGTAGCTGGTTGCGTATTTTTGCTATTGCCATTGCTAATATTTTCGTTGTTATCAGTGTCGTTATTGCTACTATTGCTGCTTGTAGTCGCTGGTTTATTGGCTATAACTGAAATCGGGTCACTGGCATCAGTATTATCATCAGCAAAAACGCTGCTGATATTAAAAAGGCTAAATATTCCCAGAATTATTCCGGTAAGTGTTTTTTTTGTATATTGGTTCATAAATCAAACTTGTAATAATTCGGTGACACTCTTACGCTTAATACTCAATTCAGCTATGCTGTATGTCTCTGTTAATACACTATTTCGGCATCTAGTCTCAGTGAGTTATTTGAGTATAGTTATTATCTGCTGGTGTGTTTTGTATATATTGGGTACTCTGATTTACTTCAGAGCGTAGTTAACCCATGATTTTCGCATATTTTGATCTATCTTTTCAATAAAAAGCCGCTATCGGTAATGATAACGGCTAAAAATAACTACAGAATCATGCTTACAGGCTGTAATACATTTGCATTTCAACCGGATGGGTAGTCATTCGATATTTATTTACTTCATGCATTTTAAGTTCAATATAGCTATCAATCCAGTCGTCAGTGAAGACTCCACCACGAGTTAAAAATGCGCGATCTTTGTTTAAGTTCTCAAGTGCCATTTCTAAACTTGAGCAAACTTGAGGGATTTTTGCTAATTTGCTTTCTGGTAAATCGTACAAATTCATGTCCATTGCTTTACCTGGGTCAATTTTGTTAATAATTCCATCAATACCAGCCATTAGTAAAGCGCTAAATGCTAAATATGGATTAGCCATTGGATCTGGAAAACGCGTTTCAATCCGACGCGCTTTTTCTGAGCTTGTAAATGGAATCCGGATTGATGCAGAACGGTTGCGACCAGAATAAGTCATAATTACCGGAGCTTCAAAACCAGGAACCAAGCGTTTGTATGAATTAGTCGTTGGGTTAGTAATCGCATTCAATGCTTTTGAGTGCTTGATGATCCCACCAATATAGTGTAATGCTGTCTCAGATAGATTAGCATATTCTTTACCCGCAAATAAATTTTTACCGTCTTTCCAGATTGACTGGTGAACATGCATCCCTGAGCCGTTATCGCCAACAATCGGTTTAGGCATAAATGTTACGGTTTTACCATAGCGGTGTGCTGTATTACGCATTACATATTTGAAGATTTGCGACCAATCAGCGCGTTCTACTAAACTGCTGAACTTAGTACCAATTTCGCACTGTCCGGCAGTTGCAACTTCATGGTGATGTACTTCAACCGGGATACCTAATTCTTCAAGTGCTAAGCAAGCTGCGGAACGTAAGTCTTGGTGTGAATCCATCGGAGGTAGCGGGAAATACCCGCCTTTAATACCCGGGCGATGTCCGGTGTTACCACCTTCAAACTCTTTGTCAGAGCTCCATACGGCTTCTTCGGCATTAATTTTGTAATGACAACCACTCATGTCCGCACCCCAGGTTACTGAATCAAAGATGAAGAATTCTGGCTCTGGACCAAAATATGCAGTGTCAGCAACGCCGCTGTCTTTAAGGAATTTTTCTGCTTTTTTAGCGATTCCACGTGGACAGCGCTGATATGATTCCATTGTGCTTGGCTCAACTACGTCACAAGTGATGAATAAAGTTGCATCATCAAAGAACGGATCAAATTTTACAGTGGAAGCATCTGGACGTAACAACATATCCGAGCATTCAATACCTTTCCAGCCTTCAATTGACGAACCGTCAAAAGGTTGACCGATTTTAAACAGATCTTCACTAACTGCTTTAGCTGGAATTGTAACATGGTGTTCTTTACCAATTGTGTCACTGAACCGTAAGTCGATAAATTTGATATCGTGTTCTTTAATTAATTTTTCTACTTTGTGAAATCCGCTCATATTCGGTTACCCTTAAAATTGTAATTGAAACATGCTTGCTGCCAAGTTGGTATTTTAACGCAAAATGCTGCTCTGCAGCAAAAAAATATTATTATGAATTGCTTAGTTTTTTCTGCCTACTGGTGCTGTAGTTAATGTATAATTTGGGACTAATTTTTTTACATACATTTAAGCAGGTTTAAGTTGATAATTTATGGATTATGAATACGAAAATAATAAATTGCACAAACGGCTGCGTGCCAACGTAGGCAAGGCAATTAGCGATTATAATATGATAGAAGATGGCGACACGGTTATGGTCTGTTTATCTGGTGGTAAAGATAGCTATAGTATGTTGGATATTCTTCTTGGGCTGCAAAAATCAGCTCCAATTAATTTTAAGATTGTAGCAATTAATCTCGATCAGGGACAACCTGGCTTTCCTAAACATATTCTGCCACAATACCTAAAATCGCTGGAAGTAGAGTATAAAATCATCGAAGAAGATACTTATTCGACGGTAAAACGGGTGATTGAAGAGGGTAAAACCACTTGTGGTTTATGTTCGAGGCTCCGTCGCGGAATTTTATATCGGGTAGCCAAAGAAATTGGTGCAACTAAAATTGCCTTAGGGCATCATCGTGATGATATCTTAGAAACTTTATTTCTAAATATGTTTTATGGTGGCAAGCTAAAAGGAATGCCAGCTAAACTAGTGAGTGATGATGGCAATAATATTGTAATTCGTCCACTTGCATACTGTGCGGAAAAAGATTTAATTAAGTACGCTGAAGTTAAAAATTTCCCGATTATTCCATGTAATTTATGTGGCTCTCAGCCTAATTTGCAGCGTCAGGTAATTAAAGAGATGCTTAATGATTGGTCAAAAAAATATCCTGGGCGGATTCAAACCATGTTTAGAGCTATGCAAAATGTAGTTCCTTCACATTTGATGGATACTAAACAGTTTGATTTTGTTAATCTACAAAGTACTGGTGAAGCTAATGCTGATGGTGATATTGCCTTTGATCGCGAAAGTTTTACTGAGTCTGCCGTAATTAATTTAGTCTGACTATTATAAAATTTAAAAAACCACCTATTTTTTAACAGGTGGTTTTTATGTCTTAACGAAGCGTCAGTAACGCCGCTCCGGCGGTAAAGCCACCACCAAAAGCACATAATGCGATATTTTTCTGATGCTTTTGTTCAGCAAGAGCTTCGCTTAGTGCTATTGGAATTGTGCATGACGAAGTATTGCCATAATTAGCAATATTGCTAAACATAATTCCGGCAGGCAATTTCAAACGGCTTTCTACCGCACTTAAAATTCGTTGATTGGCCTGATGTGGTACCGCTAAGTTAATTGTAGCAACTTCCACATTAGCTAACTGGCAGCATTTATGAATTGCCATTGACATGGTTTTTACCGCCACGCTAAAGAGTTTCTTACCTTGCATGGTAATTCCTTCCTGCAGACGAGTTGGTATGTTTAAAATAGAGCCATCTTCAGGATCTGAGCCTAAATAAATTTGCTTAAGTTCGGCAACGCATTCATCAATGTGATTATTTCCACATAAGATAGTTGCACTAGCTCCATCAGCAAATAAGAATGCAGTTTCGAAATCATCCGAGCGTATTCTTTGCGATAGTGCTTCAGCGGTTACTAGTAGTACCCGTGCATTTGGTCGAGCAATTAAATAATCCTGTGCTGCTTGAAGTGCATAGATATAACCGCTGCAGGCTGCATTGAGGTCATATGCCGGAATATTGCTAGTGCCAAAGATTTGACCTAGGCGATGCAAGACCAAGCACGATAATGATGGCGATTGATATTGTTCGGGGCTACAAGTTGCGCAGATAAGCAAATCAATATCACGGAGATTCAGATTCTGAGCTTTCAGTGCGGCAACGCTAGATTCAACCGCCAGATCAACCACACTTTCGCCATCTTTTAGCCAGCAGCGTTGATGAATACCAGTTCTTTGGATAATATCCTCATTGGTAAAATCAGGGAATTGCGGTAAAATTTCTTCATTTTTAACTATTCGTGAGCCAGCTTTGAAGTGTGGCGTATTAAGACCTACTTTACCTGCGAGTGTAATTGCTGCTGGAGAATTCGTTTGAGTACCTGTAGTAGATTCTTTGCGGCTTAAAATCGGCTTACGCGTTTTGCTACTCGCGGCTTTCACTACACCTTGTGGCAGACGAATTTTTACCAATGGATTACCAACCATAGCTTTATCATCTAATTCAACACAAATTTCTTCAACAATCCCATTACATGGCGACAAAATTTCACCCGCAGATTTACTAGCTTCAATATCCACTAATACCTGACCTGATTCAACTTCGTCACCGACATTAACGTGAATAACATTGATTAATACCGTTTCATCTGATGGACTGGCACCAATTACATCTACGGTGAATAATGATGCGTCTTGTTGTGATTCTTGTTCCCATTCCAGATTTAGATTTAGTAAATCACATGAGGCTGTCAGGATTTTTTCAAATGATGGTAGTACTTCCAGCTGATTAGCAAAATTACACGGCGTGTAAGTATCTGCCCGGGCAATTCTACGCATTTTAACTGGATTAGTTGCTAACTCAGCAACGCTTGCCATAATATCACCACCCAATCCACAGGTTAGATTATCTTCATGGACAACTACCAAATGGCGGGTTTTATTTGCAGAACTAACGATAGTTGCTACATCATAAGGTTTGATAGTTCTTAAATCGATCACCTCTGCAGCTATTCCGATAGTTTCTAAGCTCTCAGCTGCTTGCTGGCACAATGAAACAGTATTTCCCCAGCCAACCAGAGTGATATCTGCACCAGCCTTAACTACCCGTGCTTTACCCACAGGTACTAGCTGTTTGCTTACATCATAAGAAGTGGTATCTTCAACACTTCCATTGTTCAATAATTTTTTAGGGTATAAAAATAAGCTTGGACGGCGTGATTTAAAGGCTGCATTAAGCATCCCCGCTGCATCGGCTGCATTTGCCGGCATATAGACATCTAAACCAGGGATATGGGCAAAAGTCGCTTCATTGGTTTGTGAGTGAAATGGACCAAGTCCCGGACGATATGCACCACACGCGGCAAAAACGATTACCGGACATTGCCAGCCACCGTTGGTACGCCAATACATGGTTGCCATTTCAGAGAAGATTTGATTGTAGGCTAATGGTAAAAAATCTGCAAATTGGATAAATGCTACTGGATGTTTGCCTGTTAAAGATAAACCAGTTGCCAAACCAGCAATTGTTGATTCACTTAGTGCACTATTTAATACTCGTCCCGGATATTGGGTTGATAAGCCACGGGTGATTCCAAATACATCACCTTTGCCATCCTCGACATCTTCACCCATGATGATTACATCGGGATTATTGGCTAGCTGGTGGTGGAACACGCGGCGCATAGCTTCCAGCATCGTCATGCGTTCTTCACTATTAAAATCTCCACGATATTCAGCTGCTGTAGCTTGTAATTCTTTAGGTAATTCAACTTCTGCGGCGTGAGTAGCCAAAGGCTCAGCTCCCGCGCGGGCTTCATCAACCGAGGCACGAACTTCTGCGATAGTTTGCTGTTTGATAGCTTCAATTTCTGAGCTGCTAAAACCTTGGCTTAATAAATAGTCATAGCTGGTTTTTAGTGGATCAGATAGCCAAGATGCATCTAATTCAGCATCATCGCGATAGAGTTTTTGGTCATCGGCATTGGAGTGATTATCTAAGCGTTCAACATTGAAAACAATGATTTGAGGTTTGCGATCTTGGCGCATTGTTGCAATTATATTTTCAACGACACTATATTGCTCTAATGGTTTACTACCATCAATATAGCTAATTGGAATATTATAAAAGCTTTGCGGTACAGAACCATCAGCTAATGAGAAAAACGTTTTACCAGCGGTGCGGGTCGAGATTGCCAGATTGTTATTGTGAATAAAAAATAAGACAGGTAAATTATTACGATGTGCTTCAGCAATTGCTTCTAAAACTTCGCCTTGTTGTGAAGTTCCATCACCAACTGAGCAATACACAATTGGGTGATCTTCTTGATCTTTAACTGCCATGGCAACACCAGCTGCTTGCAAGGCGTTATTACCAACTGGTCCAACTAGACTCATTAAGTTTAACTCTGGGGCGCTCATGTGGGAAACCATTTGTCGTCCAGCGGAATGAGACTCAGCTTTAGCCAGTGCGCTTAAGAAGAACATTTTATTGCTAATGCCGCGCGCAATCATCAACGCTTTATCGCGATAATGACAATGTAACCAATCTGATGGCTGTAAAAAAGGAGCTACGATTACGCTGCCCTCATGTCCTTTACTGGATGCCAAGAAATTAGCCTCGCCACTGTTGACTAATTCTGATTCTACAATATCTGATTCGCGCGAAGCAATCATTGAGCTGTATAGATTCAATAAAGTTTGCTTAGACATTCAATTCAATCTCTCTTAAAATTTGGTTGTTGGTTTTACACGAATCAGTCAGGCATTATTTCTACTGGATGATTAGTGCTTGTGGCGCACAGTACAATAAAAGGTATCCGATACCAAGGTCTGTCTAACGGATACTCACTATTATTGTGTTTGTAATTATCGAAATACAACAGCCGTATACTGATGAATTATCAAATCCTAGTGGTGCTGATGTAGTACTTATGCTATAATCATCTTGTTGTGTATTTTTAGGTGTTAGCTCAGGAAGTTAAACATCTAATACCAATGATGGTGAATAAGTATCCGATACCAAGATTATACAATAAGTATTCGATGTTTGCGGATTTTTTCTTAATGTTTTTTTACGAGTTTTATTACATGATTGCGGCAATTCGGGTAGTTACTCATCCAGATGGGGTGACAACATCTAGCTATAAATACCTCCAGACATCGGCACATATTACTTTAATGGCATTTATTATGAAGCACATTAAAAGTAGTGATCAAAATAGCTTTATCAATAAGCAAAATAAAGTAATTCAAAGTAGTTTTCCAGTTTTAACCAGATTTATTCCTAATATTAGTAAACTTGATTTGCTTAATCTCTTGGAAGATTTTTGTAATAGGACATTGAGCACGCAGCGTCTGGCTCAAAATGGTGAGATTGAAGACTTTGAAGCAACAACTTTTATTTCGGCATACAGTTATAACCGAAATAATAAGCAGATTATTATTGAAGTAAGTTATCGCTTAATTCCTTTTATTCTATATATTAAGCAGCAGTATATCGGCGGGCGCTGGAAATATTCGGCAAGCTTTACCTCAAGTTATTCAAACTTGATTTATGATATGATTATTACCAACTATGATAAAAATACCTCTAGCCTGAAATTTAATTTGACAGAAATAAAAGAGATGTTGGGAATTGAGAGCGGTACTTATGAGATTTATAGTAATTTCAAGCGCAAGGTTTTAAATATTGCATTGCATGAGATCAATCTAAAGTCTGATATCTGTATTGATTTAGTTGAGCACAAAGTGAATCGTAAAGTTATGTTTATCGAGTTTTTATTTCGCAAAAATAACTGCACTTAAAATTGTGATATTAAGCAATACTATTGCTAAATCGTAATAAGTAAAATTAATTTTTGGCTGATGATAACTACGCTCTTGATTAATTCCACGGGTGTACATGCTGATACTTAAATGGTGGGCATAACGAGCTGCGGCAACCAGAAGTGGCATCAAAATTTGTGGTGATAGCCATTTTTTACGAAAACGCATTTTGTATGCAATCTGAATGCGCGTAAATTCCTGCTTCATGAATGCAAAAGCATTGAATACAGCTAAAAATGAGTAACCAATTTTTACCCGTACTATTTTACGCTGAATTAAATCCAAAATAAGTTGTTCTTGTGGAAGATGGAGCATAAAGCTAACTGAGACTAGTGATAGCAGATATAGTCTCATAGCCAGTGTGGCAGAAAACCAGAGTTTGCTTTGTGCCTGACTGCTTAAGGCATAATTACTAAGCTCATTATCTGAGGCAAAAAAATAGCTACTAATAAATAATGCTAATAATGCAGGAATAAGGCTTAAGTTGAACCATAACATAATCTTAAACTGTGGCTTTTTACATAGCAAGCTAAAGTTGAGCAACATTATGGCAAAGATTAAGCCATACTGTATAATGTGAGTGGCACAGAAAATTGCGATTATTCCCAGCAAAGGCAAGACAATAAAATTAAGCGGATGGAATTTATTGCTTAGCATAAGCTTAACTCTCCACCAGCCAGATGATAACGGCGGTCGGCAATGGCATCAATAAAATCCTGATCGTGACTTACCATGACAAAACTCATCCCTTGATTTTTTAGTTGCATAATTAATTGTGCTAATTGTAATTTATGCTCATAATCTTGCCCAAAGGTTGGTTCATCCAGTAAAATTAGCTGCGGGTGTAGGTTAAGCGCAATTGCTAATGATAATCTGCGTTTTTGTCCTTCAGACAAACTGTATGGATTCTGCGCACGTTGTGGAACCAAGTTAAATAGAGCTAATATTTTATTATTCTGTTCTAATTCTTCATCTACGCTATTATAGATAAAATGCGCTTCGGGATTTTGCCAGAGTAGGGTAAGATATGACCATAATCTTTGATAGTTGATTGTAGCAATATCTTGCTGTTGCCAAAATATTTGCCCCGGTGTTTTGATAATTCCTGCGATTAATTTAAGTAAGCTTGATTTACCGCTACCATTTTTACCAGTAATTGCAATTATTTCACCAGAATTTATAGTTAAATTGAGATTGTTTAATAATTTTCGATTATTGGAGTACGCAAAATTAAGTTGACGCAGTTCTATTAGTGCTTGCTTAGTCTGCTTAGAATCACCAGCTGATTTTAATTTTGGTAAAGTTTGATTCCAGATGGATTGTTCAGAACTTTGTTCGCTAATTTGTCCGTCATTACTGATGTTAATGACACGACTAATGATGTTTCGCAAATAATAGTGATTGTGTTCAACTATAACCACAGTCGAGTGCTGAATATACTGTTGGAGCATCATAATAATCTCATGTGCTGATTCAGGATCAAGAAATGCAGTTGGTTCATCGAGGAGTAAAACCTGCGGCTGCATAAGCAAAATAGCCAGTAAATTTACTTTTTGTTTTTCACCACCAGATAGTTGATTAAGCTGGTAGGTTAGTAGATTATCGAGCTTAAAATCTTGAGCTATCCTAGTGATCTTACTTTCGATCTCACTTGCTGTAAAACCTTGATTTTCGAGGCCAAATGCCAGCTCGCTATAGACATCGCTGCAAATTAGTTGGCTATCTGGATTTTGTTGTAGGTAGCCAATGCCGAGTAATTGTTTTTCATTAAAAGTTGTAATGTCTTGGTGATTAAAGATAATTTTGCCGCTTAACTTGCCATTTATTAGATGGGGGATTAGCCCCTTGAGTGCCGCGAGTAATGTGGATTTACCGCTGCCAGAAGCTCCTTGAATTAAAATGCATTCACCTTGGTTGATCGTAAATTTGCCATTAAGTTTTAGATTGTAGTGGCTTTGCGGATAATTAAAACCAAAATTTTCAACTTGATAAATTGGTATTGACATGGTTATTTGTCGGCACAAATACGAAATTGATTTAACACACCTGAAGCAGCAAGGCGATTAGCAAGATAACGCGCAAATAAACCGCCAAAGATAGCGCCTGATACTAGGTTACAGCCAAGATTAATCAGGTTGAAATTCAAACTAAATGAGCCGTAGCCGTACCAGAAGTAGGTGATGCTATAGCCACCCAATGCCGAAAGCGTACCTGCCAGTGCACAATTAAACTTATTCCAAACTTTATAAGCAGTTGCCAAAAAAAGTAGCTCCACCGGCAAACCCTGACAAATCCCAGAGAGTAACGCTGAAAATCCCCATTGTGAAATTAACCCTTCAACAGCGGCTGCAATTACTGCCCCTAAAAATGCGCTACCGGGTTTTCGAATAATATAGGCAAAGAAGATCCCACCCATTTGCCAAACGCCTTCGAGTAAACCACTAAGCGCAAAGGTTTTTAATAGTGGTGAAATTATATCGTAGATAATTGAATATGCCCACCATGCAACGCCCATCGCAGTTGCCATTACAGTTAAAAATACAGTTTCGCTGAGTGTAAGGTGTTTAGTCACTTATGTTCCTTATAAGAAAAACTTATAAGGGAGCAGAGCTTGGATAGTCTGATTAGACTGAAGAGCACTCTCCCTTGCGCAGGTATTAGCCTGATCAGGTTTAAAGGGTATTTCTCAGCCACTTTTTACAGCAGCACCCCCGGTGTTTAAGAAACATTATTGTAACATAGCCTACCAAGTTATATAGACCACTTTTAACGGTTGTGTCAGTTTTTCCCTAGTTATTATTTTTATTGTTAGGTTAAAGCCCTATGTAGGATTGTAAGGTAATCATTATTTAAGAATAGCAATTAACCATTTACTAAACTGATGAAATATACCTAAAGCTAATACCGAAGCCAGATAAATCCCAACAAACCAAGCTAATTGCTGCTTAAGTTTTGACTTAGTATTCGGTTTTTTTGTTTTCATCTACTTTTCCAGAAAATATATGATAAGCATACGCGGTATAAAATAATAATAATGGCAATAGTACTGCCGCTCCATATAACATCAAAATGAGTGCTCCATCATCAGCTTTAGCCTGCATGAATGTGATTTGATGTGGCACGATATACGGTAGGTCGCTCGCCAAAAAACCGATATAAGCTAGTATAAAAGTACCCACCAATGTTATGAATGGTAGCTTTTCAATCCGTTGTTTAATTGCAAAGGCGTGCATTCCCATCAGCATAAGCGAGACAATCACAAACATTACAATAAATGGTGAATTTTGTAGAGTAAACCACGTTTTAAGCTGAGAGTTTATTATGTTTGGTGAGTATATACCAACAAAGATGACGGCAAATAACAATAGCCACTGTAATCTACCCGAGATAACAAAGAAACGTTCTTGAAGCGCGCCATTGGTTTTTTTAATCAGTCGAGCTGAGCCTAAAAGCGTATACGCAGTAATCATGGCAGCAGCACAAAACACACTAAATAAATTTAACCATTGATGTGGAATAACTGCTCCTGTTTGCGAGTCAAATGTAAATCCTTGTACATAAGTTCCGACGACCAAGCCTTGTGCTATTACCGCCATTAGTGAACCTGCAAAGAAACACTTTTCCCAGACATGTATACTACTGCTTGCCTTATGGATAAATTCAAAGGAAATCCCACGTAATAGTAAGCCAACAATTAGTAAAATTAGTGGTAAATATAATGCAGACATTAAAATTGCAAATGCATCAGGAAAGCCGGCATATAGTGCCGCACCTGCAAAAACCAGCCAGGTTTCATTACCATCCCATACTGGTAATACCGTTGAAATCATGGTATCTCTATCCTTGGTATCTTTAATCCATGGGAAGAGTAATCCAACGCCAAGAGTAAAGCCATCAAGAATGATATACATTATGATGATAAAGGCAATAACAAACAACCAAGATAATGCTAATGAAATCATTTTTTATCTCCTGTTTCTTCAGCGCCGCCACCCATAAAACTAAATGGTTGCACTGAATCTATGTCCGCCGGACCTTTTTTAATAGTCTTATCTAAAAAGTAAAAATAAAAGATACCAAAAATAATCACATAAACAATAAAAATTAAGGTAAACCCAATCATCACATCATGCTTAGATACATTAGACACAGCATCGGTGGTACGAACTAAACCGTAAATTGCCCATGGCTGGCGCCCAACTTCAGCAGTTATCCACCCAGTTAAAAGCGCAATAAAGCCAATTGGTGCCATAAATTGACTTAGGAATAGCATTTTTTTATTTTCATAAAGTTTATTTTTAGCCAATAAAAAATTTGTAATAATGGCGTATCCAAGCATTAGTAAGCCCAAACCCACCATAATTCTAAAGCTAAAAAATACCAACCATACTTCTGGTTGCTCATCAGGTGCAACCGTTTTCAGCCCAATTAGTTCAGCGTTATATTGGTGAGTATTTAAAATTGCCGAGCCGTGTGGAATACTACCAAATTCAAATAAATTTTTTTGCTGGGTATTTGATGGAATTGCAAACAAAATAGTCGGTGCGCCTTTTTCCGTTTCCCATAATCCTTCCATTGCGGCAGTTTTTAGGGGCTGTTCTTTATAGACATTGACACCAGCGACATCGCCAATAAATATCTGTATCGGAATTAGAATCATTACTGCAATTATAGCAAAGCGTAAACATTTTTTAGCAAATTCAATATGCAAGCTGCGAATCAGGTAATATGAGCTAATACTTATGATTACAAAAGACGTGGTGAGCCATGCTGCCATTACCATATGCAAATAGCGCGGTAAATTATAAGGATTAAACATGATTGCCAGCCAATCAGTTGCGATATATTTTCCGTCAGCTAACTGCGTATAAGCAATTGGGTGTTGCATCCATGAGTTTGCGGACAGAATCCAATAAGCTGAAATTAAAGTTCCAATAGCAACCATTATTGTTGCCAGATAATGTAATTTTGCCCCAACTTTATTCCAGCCAAAGATTAAAATTCCAATAAATCCAGCTTCAACGAAGAACGCACTCATAACTTCATAAATGAATAGTGGACCCAAGACCGAGCCAACTTGTTTGGCAAATCCTGCCCAATTGGTGCCCAGTTGAAACTCCATGACGATGCCTGACACAACGCCCATTCCAAAGGTCAATGCAAAAACTTTGGTCCAGAAGCGAATAATTTGGTAATAAACTGGATTTTTGGTTTTTAGCCAAGCACCTTCCATAAATACTAAAAAGCTTACTAATCCAATAGAGAAAGCTGGAAATATAATATGAATTGCCATAGTGAAAGCAAACTGCAACCGAGATAGAAATAAGGTAGTTAACATTTGATACCTCTCCAAGTAATATGTTCTTAACATGGAATATTAACACAGTTAGTTAGTCAACTATTGGATTGAGTAAGTTTATAATAACCAAAATACAATCTTAGTGCTTATTTATATTTGTCAAATGCGTTGGTATCATTACAATAGCTACTTCTAAATATGTTAAAATATCTAAAATTATTTTTAAGAAAGATATAAATGAAAATACAGAATAAACTAGCCGTAGCGATGTTACCCATACTAATTGCTAATGCATTTGCTTGTACGACCATCGTAGTTGGTAAACTTGCATCGGCGAACGGCGAAATTATGTTTGGGCGTAATTCAGATACTCGTTCTCCATCGCGGGCGAAACATTTAAAAATATATCCAGTATCTGCAGCTGGTGCAAAATTTAGCGCACTACCGTATTACGATAGTGAATCTGGTGATGGAATGTTACAGGTGGCGACTAATCAATATGGTGTAGCAATGTCAGCAACTGAAACTATTACCAGCAGTGACAAAGCATTGAGCTTTGATCCATTTGTTAAAAGTGGTGTCAGTGAATTTAATGTAGTAATGCCTGTAATGCGTGCAGCTAAATCTGCTGCAGATGGGATTGATTTAATTGGTAAACGAATTGAGAGAGAGGGTGGGGCTGAAGGCTTTGGGATCGTAGTGGCAGACAAAAACGAAGCATGGTATCTCGAAACTGCTAGCGGACATCATTGGGCAGCGGTACGCATTCCGGATGATGCTTATTTTGTATCTGCGAATCAAGGAAGAATCCAGCGGTTAGGAATTAAGGATGGTAAGTTTACCGATGGGTATAAAGGTTCTTCGGATATAGTTGATTTTGCGGTTAAAAATGGTTTTGCCGCTTACAGTGGTGGCGAATTTGATTTTCGTGCTAGTTATCAGCGGATAATAAACACCGCAACTGGTGATATGCATAATGACATTAGTTATAATTATTATCGCATTGCAACGCTGCAGCATCAGTTTAGTGATCGTCCTCTAGCAGGGTTTGAGAGTGGTCAGTTTCCAACTTTCTTAAAGCCAACGCATAAGTTAAGTTTGCAAGATGTCGAGAATGGGCTAGAAAATTATTATCAGGGAACAGCATATAATCCATACATTTCAGATAAGGCACCACAATATCGTGCGATTTCGGTTTTCCGTTCAAGTAATTCTCATGTGACGGTAATGGGTAAGAATGGTGATAATAATATTGCTAACGTTGAATATATCGCGATGGGAATGCCGTCACTTGGTATATATATTCCATTTTATTTCGGAATCAGTGATGTCCCAGCAAGCTATAGCATAGGAAATAACCTCGCCGATGAGCAATCCGCGTTTTGGAAATTCCGTAAGTTGCAAACTTTAGTATTTACCGATTTTAAGCATAACCAGCCACTGGTGCGTAATGCTTACGATGAATTGCAGCAGAAAATTGCGCAGCAGCAAGCGAAAATGGAACAAAAATATGCTAAAACCCATGATGTTAAGCTGATTCAGCAATTTATTGATGAAGCGATCTCTGAGGCATTTAAACTTACGGATAAATTAACTGCAACCTTGGAAAAACATTACAATCAAACTCATACAGTTAAATTAAACTTTACTAATGCTGATTTTGATCGTTTGACCGAAGAGACTTATCAAAAATATCCATTTTCCGGATTTTAGTAATGTTTAAATCAACAGTTTTTGGTTGTTTATCTGCGAGCAATGGTTTGACAAAACTACCATGTTTCAGTTATGATTCGGACAGTTTTTTATCGTAAGACCTTAGGCTGGTCGTAAATTAAAATAAAGATTTTAGGAAGTTAATATGAAAAATTTGAAGGTAAATGGATTATTACTTGCTTTTGCCGGGATTATAACGGCTTGTTCTTTTGTGAGTTTAAACCCACAAGCACAAAATGTTGCAGTTGCAGCAAATTCTAATCTGGCGAACAATTGTAAATTTTTGGGTAATACCAATGTTTCTATTTGGGCAAAGGCGGATACGTTCCAAAGCCAGAAATCAGCGGAAAGCCAACTTGATACTTTAGCACGTAATGAGGCAGTAACAATGGGGGGTAATACTGTAGTAGCGGAATCTGCAATCAATAATGGACAAAGAACCTACGGTGTTTATAATTGTTCAGTCAAGGGATTGCAATAAATTAGATAAGGATAAACTAGAGTAAATAATAATGGGGGAATAGAAACTTGTTCTAGCCCCCATTTTACATAAAAGACTGGATTAATTACTCAACTACAACCGCTGATTCAATCACGATAGGCTCAGCAGGAACATCATCATGCATACCATGACTAGCTGTTTTAACTAGTTTGATTTTATCAATAACTTCAGTGCCTTCAATAACTTTACCAAATACTGCATAACCCCAGCCATGAGCATTCTCTCCGCTGAAATTTAAAAAGTCATTATCTTTGACATTAATGAAAAATTGGGCAGTTGCTGAGTGAGGCTGCATTGTACGCGCCATGGCAATCGTGTATTTATCATTTTTTAAACCGTTGTTAGCTTCATTTTTAATCGGCTCACGTGTTGCTGATTCTTTCATGTTTTTATCCATGCCACCACCTTGAATCATGAAATCATTGATAACACGGTGGAAAATTTTGCCATTATAATGACCAGCTTTTACATATTCAACAAAATTAGCTACGCTAAGTGGCGCTTTGGCTGCATTTAGTTCGAGTTTAATCGCACCGTGAGTGGTATTAAGAATAACTTGAGTCATAGAGTTTCCTTTTAAAATAATTAAGATTTATGTGAATTAGCAATTTTTACATAGTGCTTGGCGGAGTAGTCTAAATGAGCTATTTCTGCTTCAGTTAATTTACGGATTTGTTTGATCGGATTGCCAAAGTAGAGATAGCCTGATTCCAAGCGTTTGCCTTGGGAAACCAGACTTCCTGCGCCAATCATAACGTTTTTTTCAATATAAGCATTATCGAGAATAGTAGTTCCCATCCCAACAAAAACATGATTTTCCAAAGTACAGGCATGCAGACAGCAATTATGCCCAACTGTAACATTATCACCGATTATTAACGGTGTTTCATTGGTTTTACCAGGGTTATTATGGGTAACATGTAACATTGTCAGATCTTGGATATTGCTATTATTACCAATTTGAATGTAACTAACATCACCACGGGCGACGGCATTACACCAAATTGATGCATTTTCACCAATAGTTACTTTACCGATAATTACAGCGCTAGGATCAATATACGCTGAGAGCGAAATTTGTGGGCTAACACCCTGATAGTTACGAATATTATTCATGTGTTTCGATAGTTCTAAGATGGTTATTCGGGTAATCAGGGACTAATTATAGCCTAAGCTTAGAGTTAGGATTAATAATTTGCCTTCTGCTCAGGGTAACTGCATCTTAATGAGCTCAGAATAAAGGGATTTAAAAAGAAAGTTATCAAAATTGAAGTAAAATAAATTAATCTATCGTCTTCAATGTAAATTTTGAAGGTTTACGATAGATAATAATCTATTTATAAAATATTTTGGTAGTATTGAAGATAAAAGGATTGAACGGACTAAAGAGCACTGCTTGTTGGATATAATGGCAGTCATTTTGTTTGCCATCATCACTGGAGCTCTAACCTTTAAAGTCTTATTTCAATTTGTCCAGTTTTAGTACTGGGGTGCAATTGTGAGATTATTCCCTGTGCTACACTTTTGACAGTGTCCATATATATTCAAATTATGATTAAACATAGTGAAATTATTGGCTTTAGCAATTTGAATTTGAATTTCTTCGATTTGTGGATTATTAAATTCAATAACCATCCCGCAACCTAAACAAATTAAATGATCATGATGATTTTCATTTTGATTTAGCTCATAGATAGCTTGGTCATTGCCGAAGTTATGTTTAGTAATCACTGCATTTTGTTCAAAATTAGCCAAGATTCTATACACTGTGGCAGAGCTTATATTGCTAGTGTTGCTATTAAGGTAGCGAATTATCTGATTAGCATCCAGATGCTTATGCTCCGCAAATAGCTCTAGTACTGCTAATTTATGTGGTGTAATTTTTATATTATAACGTTTTAATATGTCAATAGAATGCATTCGGGATTGCTCACAATAAATAGATTAATTGATAACCAGTTTGATATTTTAAGGTTAAAATAACGTCTAACGCAAATTTTTTGGTAATTTGGATGAAATTAAATAAATTAATTGTAACTTTTATTTATGCTTTTATAGCTCTTGGAGTTGCAGCTTGTTCTGGAGTTAATTTTACAGATTGGCGCTTTCCTTATATGTATCCGGTGCAGCAGGGGAATTATATAACTGATGAACAAATCACGCAACTAAAGGTTGGAATGACTAAAGAGCAAGTGTCTTTTGTAATTGGTCATCCTGTATCACAGTTTATGTTTAGTTCAACACAGTGGCAATATGTGTATCAGATGCATAACAATAACAAGTTAAAAAATAGCTATATAGTCAATATAAATTTTGATACTGCTGAGAAGCTTACGTCTGTTGAGTCAGCCGGTGAAGCATTTGTTAAGTAGTTGATTGGTTCTTAAATATTTCTTTAAAATGATGAGGTGTAAATGCTAAAAGTTGCTATAAATGGTCTGACTGGCAGAGTTGGGTATGAGCTTTTGAAAGTGATTAATTCCAACGCTGGACGTTACCAGTTAAGTAATACTCCAGTGGCTGAATTTGTTGGCACAGGTGAGCGTGGTTTTGATTTAGCTTCAGTATCATCGCAAAACACACAAGTGCTTATTGATTTTTCAGCGCCAGATTTATGTGACGAAGTTCTGAATATTTGCATAAAGCATAATTTGCCATTAGTTATTGGCACTACTGGATTTAATGATGTACAGTTGCAGCAAATTGAAGCTGCCGCCCAGGAAATTCCAATAATTTTATCCCCGAATATGAGTTTATCAGTGAATGTTCTATTTAAAGTTTGCCAGATGGTTGCTGCTAGATTGAGTGGAGCAGAAGTGGAAATTACTGAAAGCCATCATCGTTATAAAAAAGATGCGCCATCAGGAACTGCGATACGCTTAGGTGAAGCTATTGCAGATGCCAGGGGACATGATTTTAAACAAGTTGCATGTTATAATCGTTATGGAAATCAAAATACTACTCGTGCTTCAGAAGAAATTGGTTTCTCAGTAATTCGTGGCGGTGATATCGTTGGTCGTCATAGCGTGGAGTTTATTTATGATGGCGAAATTCTGAATTTAACTAGTGAGATTACTAATCGTGGAAGTTTTGCTAGCGGAGCGCTATATGCCGCTGAGTTCTTAGTAAAACAATCCGCTGGTTTATACACAATGGAAGATGTTTTAGGTTTGCGAGATTTATAAAATGGATAAATTTTCTGCTATCGTGTTAGGTAGTGGTTTAGCGGGTTTATCAGTAGCTTTGCGGCTTGCAGAAGCTGGTGAAAAAGTTGCTTTGATTAGTAAACGTGAGTTAAGTGAGTGTAATTCTTTTTATGCTCAAGGCGGAATTGCCGCGGTCATTAATCAAAATGATTCTTTTGAAAGCCATATTCGCGATACTTTAGTAGCTGGAGCCGGACTATGTAATTCAGAGGCAGTGAAATTTATTGTTGAAAACGCACCTGCTGCAATTGAATGGTTGATGAACGCGGGTGTAAATTTTACTCGCGAAAAAAATGACATTCATTTAACTCGTGAGGGTGGACATAGTGCTAGACGGGTGTTACATGTTGCTGATGCGACCGGTGCGGCAATTGTTCGGGCTTTGCTTGCGCTAGTTTTAGAACACGATTCAATAACCGTCTTTGAGCATTTTATTGCAGTAGACTTAATTACTGAAGAGTTAAGCGCTAGTGATATTCGGGAATGCGTCGGATTATATGCCTTTGACATAAAAACTAATCAGGTTAAAACTTTCAGTGCACCAAATATTGTATTAGCAACAGGTGGTGCTGGTAAGGCGTATCTGTATACGACAAACCCTGATGTTGCTACAGGTGATGGTATCGCGATGGCATTTCGTGCTGGTTGTGCTGTTGCCAACATGGAATTCATTCAGTTTCATCCAACTTGTCTTTATCATGAAAAGGCTAAGTCTTTTTTGATTTCAGAAGCCGTCCGTGGTGAAGGTGGTATACTTACTTTACCTGATGGTACGCGCTTTATGGCGGAACATGATGCTAGAATGGAATTGGCTCCACGAGACATTGTTGCACGGGCAATTGATTTTGAAATGAAGAAATATGGAGCTGATCATGTTTGCCTGGATATTTCACATAAGCCAAAAGATTTTATTTTAGAACACTTTCCGAATATCTATGCTAAATGTTTATCCCTTGGCTTGGATATTAGTCGTGAACCGATTCCGGTAGTGCCAGCTGCACATTATACCTGTGGGGGTGTTATAACTGATTTATCTGGTAAGACTTCAATTCATGGTCTTTATGCGGTTGGTGAATGTGCGTGCACTGGTTTGCATGGAGCAAATCGCTTGGCGAGTAATTCTTTGTTAGAGTGCTTGGTAGTTGGTGAAGCATTGGTTAAGAACATTTTGGCTGATAAGCGTGAATCATCAGCAACTTTAATGCCATGGGATGAATCACAAGTTAGTGATGCCGACGACGAAATTGTTATATCACATAATTGGGATGAGTTAAGGCGTCTGATGTGGGACTACGTAGGAATTGTACGGAGTAATAAACGCCTTGAGCGCGCGTTGCGGCGTGTTAGTTTACTTCGTGATGAAATTAATGAGTACTACGCAAACTTTAAAATAAGCGCTGATTTAATTGAATTACGCAACTTGGTTTTAGTGGCAGAGTTGATAATTAAGTCCGCAAAAATGCGCAAGGAGAGTCGCGGTTTGCATTTTAGTTTAGATTACCCAGATTGTGGTAGCGAAATATATGATACGTTGTTGCGCTAATTGGGGGATTATGGTAAAATTCAACGCTATAGGCATTTAATATTTTACTTGCTAGGTAAGTTTTATATAATTACAATAATGAATGAGGTGCAGAAAATGCAAAGAAAAAGATCTGGTTTCACGTTAATTGAAATCATGGTGGTATTGGTGATTTTAGGTATTATGGCGGCTTTAGTGGTGCCACGGGTACTTGGTCGTACAGATGATGCACGGAAAGTTGCGGCTCAAGCGGATATTTCAGCGATTGCGAACTCCTTAAAATTATATAAACTAGATAATATGCGTTATCCAACCACCCAACAGGGATTAGACGCTTTGGTAAATAAACCATCCATTGCCCCAATTCCTAATAATTTCAAATCTGGTGGATACTTAGATAAATTACCTAAAGATCCTTGGGGTAATGATTATCAATATTTAAATCCAGGTAAGCACAGTGAGATTGATGTTTATACTTATGGCCCAGATGGTCCGACATCAGGTGGAGATACTGGTCCATCTGTGATCGGTAGCTGGCAATAAAATTACTTTGACTAACTACTCTTATCTTTACCACGAGTTGATTTTATCAACTCGTGTTGTTTTGCTCTGCAGTATTTAAATGAAAGCAATCTACCACAAAGGTTTTACCCTAATTGAAATGATTATTGTAATTGTGATAATTGCAGTAATGTCAGCAGTAGTTACCTTAAATGTGGGGGCACCTAATTATTCACGTTTTATGTCTGGCGTAGAAAAATTGTCAAGCACAATGTCAATTTTATCGGATGAGGCTATTTTTACAAGTAGTGTGATTTCTTGTGATATTGACACAACCTCACTTAGTTGTAAAAAATACCGTGATGGTGAGTGGTCTGAATTGCAACTGCGTCGCTTGATATCGTGGGGGTGGCCAAGTGGTTTTAAAATAATGCGGGTAAACATAAACGGTGTACCATTAAAAGATAAGCAGCCAATTAGGTTTCTTCCTAGTGGTGATAATGGCGGTATTTCAATAGAAGTTACTAATGGAGAGTTCTCTGCATGGATTGATAGTGACCTATCTGGACGGTTTAAGGTAGCTAACTAATTGAAGAAACAGCAAAATGGATTTACTCTGATTGAATGTCTGGTGGCACTGTTTATTGTCGCAGTAGTCTTAGCCTCAGCTTCCAGAGCAATTGGTTTGATTATCAGTGATGTTCATGATAGCTTTGTACGTGAAGTAGCTACTTGGGTTGCCGAGAATGAATATAATCAATACTTGCTTAATAATCAATATCCAGATTTGGGAATAGTCAAGAAAAAGCTTAGTTCAGCTGGTGTTGACTTCAATGTTACCGAAACTGTTTTGCAGACACCCAACCCATATTTTAGACGAATTGAGATTACTATCAGTGAAAAGTCTACCCCAGATCATATGATTTATAAGACGGTGAATTTCATTGCACAATACTAATTTACCCTCCAAGTATCGGCAACAATTTGGTTTTACCTTAATTGAGTTAATGGTTGCAGTTATTATTTTTGCGTTTATATCTGTAGTGTCGTATCGAATTATAACAAGTTTGGTAACAACTAAAGAGGTAGCTGGGGCTGCTCAAACCAAATGGGGTGATCTATCTTTACTAATGTCTAATTTCGGTGGAAGTTGGAATCGTGTTATACCACTGGTAGCTAGAGATCAAGATGGTAATATTTTGCCAGCAGTTTTGGGAAGTCCTAAACTTAAAGGAATGTATGACTCTCAGCTAGAGCTAACGCTTAGTGGTTTTGTTGGTGATCAGGTGTATGGAACTTCACCACCAAAACGGGTCGGCTATCGGTTTTATAATGGTAGTTTGTATTTAGTAACCTGGCCAGCATTAAATAGAGTTTTAAGCACCCAGCCAGTGATAGATTTATTGATTGGGAATGTACAATTATTTGAAGTTGTGTACCTTTATCCAGATAATCAATGGCGTGATAGCTGGCCTCCGGTTGGAGGTGATCCAACTGTATTGCCAACAGGTATTAAATTTACCTTTCAGCTTAAAACAGGTGAGAAAATAGAGCGGAGTTGGGCACTATAATGAGACGTAATCAAGGCGCTGCTCTAGTAACCGTGTTGGTAATTGTGTTTATTGTGATGGCAATAGTTGCTAATTTAACAGTGACTAATTTTAGAATGATTAAGCGTTTAGAGAATCGTCAGCTGATTGAACAGGCTACTACCATTGCCTATAGTGCGATGGATTTTAGTCGCGCGGTTTTAGCAACCAGCGGTGCAACCTCAAGTACGGACACGCTTAATGATGTGTGGGCAAAAGGTTTACCAAAAACTTTGCTTATGGATGAGATGTATATGAGCGGTTATCTGCAAGATGAGCAGAGTAAATTTAACATTAATGATTTGGTCGCTAGTGGTCAAGTAAACCCTAATGTTTTAAATCAATTTACAGCATTGCTTGGATATCTTAATTTACCACAAAGTTTAGCATATAATATTGCTTACTATATGGCAGCACCCCAGTTTCAAGGTGATATAATGCCCCAATATATTCGAGGAAAACCAGCATATCGCCCAGCTGGCAGACCGTTAGTTGACTTATCTGAGCTTATATTGGTAAAAGGTATGACAGCTGAGATTAATCAAAAATTAGTGCAATACATAACGGCAATTCCGGTAAATGGGTATGGCTTGACTGCTGAGAGTATGGAAAGTGCTATTCAAAATAATAAACAAGCTGCACTTCCTGTTCCAACAGGTTTTGGCTCAGTAGTTAATGTTAATACTGCAACTGCCGAAGTTATTGCTGCAAAAGGTGGGATACCTTTAAATGTAGCCCAGAGAATGATCAGTTATCGTAATTCTCAACCTTTTAAAACGACACAGGATATTACGACATTTTTAACTACCAATGGAGTAAATACCAGTAGTAGTAATACTCCAAATAATAATGGTCCAATTTTAAATATTGGTGGGCTTGGAGTAAGCTCAAGTTATTTTACTATTCATGCGATTGTAGATGATCAGAATGATCAATTTCGCTGGGTAGGATTTGTTTATCGACAAAACCGTAGTGGTCAATGGCCACAAATTTTATGGCAACATCCTGAATGACAAATTTACGCTTATTTATTCATAATGACGATCTACTATCCGCTAGCTGGCAAACTGTTGAGCAAAATGATATCCAGGATAGTGGTGAAGGAAAAGTTGCAGATATTTTGCAATTTGAATTTGAGAATGTCGAAATTTATCTTGCTCCAACACTTGCGACTATTATTAAAGTTGAACTTGGAGCCATTAGTGATCGCAAGATAAATGATGACTTTCTGTTGAGTCTGGTTGAGGATAGTTTGGCAGAAGAAATTGAACAGTGCAAACCGATTTTGTTACGCCTAAATGATGGCATTGCATATGTCGCGATTGTTAACCGACTTTTTCACACGAACTTATTAGAGTTCTTAAGTGAGCAAATAAAAAAAGTACGCTTTATTCAACCGTTTCCATATAGTGTTCCTCTCGAGCATGATGATCTTTGGGCTGTATATCTTATTGGCAATAACAAGTTTGTTAGAACCTCGCAATATGAGTACTATTTATTAGATGATCAAAAACCTATTCCCGCAGTACTAGAGCAAATGTTGAGTAATTATGAAGAAACCTCAATTACACTTTATACAGACGATGAAACGGTTGCAGAAGAAATTAATGCTAAATATAAACTAAATTGTAAACTACAACATGATATTCAATACGGGGTTAGCAATTGGAATTTTTATAATGAAAAAAGCAAACGTTTTAATATTAAATTGCAATCAGAGACTTTGTCTAGTGTTTTGAAACTTGGTCGCTATTTGGGTGGTTTTGCAATAATTTTTTTAATTTATTGGCTATTAAATTTGGGCTTTATGCTAATTGAGCGTTCTCGCTGGCAATCGCAGTTAAGTGATGACTTGAAAGGGATAATCACTAGCGCATCGTTTAGCCCACAATTGCTTGCGCAGGTAGATGATAAATTAACTGCTTTGGCACACACTAAAGGGGCGTATGCAGCCAGTGATATGGTAAGTTTGTTTGACACGTTTTTGCGAACGATGCCGGATGTTAATAGCAGTATGATTGCTGGGATACAATATTCTGGTAGTCAACTAACTATATTTTTAAATAGTCAGTTTGATCCATCTAGTTTTCCTAATGATCAAATAATCTTGGCAACTAAGCGAATTAGTGCTGATATTTATGATTATAAAACGTATCAAGCTAGCCAAAATACTACTAGTAGCCAGACTAATAATGGTGGTGGCACTTTAGCTGATAGCAGTGGTTCCAGTACTACTAATGCAGCGGTTATGCAGGATGCTGCGTGGGTAATTAATTTACAGATTATTTCCAGAATGGATAATTTAGATGAACGCAAAGTTAAGTAAGCAGATTGAACGACTTAAGGATTTAATTGGTCCTAAGCTTGAGTTACTCAAGATAAAATGGCTGCAACTGCAACCTCGTGAGCAGCAGTTGGTTGGTGTTATGGGGATATTTGTTACTGCTTTATTGCTGTTTATGATGATAAGCGGACTCATTAACTTTAATCGTAATTTATCGCAGCATGTAAATAACTTATTTAAATTTTCAATTTATTCCAAACAAGCTGCAAATACCTATAAGTCACTTAATAAAATTGAGGCTAATAGCTTTAATCAAGCTAATTTAGAACAAGTTAAGGGTGACGTTTCACAGGTATTACAGATTAAAGATCCGGACATTTTAATTCAAGATGGACAAATGACTGTTAATGTGCCGAATGCTGAGTTTACTCAAGTAATGGCGCTAATGGAACAATTTCGGCGTAGTTATGGGATATTTCCTTCGCAAGTACATATTGTGCGTCAAACCAGAACTGGCTTTGTGTCTTTTAACGCGACTTTTTGGATTAAACAATAATGAAAAAATGGCATAAATTTTCTTTAATTGGTTTATTTGTAGTTAGCTTTATGTCAAGCATGGTTATAAATATGCCTGCGTGGTTAATGGGTACGATTATTCATCATTATTCACAAAACAGGTTGGATATCATTAATGAACGAGGCAGCTTTTGGAGCGGGCGGGCGTTACTGATTGGTGAGGATGCCAGCGGTAAGAGTGCAATACCATTAATGATGGTTAATTGGAAAATAAAACTGGGAATCAGTAAATTTATTAATATCAATTTGAGTTCATCGAGCCAAACAATTGCTAATTTAGATCTTACAAAAAATGGTTTAGAGCTATCAAAGGTTAACTTATCACTATCTTTGGACCAATTGTCACCATTTTTGGGTAATTTAAATAGTTTAAATCTTTCTGGAAATGTTCATGTCACAGCTGATAAGCTTTTGGCAGGAAAAAAAATGCAAGGAACTATTGTGGTTAAACTAGATGACGTAGGCTCTGGTATGTCTCCGGTTAATCCAATTGGGTCTTATAATGTTAATTTTGATTTATCTTCGATGGGAATAACTATAAGCAGTAATTCAGATTCAGTTATTAATGTATCCGGTAGTGGTAGTGTTAAAAGCTTAGTCTTAAACTCTAAAGTTCAGCCGGATAAAAAAGAGAAATTACTGCAATTTATGACAATGACCGGTATTCCGCAAGCAGATGGTTCATATCAAATGAAGGCATTTTAATGGCTGATTTAATATATGGTTTTCATAGCGTTAGTCCGCTATTATGGCAAAATCCTGAAAAGATAGCAATTATTTATCTGGATAACAAGCGCCAAGACAAGCGAGTGGCTGAATTATTGAGTCTGGCGGAAGAAAAGAGTATTTCAATTGAATTAGTCAATGCTGCAAGGTTAGATAAAATTTGTGGTAATACTAAACATCAGGGGGTTGTCGCAGAATTAAATGAATCTATTGCTAAAAAGAGCTTGAGTTTAAAAGCAGTGCTTACAGAGCTTCTAGACAAAACCGATTCAACTCTAGTTGTTTTAGATGGCGTGACAGATCCGCATAATTTAGGGGCAATTATTCGTAGTTGTGATTGCTTTGGAGTTGATGCGGTGATTATCCCCAAAGATAACTCAGCTAGTGTTAATTCTACTGTGGCAAAAGTTGCGGTAGGTGCTATTAATAATATCCCCGTGATTATTGTCAATAACCTAGCACGTAGCTTGGAAGAAATTAAAGATGCGGGTTATTGGATTGCCGGAACTACTCTTGCCGAGCGTTCGGTAAGTTTATTTGAATTCAAACCAGACCGTAGAATGGCTTGGGTGATGGGTGCTGAAGGCACTGGCATTCGTCGCTTGGTTGCGGAAAATTGTGATTATTTAGTTAGTATTCCAATGTATGGTAAAACTCAGTCATTGAATGTTTCGGTAGCAACAGGCGTTGTTTTGTCGTATAATAAATATACCCAAGAAAAATAGTTAGTTAGAACAGTTAAGGAAGTTTAATGGATATTCAGCAGCAATTGGCAGTGATTAAAAAAGGTGTTGATGAAATATTATTGGAGCAGGAATTAGTTGAAAAATTAAAACTAAATCGTCCATTACGGGTGAAAGCTGGTTTTGATCCTACTGCTCCGGATTTACATTTAGGACATGTGGTTTTATTGACTAAAATGCGTCAATTGCAGGATTTAGGTCATCATATTATGTTTTTGATTGGTGATTTTACCGGAATGATTGGTGATCCAACTGGTAAAAATACTACCCGCCCGCCTTTGACTCCAGAGCAAATTAAGATAAATGCTGAAACCTATACTAAGCAAGTCTTTAAGGTATTAGACCCCAATAAAACTGAGATTTGTTTTAACTCTAAATGGTTGAATGAGCTAGGGGCAGCAGGGATGCTAAAATTAGCGGCAAGTCAAACGGTTGCGCGGATGTTGGAGCGGGATGATTTCTCAAAACGCTTTAAAAATAATCAGTCAATTTCAATTCATGAATTTATGTATCCATTGTTACAAGGCTATGATTCAGTTGCGATGCAGGCCGATATTGAGCTGGGTGGTACCGATCAACGCTTTAATTTGCTAATGGGGCGTGAGTTACAAAAGCAATATGGGCAAAGTACACAGGTCTTAATCATGTTGCCTCTTTTGGTTGGTTTAGATGGTGTAAATAAAATGTCTAAGTCGCTAGGTAATTATATCGGTATTGCCGAGTCTCCAACCGAGATTTTTGGTAAAGTAATGAGTGTGTCTGATGAATTGATGTGGAGTTATTTTGATCTGGTGTCATTATTGAACAGTGATGAAATTGCGCTACTTAAACAACAAGTACAAAATGGCGAGAACCCACGAAATATCAAAGTGAAATTAGCTATGGAATTGGTTGCGCGTTTTCACGATCAATCGGCAGCAGAAATGGCCTTGGCTGATTTTGAAACTAAATTTAAACGCAATGAGATTCCAACAGATCTTGAATTACAAGAACTTGTATTAGAAAGTGCTACGATTGGTCTCGGTGTACTATTAAAGCAAGCAGGCTTAGTTGCTTCGACAAGTGAGGGTGCGCGTATGATAGAGCAGGGCGGAGTTAAGATTGATGGGGGAAAAATTACTGATAAAAACCATCAGTTAGCTATAGGTGATACCTTCGTCGTGCAGGTTGGTAAACGTAAATTTGCTAAACTTAAACTTAGCGTAGTGCAGGTTGGCAAGCGTAAATGTGCTAAAGTTAAACTTAGCTATTAGCTAGAAGAAACATAACTTTAAAGTAAAGCCAACCTGATGCGGTTGGCTTTTTTGACTAAAGAAACAAAATATTATGAAGAAATCTATCTTTATTGCTGCATTAGGTACTTTAATTGAGTATTATGACTATGCCATTTTTAGTATGTTTTTACCTTTTTTAGCCCCTACTTTTTTTCCTGCAAACTCAGCTTACGATGCGCTTATTATGGGCTTTTATGCGGTTTTAATTGCCTCTGTTGCTCGCCCATTGGGTGGGATTGTATTTGGTGCTATCGGTGATCGCTTTGGGCGGAGGAGAGCGCTACTTATTTCTTTGTACGGAATTGCAGCAGCAACTTTGCTAATTGGCTTTTTACCGGGTTTTAAATCAATTGGTATGGCAGCAATGGTAATCTTAACTTTAGTACGCGCGGTACAAATGCTATGCTACGGTGGTGAATATAGTGGCGCTGGTATCTATGTTGTTGAGTTAGCTAAAGCGCGCTATATGAGCTTAGTTGGAGCGGTGTTAACTGCGATGGCGCTGCTTGGCTCCGTTGTCGCCTCATTAGTCGGAATGTTTCTAACCTGGCATAACCCAGCTAGCCCCAATTGGCGTTTAGCGTTTATTTTAGGCGGCGTAGTTGGTCTGATTGCGATTTATTTTCGCCAAGGTATGACGGAGTCCGTTAATCATGAAGATCTTGCTAAACGAGAGTCGTTAGGTAAAATTATAGTAACATATCCCAAGCAATTATTTGCCGGCGTTTGTATCGGTGGCTTTTCAACATTGCCTTTTACTACGGTGCTATCGTTTATTAATCCGGTTTTAAAAACCAAGGGTTATTTTAGCGGTTTTGCATTTATGTCCTTACAGTTTGCTCTTTCGAGTATTGCGGTTATTATCCTGATCAGCTCTGGATTGATTGCAGACCGTGTTACTCCAGCCAAAGTTATGCGCTATGCGAGTATCGCACTGCTAATATTGTCTATTCCACTCGGGTTTATGTTACAAAGTTATTCATTATGGTTAATAATTTGTGCAGAAGTGATTTTAGTGGTACTGAACGAATTGCTACTAGGTCCGTCAAATGCTTATTTAAAGCAGTTATTCCCTGCCAATTGTCGTTATCGCGGTGTAGCCTTTAGCTTTTTGCTTGGGGATGTCGATGGTTGGCGGTTTAACTCCGTTGGTCGAAAATTGGTTGTACAAAAATAGTGGATATATGGCATCTATTTCTGTTTGGTTGATATTAATTAGTGGCTTGACTTGGTTTTCATTGCATAATATTGAAAAGCAGTCGCTTAAGCGCGAGTCGACATGAGAGCGATATTGTTTTGATTAAGCAGCTATTAATTCTATTTGTACTTTGTTGTGCTTGCGCTCAGACTAATGCGTTGCAGCTAACGGCAAATGACAAGTTAACTTTACAGGCTGAAAGTTATATTGCTAGTCGACCAGTTGAATCAACGATGACTGTTTTAGAAGTGTTTAATAATTATCAAAGATTGCAGCAGCGTTGGGTTGGGCAAGATAATGCAGGTCATAATCAAATTGTAATTGCCACTAATCCATTGTTTGCCAAAACGCAGCTTTTTAATCGCCAAGGACTTGTTGAGTCAAACGCTAAAATCACATTTATACGTCTTAATTATATTACGCATGCATTACCTAATTCACCGCAAAACGTATCTGGGTTGCTAATTTTGCCTCCAACTAAATCTCCCAAAGGCGTAATTCTATTTTTTCATTCCACAATTAGCGGTAAGCTTAATGTTCCATCGTTACATTTTGAGGATTATAAAGCCCAGATGCTTGCAGCAATTTTTGCGGCTAATGGTTATATAATAGTTTCACCAGATTATATCGGGTTAGGGCGCAACTTTGCTATTCCTCATCCATATATTCTTTACCCACGCTATAATGTTTTAGATGGTAGAGATATGCTCATAGCTGCGCATACGTATTTAAAAACTAAGAAATTACTTTTGCCAGCCGGTGATAAAGTAAAGCTGTCTTTATTTGTTAGTGGTTATTCAGAAGGTGCTTCATATGCGCTATGGTTTAGTCGAATGTATCAATCAAAGCCTGATTTTGCACAAGCAGTTACTCAGTTGGGTTTGAAGCTAGATAAAACGGTTCCGATTGATGGTGCTTATAATTTAAGTGGTGTAATGTTTCCATTTTTGCTGACTAGTCAAGTAAATGATAATAGTAATTTATTTCAGATTCAGAGCTCTTTTTGGGGTTCACTGCTCAAGCCGTCACTATTAACTAATGTGAGTCTGGCTTTTGCTTATTATAATAACCGTCCAATTAGTCAGCTTCTTAATCCAGATTTTTTTCATAGAACGTGTGCAGTTTTACCGGCTAAATGGTGTCATTCAGAGCAAATTTTATCTGAAAATATCAACGACTTATTATTTACACCAAGTAAAACTATGACTTTGGTTCTGAAATTATTCTGGTCTGCAGTTTTGAAAAGCTCAAGTGGTGTGACTTATTCACCGTTATTTAACAGTGTCGCAGCATTGATGCATGATGGAGCCGCAACTGATCAAGAGCTTCTTTCTCAAGCAGCACAGGCGGATATATTAAGTTGGCAGAGCCATAATCCAGTCACGTTGATTTCTTTAGCTCATGACTCTTTAGTACCAGAGAAAAATAGCGCGGATGCTTATAATACTATGACTCGTGCAAAGTCAACTAATTTGAAATACATTAAATTTGCTAACTCACAATTACATGCGCGGACATTATTTGGTGCTGAGGTAGTTGATCATGTCAGTTTTGAGCTTTATGCTTTATTAATTGCACTTCATGAGTTTGAGGATAGCCAACCTTAATGGTGCTAAATATGGTAAAATTCGCGGGTTATTAATGATCGGAGATTGTGATGATTTCATCTTTTATTAATGTTGTAGTTGTACATGATCTTGATGCACGCAAATTTTCTAAATGAATTGTAAAATTTTATGAGCATGTTTTATAGGACTTAAAAATATGAATACGCTTAACCAAAAAGTAGCATTAATAACAGGTGTCAATGGTCAGGATGGATCATATTTAGCAGAGTTTCTGATAGAAAAAGGCTATGAAGTTCACGGCATATTGCGCCGAAGTTCTATTTTTAATACTCAAAGGATTGAGCATCTCTATCTTGATGATTTAGTTGAAGATATGCATAAGGCACGTAAATTACAACTTCATTATGGTGATATGACTGATTCGAGCTCATTAATCAATATTATTCAAAAAACCCAACCTGATGAGATTTACAATTTAGCCGCTCAATCGCATGTAAAAGTATCGTTTGAGATACCTGAGTACACAGCTAATGGCGATGCACTCGGTACCTTACGGATTTTAGAAGCGGTGCGGATTTTAGGTCTAGAGAAAAAGACTAGGATTTATCAGGCATCAACCTCTGAGCTATATGGTAAAGTGCAGGAAATCCCACAAACCGAAACTACGCCATTTTATCCTCGTTCGCCGTATGCAGTGGCTAAACAATATGCATTTTGGATTACTAAAAATTACCGTGAGGCATATGGATTATATGCGGTGAATGGTATCTTATTTAATCATGAGTCTGAACGTCGCGGTGAAACTTTTGTAACGCGCAAGATCACATTGGCAGTGGCTAATATTAAAAAAGGTTACCAAAAGAAATTATATCTGGGAAATCTGAATTCATTGCGTGATTGGGGCTATGCCAAAGATTATGTAGAATGTATGTGGTTAATTTTGCAACATGACACTCCGGAAGATTTTGTAATTGCCACAGGTGAACAGCATTCAGTTAGGGAGTTTACTGAATTAGCATTTAAACATGTCGGTATCGAGATTGAATGGCACGGCGAAGGAGTCGACGAAAAAGGAATTTGTAAACAAACTGGCACCGTATTAGTTGAAGTAGACCCTAAATACTTTAGACCAACAGAGGTTGAGACGTTACTTGGTAATCCGCAAAAAGCCAAATCGCTACTGGGGTGGAATCCTACTAAAACTTCATTCGCACAGTTAGTGGAGATAATGACTAAACATGATCTTGAGTATGTTGAGAGAATGAAATTGGCGAGATATTAAGTAATGAAGAGTATTTTAATAACTGGTGGCTCTGGCATGGTTGGTAAAAACCTGCTTGAACATCCTAGTTCACAGAATTATATTGTTCATTCTCCAAGTAGTAATATATTAAATTTGTTTGACTACTGTGCTGTCTATGAGTATATTAAATCTAATAATATTGATATAATAATTCACTGTGCAGGTCAAGTTGGCGGTATTCATGCTAATATGAGCGATCCTACCGGGTTTCTAAATAACAACTTACTGATGGGGGTTAATCTAGTAAATGCTGCAAAAGCTAATAATGTAGCACAGCTAATTAACCTTGGTAGCTCCTGTATGTATCCACGAGATTATATTAATCCTTTAAAAGAAGAATATATTCTAAATGCACCATTAGAGCCAACAAATGAGGGATACGCTTTAGCTAAAATAACTGTCGCAAAATTATGTGAATATATTCGTCGTCAATATGGTTTAGAGTATAAAACCCTAATCCCATGTAATCTTTATGGTCGTTGGGATAAATTTGGTGAAAGTAATTCACATCTAATACCTGCGGTAATTAAGAAAATAAATGATGCACATATAAAAAAACAACCTACAGTTGAAATCTGGGGTGATGGTTTAGCTCGTCGTGAATTTATGCTAGCATCTGATTGTGCAGATGGGATATTTTATGCACTAGATAATTTTGCAAAGTTAGATGACTATACCAATTTAGGGCTTGGTTATGATTATTCTATTAATGATTACTATCAAGCTGTCGCAGAGGTAATTGGTTATAATGGTGAATTTGTCCATGATTTAAGCAAACCAGTTGGCATGCAACAGAAACTAGTTGATACGTCAAAGATTAAATCATTAGGT
>JAIEPY010000029.1 GCA_019748155.1 Burkholderiales bacterium | reverse complement strand
TTTAAATCCATTGGATTACAATTTAGTGATTGTATAAATTTAGCTTAGCCTATACCTATAGGAGGCTGAGTAGTAACATAGCATCAGCAATAACCGTATGTATTTTATCAAAATACGCATTAATTGCCATAAAGTTATACCTTAATAAAACCAGCAAACTAAATTTATCTATCCGCGCAGCAGAGCAACGCGGTATTACGGCAAATTTTCTCTTCGAGACCGTCCCCTCCCTGAGGGTTACTGTCTTAACGTTGCAAGCCGCAGGGAATTATACCCGGAGAGATTAAAATAATCGTAAACTTACTCTACTGGACTAGGTAAAGTATCATTAGTTTCGATCTTACAATTTGAGATATTGGAGATTTTTTCATGATGGTGAACAGAATCATACCAACCAAGATTGCTAAATGTGTCTTCGGAATCATCCATAGATATAGTTATGGATATAAAACTACTATCATCATCTTTTAGCTGAGAATTATCTCTATATTTGCCAACAAATTCTTCAAATTCTTTAGGTTCTTTTATATCAATAAATTTTTCCAATATCTCTTCATCACTTAACAAAAACTCCGCTAATGCATCAGTAACTAACACAAATCTACCACTAGTTAGACTTTGTCCTTGAGTCTCACAGATGTCACCATATTTGATATCAATTGTTTGATAATTATCATCATTATCTAATATCTGAGCACGACTCCTAAAATAATCTGGGTAATTATCAAAAATATAATTATTTTCGGCAGTTTTTTTTAAACTTGTACATATTTGCCGCGTGTGATCAAAATCACTTGGGAAAAACATCACTAAACTATCACCCAGTACACTGCTGCGCCAATACCAATTATCATCTTTTTTGTAGATTTCTAGTCCCGCTAGAGTTGAACCTGCATATCCAAATCTTAATAAAGATACAAGTGTATCAGTAAATTGGCCACCACTAGCACGAAGTGCTTGAATATAAGATTTAAATTCATTTTCCCACTTTTGTTGAGCAGATTCAGCAATTTTTACAAAATCATAATCAATACTTTCATACAGCACATATTCATCAACCAAATTTCTAGACCATATCTTTGGCAAAAAAGATTTACTAATACCATCTGCAATAGCAAATTTAATCAATTTGTTACTATCATAGTGCTTGTATGCAATATTATCAGCACAATCTGGAAAATATTCAGAGTTCTTATGTAAAATAAATCCCTTATATTCAAGCTTCATGTTTGTATCCTATTTATTAATTTTCACCAATATCTCTGATTCCACCACTTGATCCAAAGTTTATAAATTTAATTAACTCAACAGGACTTGCATTAGATATCATACCTTTTGAACCAAAAACTGCTTCAAGCTCAATATGTTTAGCGGTTTTCATCATAGACTCGGGAATGTCACTGGAAATCTCAAACAAAAACCTTGCTTGCTCTCCTAAATTATTATTTGATGTTGGATACTTGCATGGAGATCCTTTTTCTCCAATATGGGCATTAAAGACAAGCGGTGCACCGTCCCCAGTTTGAATATCTTTAATTTCTAAAACCTCTTGAATACATCTAAATTTAGACTCATCTTCTGAAATTCCATCATAAGGCATACCATCTGACACGTTTATGATAATTGGCGCTGCTCCATCTGTATGCTCTCTTATCCATCCATGTATTAGTTCTTTTGCAGTCCTAAATGCTTCTGCCATATGAGTAACACCTGTTGCATTAGCATCCACCCAATTTTGTATTTCTGTATCGATCTCTATTAGTCCACCTGCTCCATCTGGAACTTTCTTCCTAACTTTTATTGTGTTTTTTGGATTCTCATAAATTTTAGACAAATAATCACTAACTTGAACTTCTACCGTGTTATTATAGGTAATTATAGAAATATGTACTCTATCTTTTGGTATTACACCATTCATATTAGCAAGACAAATATCTTTGATACTGTTATTTATAACAAGCGATGCATACTCTAAGCGACTTTTACCAGCTTCATAATCTTCTTTCATGGAACCAGATACATCAAGCAGAAAGATCAAATAACCAGGTTCTTTTGAACTCCATTGTTTTGAATAATTAGACATAAAAACCTCCAATAAAAACTAAATATTTAATACTAAGTGACACCTAAATAATAAGTAGCGCTTATTTACTTGGACATGCCAACATCTTAGCCGATTTAATCACTACTGGAGTATTAGGAACATTTTCATACATTCCGACTGTTCCGGTTGGAACTCCAGCAATCTTATCCACCACGGCTTGACCTTGAATCACCTTACCAAATACCGCATAACCAGGATTTGATGTAGAATAATTTAGAAATTTATTATTGTTGACATTAATAAAAAACTGAGCAGTAGCAGAATTAGGATCATTAGTCCGCGCCATTGCAATAGTATATTTATCATTAGTTAGACCATCATCAGCTTCATTTTTAATCGGCGCTTTAGTAGCCGCTTCATTCATTTTAGCATCAAAACCACCACCCTGAATCATGAATCCAGGAATAACCCGATGAAAAATTTTATTTTTATAAAAACCAGAGCTAACATACTGCTCAAAATTTGCTACCGTTACCGGAGCTTTGGCAAAATCTAGCTTAACGATGATATCACCCTGATTAGTTTCAAGTTTTGTACAGGTTTTAGCACTCGTCGCAGCATTAGCAGCTGTTGCAACACCTAAACTCAACATCATAGTAATTAAAATATTTTTTCTCATAAAGACAATCCTTTAAATTATTAGATAAAAACCAATAGGTTAACATAGCCAGTTATTATACTGGCTGATAGCAAACTATGGCGAAAAAAATTAAGTATCTTACTTAAATATTATAATCACTACCGACAAAGCGCTTTAACCATAGCTATTTTATTGCTTTAGTTTGGCAAGCCTCAATAAATGCAGCAAACAAATAAGTATGCTCATCATACTGGCGACAAGATCGTTCTGGATGCCCCTGCATTCCAATCACAAAATGTTCCGGATCACGACCTTCAACTACCTCAATCAAACCATCTTTGGCAAAGCCTGATGCAAGCAGATCTTGTCCAAGATGTTTAATTCCCTGATGATGAATTGAACAAGTAAAAAAACAGGTTGAACCAAAAATCTGATGCGCATGAGAGTTTTTCTCGATCAGAATTTCATGGTCAGGAATTTTTTCATTTGGCAAAATGGTGTGTAGAACATCATTAATTGGAATCTCTTGAAACAAGCTCCCGCCCTCAGCAACGTTAATCAATTGATAACCGCGACAAATACCAACTACTGGTAATTTGCGTTTTTTAGCTGCCTGATACAGTGCTATCTCAAATTTATCGCGCTCGGGATTAGGCTTATCACGTAATGGGCGGCTATATGGTGTGCCAGAACCATAAATATCACAATAGTCAATCGCACATTCTTCACCATAAAACTGAGGATCAACATCTTGCCCACCGATAAATAACAAGCCATCTAAGCGCGCAACAAGATGTTCTGCATCATCGTGATCAATTTTGCTATTAATAATTAGTGGAATTCCACCATTTTCTAAAATCGCACTGACATAGTTATAACGAACAAAGATAAATTCATCACTATGATTTGATACTGCTTTAATACTCTCAAAATTTGACGTGATTCCAATGATAGGCTTACGCACTACATACCCCTAAATTTATAAAACTAGTTAATTATACTTTTTTATTATATCTAAAACACTACCCACATCATTCATCAAGAAGAAATGTACACAGGGCACGCCTGCGGCTAGCAATTCTGCGACTTGCATATCCGCCCATTCTTTACCAATAAATGCAGCATCCTGTGGTGATTTTAAGATTTGCGCTACTAATTCATGTGGTAAATCAACATGAAATAAGCGCGGTAAACTATTAATCTGATTAGCCGATTTAAGGACTTTAATCCCGGGAATAATCGGCACGGTAATTCCGGCAGCCCGACAAGCTGCGACATAGGAAAAGTACTTTTGATTATCAAAAAACATTTGTGTAATTACGTATTGTGCACCAGCAGCAACTTTTTGCTTGAGATACTCGATATTTAGCTCCAGATTAGCAGCTTCAAAATGCTTCTCAGGATAAGTTGCCACACCAGTACAAAAATCAATTGCTGGATATTCAGTATCACCCAAAAATAAACCCTGACGCATTTTAGCAACTTGTTTAACTAAATCCACCGCATGTTTATTAACTGACTCAGTAGCATCCAACTGACGATTATAATTAAGATTATCACCTTTAAGCGCAAGAATATTCTCAATACCCAGATAATTAAGCTCAATCAAAGCATCTTCAGTTTCTTGTTGCGAGAATCCCTGACATAAAACATGCGCAACCGCATCAATCCCGTATTTGTTTTGAATTACACCACAAATCCCTAGTGTTCCCGGGCGTTTTTTATGAATCCGCCGCGTAATCGAACCATCACTTTTTTCCACATATAGTAAAGATGAAGCATGAGTAGTAACGTTAATCCATTTAGGATCATACGGTAAAAGCTGTTCAATAATTGCAAAGATCTCATTAATACTGGTAGTACTGCCACGCAATGGTGGAACAATTTCATAGCTAAATAGTGGCTTCTGTACCTGATTCAAATGCTCAATAACCCTCATTTTACCCCCGTTTGCTGATTAGACGTTTTAGGTCAATGGCAAAGCATAATTTAACTAGCAAATAACCAATCAAGCCACTGGCAATCACATCCAAAGGCCAGTGCCAACCACTACAAATCCTTGCAAATGCAGTTAAGATTAAAAGTAACAGCATTAAAAACTGCAGTCCTTTTTTATTCATAAAAAATAAATTACTCACGGCGAATACAAAAACTGCCATATTCCCGGTATGTCCGGAAGGAAATGATTTATGTGCTGATTTCACTGCATCTTCAAAATAGTTCAACCAAAAGAAACTGCCTTCGGGTAATACAATATATGGACGAGCTTCACCAACCGCAACCTTTAGAGCTGCAAATACCACGTAATAAGCAATAACCAGCAATAAAACATTCAGAATCCGTTCCCGCTTCAGGCTAAAAGTTAGCACTATCAACAATATTGGTAAGATAAAAAATCTGGAATAACTCAATAGATTAAACGTACCCCACAATATATTTGGCAGTATTCCATGTTCATGGTTAATCGCTAGAAATAATGCTTGATTACTACCACTAAGCCAAATTCCTAAAGCCAAGACTAAAAACCCAGCAAAAATACCCCAGTTATAGAACTCAGGTTTATTTTGTCGTAAATGACTCAGATCACTGTAAATCATATTATTTTTTCCAATCGGATTGCTCATACACTTTCCTTTTCTAATATTTAAGTGTTTTACCCATAGTAATACGCTCTAACCCAGCATAATCTAGTATGGTAGTAACATCACTTAAACCATTCTTTGTAAAAATCTCATGCACTACAGTACCTTGGTCGTAACCATGTTCAATCATTAACCACCCATCAGGCAATAAATATTCCCGACTTAAACTCACAATAGTACGGATGCAACTCAAACCATCAGCAAAATCAGTCAATGCAGCTTGTGGCTCAAAACTTAATGCCAGCAAATGTTGATCATCACGCTCAATATATGGTGGGTTACTGACAATTATGTTAAATTTACGCGCAGCTAACTCAGAGTACCAGTCACTACAAATCAATTCAATTTCAGCATGTAAATCAGCTGCATTTCGTCTGGCTACTTCCAAAGTAGCTGCAAATTTATCAACCGCAGTTACTGATAAATCAGAACGTTCTAATTTTAGTGTAACCGCAATACAGCCACTTCCAGTTCCCAAATCTAATACTTTAGCACCATTAGAGGCTTTCTCCACTACTTGTTCTACTAAAAGCTCAGTCTCTGGGCGTGGAATTAAAGTGTCAGGTGTAACCTTAAATTGTCGGGAGTAAAATTCTTTATACCCGACAATATATGCCAATGGTTCGCCTCTTTGCACACGCGGAACTAATTGATTATAGTTTTCAATTTGCGCTTCTGTTAAAACATAGTCATCGTAGGCAAGCAAGCGCGCATGGTTAAACCCTGTAACATGCATCAACAATACCCGGTTATCTGCCCGATCAATTATATTTTGCCGCAGCAAATCTCTTAGGCTCACTTTCAATCTGCAATACACTCGTTATTAGTTAGCTGAGATGTGGTAGGTAGACTCATGACTCTTATTCCCTTATAAATATTTCGTTTAAAGTATTTCATTGCCAATTGACTGAGAACAAAAAATAAAATTACAGCCTCATGCCCAGCCGCCCATATTTTTCCAAAACTATACAAGCTACTTTCAGAATTAGATAATAAATAAAAATGGTACAGCACTACCATTAATCGCTGCAATTCCACGGATTGAATCTAATGATTTTATATGATGCGTATGCATCTCTATCTCTCAAACTCGCGGGTAATGCTTTGCCCATGAGCTTGTAATTGCAACGCCAACACCAATATCACAGGGATCAATAAGTAAGTTTCAATAAAATAATTAGTTATCATAAAATAAAAATAACACACCACAGAACTTACTAGATAAAAATTCTTATCTCTATTGCCGTAAAAAAAGTATTGTACAAAACTATAACTAACCATGACAATACAACCAACAATTTGCGCCACATAAAGACTAATTTGACTCTTCGCAAAATAAAAAATTGGCGACAAACCAAAAGTAATATCTGAACCATATCCTCCTAAATATTCTTGATGTAGAAAAACGGCATGTATAAAACTACCGAAGTATGGTTCAACAAAACTATACACGATTATCATACCTACTAACAGACTGATTACCAGTTGCTGTAATAATTGACGATAATTATTACTATATGCAAAAATCATAAATGGAAACAAAATCCAAGCAAATTGCAACGTAGCAAGAAAGGTTCCTAAAATTATACTCCTCCAGAATACATTCAAATACGGAAAATATAAAAACACCAATGCTATTTCAATCAGAAATAATTGAAAATATAAGTCATGCCGCATAATCCAATATGGATTAATTAGAACTAATATTATTCCCAATTGGCTGTAATATGTCAATTTTTCAAACTTAATAAAAATCAGTAGAAGGAGAATGCCAGTCAAAAATAAAGCTATAATTCGAGGGTCACATTTAAACACCGCAGAAGGAAGAAATGATAGTATGGTCATCGGCAAATACGGAGGTATTCCTACATCTTGCGATATTTTTACATAAGGGTCTAAATACTGTAAAAAATGCTCTAGCGAAAGCTTAATCGCTACCAACATGTCAGAACGGGCCGTGGTTAAGGGGAAATAATGAATACTTAATCCATAATGAACCATAACAAAAATGGATATCAATAATAACAATACCTTACTTTTGTTAAATAATATTTTTCTCATGGCTAATAAGGTAAACAGTATAGCAGCATCCAACACATAGATACACAACGGATTTTGGTAAGCAAATCTAGCAAAATGTTTATATTGAATAAAGTCATAAAATGCGACAAACAATACTGCCAAAATAACATTAATCCAAGCAATATTTTTCAATTTGGTATGTCCAATCAGCTCAATTTTAGTTAATATAATACTCATGATAAATAAAACGGTAAGGCTAAAGAAAAAGCTTACTCCTATTGCAATTCCATTTCTCCCCAATAATACCCATGGATATTTGCCACCAATCCCAAGATAGAATAAAGGATAAAATAAAACCAGAAGAATTAGCATTCGATCATGATATTTTTGCATTGTTTCCAATCTCTTATAAATATTAATCAATAGTACGGCTTGTCTGCCCGATCAATTGTATTTTGCCAGAGCAAATCTCTTAGGTTCACTTTCAATCTGCGATACACTCATTATTAATTAGCTGATATTGACTTTGGCAGGCACTACATTTTGTTTTTGCATCAATAAAATGTAATTTACTCCCACATTGACAACTCCAGCCAATTTGACGCGCCGGAACACCAACCATCATTGCATAAGCTTTGACATCATGGTTAATTACCGCACCAGCACCAATAAACGCATATTCACCAATAGTAACTCCACAAACTACCGTCGCATTTGCTCCAATAGTTGCACCACGTTTTACCAGAGTTTTGCGATATTCATGTTTACGGACAACGTGACTACGTGGGTTAAATACATTGGTAAACACCATTGACGGACCGCAAAATACATCATCCTCAAGATACACCGCATCATATACTGAAACATTATTTTGGATTTTTACATTATTACCAATTTTGACATCATTACCAATAAATACATTTTGTCCTAGCGAACATTTTTCGCCAATTTCTGCGCCACCGCAAACATGAGTAAAATGCCAGATTTTGGTATTAGCGCCAATCTGAGCACCGTCATCAATTATCGCAGAACTATGCGAAATATATCCCATAACTACCCCCAATTATTTTTTCTTCTGTTTTACTTTATCTAATTGCTCAAAAATCTTACCTTTGCTACACTGAGTAGTCAAGCAGTCTGCTAATAAAATTATTGCTAATAACATTGAAATATCATTCCAGAAGAAATATCGTGCAGCGTGCGCTGGAATTAAAAAATAATAACTTATGAGTTGTAATAGGTTTGATAACAATAAGTAGAATACTAAATTATAGTTTTTGCGTACAATACAAGCAGTTAGTACAGCAAATGTAGCACCAAGTAAAAACAGACTTAAAATGAACTTCATATCGTAATGCTGGTAGTGCGCAATACTTTCTAAAGACTTTTGAATAGTATTATTTTGAACCGTTGGGTACCAATATTGGAAAAATAAGTCATTAATTACAAACTTTGCACGGTATTCCAGATATACCAACGGATAATTGCTTAGTGCACCTATCCATTCCTGTTTAATTTGCGTTGCTTCAGCTTCAGTCTTAGCTGTATGTAAAGTAGCCGGAAGCCCAGCCCATGGATTAAACATAGCATCTAAATTATACTGGTTAGCAATCTGTTCATTACACAAATTATCACGAGAGTCTTCATTTGGCGTCACAAAATTATCTATATTTAATTTAAATTCATGATTGGTATTACATTCAATATATGCCATATCGCCTAGCATCACAAAAGTTTGAGGATAAAGCTTCTCTGCAGAAAATATTTTGTATGTAATCGAATTATTCAATAACAAGTAGGTAATAACTGTGGCTAAGCTCATTATACTTACAGCCAATATTTTGTAATTATTTCGATATTTATTACCTATGATTTGATTTAAAGCTAATGCAATCATAGGTAAAACGGCAAAGACACCATTTAATCTAAAACCCACCGCTAAAAATAGACAGAAAAAATACACTACCCACAATCCGATCTTAACAGAAATATTTTTAACCAACTGTTGTGCTAGATAAATTGCCACACAATCAATAAAGAAACCAGTAAAACCAATATCTTTCCATACAATTGCTAATTGAGTGAATAACAATGGATTAAAACAGAAAATTATTAGGAGATCATTTTGCCAGCAATAATTCTTTTTCCACAAATAATAACTAATATAAATCAACCCACCATAATAAGTTAACATATTCATCACGAATGTTGCACTTTTTACCTGAAAAATATTCCACCAAATAGTAAAAAGGGGAGGCTGCCAATCTGAATAGCTATGTGCCAAAAATTGTCCATAGGAGTTATCGCCATCTGCACTTTGAATACCAGGAAAGTAAACAGTTAGAGATAACACTAATAGACCTACCAAAAATATTGGTGGTGGGATTTTTAACTTGCGACGTACAAACAAATAAATACTGATAAGCAACGCCGCATATAACGCATCAGTAATGAAAATTTGTAAATATTGAGGAACAATCGTCTGACTAAAATCCACATCAGGTGTAGCTGCATTAAAAATTAAACCCATAACAGCACGGTTTGCACAAATTAACACGGCACACAAAAACAAGATACCACAAGTAATCCAAATTACTAGCTTCTTGTTAACTAATACTATCTTATCCTTAGCTGAAACATAACATACTCCAAGGATAACAGAGCTAGATAAAAACAGCATTAATAAAAACCAAAACATACATTCTCCGGATAAAACATTAAAGTAGAGTTTAAATTAGGCAATCTCTAGCAACCATAAAACCTTAATTATCAGAATTGATAAGCCTTCGTAGTTCAAAACTGATATTGTGAAAACGCCGTACACTACTAAGAATTAAGCCAATTGAAAAAGATAGCATTGATGTAGTTACAAAACCAACAGCCAATATCGCCATCGGAACCTGTGTAACGTATTTTGTCTCAATATAATTCATAATGGGGAATATACCTGAAATTAACCCTAAAACTAATAAAGTACTACCTATCCAGCTAAAAAATTGGAGCGGCTTATAGTTTCTAAATAAGTTTAAAATAGTAAGTATTACCTTTATACCATCAGTATAAGTATTCAACTTTGAGATACTCCCATTCGGACGTTCGGTAAACTTAATTGGAACTTCTAAAATACTAAATTTATGTTCTAAACAAAAAATACTCATGTCTGTTTCAAGCTCAAATCCCTCACATAAGATTGGATAATTTTTAATTAAACGCTTACTGAACCCTCGATAGCCAGTCATAATATCTTTTAAATCAGCTTTAAATATATAGTTAATCATCTTTTTTACTAACGAATTACCAAAACCATGAAACATACGCTTATTTTCTTGGGAATAGTGACCACTAGAAATTCTATCTCCAATCACCATATCAACATCATCATTAAGAATTGGATGAATAAATTTGTCAATATCTTCACACCAATAAGTAGAATCTGCATCAATCATAATATAAACATCTGCATCAATTTTTTGAAACACATATTTAACGGCATTAGATTTACCTTGCCTTTTAACAAAAACCACTTCTCCATTAATGTTATGTTGGGCAATCGTGTGCCGCGCAATCGCACTGGTCTTATCAGATGAATTATTATCAACCACATAAATCTTATAATTATAAGCACCTTTATTCGGATATGACCAAAAATCAACAAGAACATCTTTTATCGTTAGCTCTTCATTATATGCAGGAATTATAATCACTACGTTCTTCATACTATCGCTGTTTCTCCAAAACAAATATTTTCACCAATTGATAATAAAGTATCGTATTCATTATCAACGATATTGCAAGATATATAACGCGATTGACAAATACATCGAGATAACCGCAACCAATACAAATATATGCCAGATAGTATGTGAATACTTAAATTTACTAAAGGCATAGAATAACGCACCAATTGTATAAATCAAACCGCTAGCTACAAAAAATACCACTCCCATGGTTGGAAGTTTAGCAACAATTTGCGGTAGTAAAATCAGCGATGCCCAGCCCATTAATACATAAATCAGGGTACCAATTTTCTTAAATCTACCAGCATAGATTGCTTTAAATACGACACCAACCACTGCCAAAACTGATAAGCAAATATAGGTTATATAACCACGGGTAGTATTCAGCAAGCTAAAAACATACGGCGTATAAGAACCAATGATTAAAATAAAGATTGCGACATGATCCATGCGTTTCATAACATTACGTGCAGCATGGTTGGTCATCGAATGATAAACTGTACTGATTACAAACATAAATAGAATCGTAATCCCATAGAAAACAAATGCCAGTCCATCCAACCAGTCACCATAGCGCCCAGCAATCCACGCCAGACTAATTAATAAGCCTAATGCAACCAGTGAACCAACGCAATGGCTCACTGCATTACCAATATCTTCACCCAAACTATAAGGAAACAGTCGAGTCAGCTGCTCTGGGCTAAATCTACTCGGTTTCCCGTTATATTGTTTCATTTTGTATAATTCCTAACAATTTTCATATAATTTACCGCGTGGCAAATTAGGTTGAGTTTTAAACCGTTTATGTAGCCAGAGATACTGGCTAGGATGTTTCATAATCATTTTCTCGATATAGCGATTCATATAAGTTACATCAGCAGGAATATCTCCGCTCGGATAATTATCCCAAACTGGAGATAACTCCACAATGTATTTTTTACCCTCACGGTAAGTTGCCATCGGAATAACTGCAGCATCAGTTAACTTAACTAATTTAGGTAAGGTTTCCAAAGTTGCACAGACCGGATGAGCAAAAAATGGCACATAAACCGAATCACGTTCATCCATATCTTGATCTGGCAGGTAATAAAACGGAATCAAAGTTTGCTTCATTTTTCTGACGATCAAGCGTAATCCTTCGCGTCTGGAAAAAATCTCGCCACCCTGATCTTTAATAAAACGTAAGCGCGCTTCTTTAATTCGCTCAGTTAAGTATGCATTGCGTTGTTCCGCATAGACACTATAGCCAGGAGTTTCCAAAGTCAAACGGTTAGCGCCAATATCCAGTGCCAAAAAATGCGGAGCAAGTAATACTACCGCCTGTTTACCACGGACTTGATTGTAGTTTTCCAATCCTCTAATTTCGACTACTTTACGGAGCTTGTCGGGAGAAGCATAGAAAATCAAACCATAACACAATCCAGAACGAATCAATTCCTTGAAATGTTCTTTAATAAGTCGCTGTTTATCCGCTTCACTCATATCCGGAAAACACAAACTCAAATTTAATATTCCAACATTTCGCCGCTTTTTAAGTAAATAAAAACCTAAAAGCCCCAATCCCCCGCCCAATGCGTTTAAAAACGAGATTGGCAGAGAGCTAATTAATCTAAGTATTGTTAACCCCAAATTAGTTAACAGCTTATTTATCATCGCCATTACCCTTTACTCAATCATTACTACTCAAGCCACCTCATCATCGACTCAGCAGTTTTCGTATAATTTACCACGTTCCATATTTGGTTGTGTTTTAAACCGTTTGTGCATCCACAAATATTGTTCTGGATGTTTCATTATCATAGTTTCAATTTGCCGATTCATAAATGCAACATCAGCCAATAAATTACCAGTTGGATAATTTTGCCAGGCTTCGCCAAATTCAATCACATAATGATTTCCTTCGCGATAAGTTGCCATTGAGATTACTACTGCATCTGAAAGTTTAAGTATCTTTGGCAGAGTATCCAATGTTGCACAATTATGGTGAGCAAAAAACGGCACATACACCGAACTGGTTTCATCCATATCCTGATCTGGCAAATAATAAAATGGCCATTTTTTCTGCTTCATCTTTTTAATGATGCTTCTGAGCCCCTCCTGCCGCGAAATTACCTCACCACCATTGTGAATAAAAAACCTCATCCGTGCTTGTTTAACCCGTTCGGAAAAATAAGCATTGCGCTGCGGAGAAAACATTGTAAGCCCGGCAAAATCCATTGTGGTCCGATTACCGCCAATATCCAAGGCTAAAAAATGTGGTGCTAACATAACTACGGGGCGCTTTTCGTAGTATTGCTTTAAATTATCCAGATTACGATATTTTATCAAGCGCCGCATCCTAAATTCACTCGCACCAAACATTAAACCATAGTCCAAACTAATGATAAACAACTCACAAAAATGTTTGCGTAAAATCTGCCGTCTCTCAGCTTCAGACTTTTCTGGAAAACATAAACGTAGATTAATCAAGCCTATATTTCGTCGTTTTCTAACAAGCACATATGCTAATAAACCCAGCAGCGTACCAAGTAGTCTCATTATTGGCATTGGCAACCAGCTAATCAACCGCAAAAACCAAATCCCCAAGTAAATTAAAATCTTATTTAGCATCTTTATTTTCCCTAATTGCTATCTAGTTAAAAGCTATAATCAAAAGGTAAAGAAAATAACTTTACGCTCTATTTTCTGCCTGTGGCTTTGGCTTTGCTTTCTCCGGCTGACGAAAGCGGTCGTATGACCAATAATACTGTTCCGGCGCTTCACGAACCAATTTTTCTATTTCACCATATAATTCCTGCATGATATCATGAGTATCACCATTGCTAGGTTTAAATGGTACACATTTGGATTTAAACCCGGTTTTCGTCCGCAAATTTTGAACAATCACTGCAATTGTATCAGGTTGTTGACAAATTTTTGCCGCCAGTGAAGTAGCATAAACATCTTGTCCAAAAAACTTCACCCATTCTCCATCACCACCAGAGGCAACATTATCTGGTAAAATTCCAAGACAACCACCGGATTTAAGATGTTTCATCATGCTTAACACCCCTTTACGATTGGTTGGCACTGGCGTAATATTAACTTCACTGCGTCCACTCACCATAATTTCTTCAATGACTGGATCTTTGGATGGTTTATATAAAATCTGAATATTCATCGGTAAGTGGTAAGCAAAATATTTAACCGCAAATTCAAAATTACCAATATGCGGAGTCAGAAAAACAATATTTTTACCAGCTTCAAGTAACGCCTTTACTTGATAAAAGCTCTCATCGACCTCAAACAAGCGCGTAATTCGGGCACGATTTTTTTGCCAGGCAATCAAGGCAGCTTCGGCTAAAGTCATCCCCAGCGCTTTGGCTGTATCACGCGTCATTTGCTCAACGGTTTCTGGCGTTGCTAACCCAGTAACTAGCAGATTATGCGGAAGCCTTTTTGCTGATTTATTTGACAAACGCAAGGACAATAAACCAACGCCAGCCCCTAACGCGCGGATGGCTGGTAGCGGCAACTTAGCTAGTAGCCACAACAAACTTTTAAGAATTATTTTTTTCATATCACTATTAATCTAGTCACAAAGAATAACATTATATTTTAACTGCGATGTCCATAAGCTTTTGAGTATAGATTTTAGCATATTAAAACCATACAACCTTGAGCATATTTGTATTAAAATACAGCGTTTCCCTATAAACTATTTTATTTAGATAAGGTTCATCATCATGCGGATTAAACTTGGATTTGGTAATCAATGCTTATTAGCACTGGTGTTAGGATTAGTTGCTGGGCATTTTATGCCACAAAACGCAGTTGATATAATTACTCCATTCGGAGATGCTTTTCTTAAATTATTAAAGCTAATTATTATTCCCTTAACCTTTTCAACAATTGTTGCCAGTTTTTCAAAATTAGATGATATTCATCTAGTACAACGACTTGGAACTCGAACCTTAATTTGGTTTATAATTACTGCAATAATTGCAGCAACTATTGGCGTTTTAATTGGTAAGTTGTTTAACCCAGGTTTAGGACTAAATTTATCTCTTGCTGCCAGCGATTATCAACCACGCACGATTCCAAGTATCAGCGGAACTTTTCTGGATATGTTACCCGGTAATCTAATCGGGCAAATTGCCGAGGGTAAGGTTATTCCCGTAATCATTTTCGCGATTTTCTTTGGACTGGCACTTACCTCAATGGGTGAAAAAGCCAATACTGTACGTAACTTCTTTGATGAATTTTCACATGTTATGTTCAAAATAACCCGTAAGATCATCCGCTTATCACCATATGGGATTTTTGCATTACTGGTACCCGTTGGTAACGAATATGGAATCGCAACTTTATTGCCACTTGGTAAATTTATTGTAGCAATCTACGTAGCCTGTGCTTTACAGATCATTGTTTACGCCATCTTAATCACAGTAGTTGCCAAACGTAATCCGATTAATTTTTTCAAACAATTCTGGCCTGCAATGATAACGGCATTTACAACTTCATCTAGCCTAGGTACTTTACCAGTTACGTTAGAAACTTTGGTTGATCGGGTACGAATTTCGGAACGCGTGGCAGGCTTTGTTGCGCCACTGGGCGCAACCATGAAAATGGATGGTTGTGGCGCAATCTATCCCGCAATTGTCTGTATTTTGACGGCGCAGGTTTTTGGAATTGATCTATCCCTTCAACAGTATATTCTTATCATCATTACTGCGGCAATTGCAACTATCGGCACCGCCGGGGTTCCGGGAACTGCTTCAATTATGGCAACTGTCGTACTTGCCAGTGTCGGATTACCGCTACAAGGTTTGGCGTTAGTTATTGGAATTGACAAAATCATTGATATGATGCGTACTATGACCAATGTTACCGGATCGGGTGTATGTGCGACTATTGTCGATAAAACCTATCAGAAACATCTGGCTAAATGAAAGATTACTACCGGATTTTAGGGTTGGGTATCGATGCGGAACACGAGGAAATCAAAGCCGCGTACCGCATCCTTGCTCAGCGCTATCATCCGGATAAAGGAGGGCATCATCGTGAATTTTTGTTAATTCAGGAAGATTATGGTTACTGGTACGAAAAACTATGCGCGGCAAACTGCACACTTTTTAAAGAAAATAATTCTGAAGGTGACTCACTCTATTTTTTAGATCCGGATGGACATAAGCTTGAGCTGCATATTGGTAATTGGCAAAGTAGATTGATCGCTAAACGGCAAAATCAAGGAAGCTGGCGTGATGTCGAATTTTTTGATTAATTTAGTATGAGTGATACCAATATTCCTTATTATCTCAAAAGCAAGCTTGAACGCTTGAATTTAGCAAGCACGGAGCTAATCCGTCAGCATGGTTATCTGGAAATTTACTCACAGCTAAAATTAGCCTTTCCCAGTATGAGTTATCAAGCGCTTTATGATTTATATTGCTTGGCGCAACAAAGTCTTTGTTATACACTAGCCCCAGAAAAGCAAACTGAACTACGCACAGAATTCAAAGCTATGACCCCTCGGCATGTTTGGCTACAATCAGATACCATTAAGCATTTCTTAACTGCAGCCGAAGAACAGGCGCAATTAGCACTAGAATACAACGAAATCCCCATTGGCGCAGTAGTTGTTCATCAGGGAGAAATTATTGCACGAGGCTATAACCGTACCCGTAGTGACAATAATATTATGGCGCATGCTGAAATAGTTGCAATTCTCGCAGCACAACAATGTCTGCAAAATTACCGCCTCAATGAATGTGATCTTTATGTAACTATCGAGCCGTGCTTAATGTGTAGCGGTGCAATTATCAATAGTCGGATTAAACGTGTGGTCTATGGCGCTTGTGAACTTAAAACAGGTGCGTGCATTAGCCAACATCAGGTTTTTAATAATAAAAAAACCAACCACCATACTGAGGTGATTGGTCCGATAGATCAGAAGTATTACAGTCGTTTGATTAGCGATTTTTTCAAAAATAATCAATAAACTTCGTCCGCTTGTACCGCTATTCTTTTAGCTAGCGGTCAGTTGATCAAGAGCAGTTACCATCCGCTCTAATGCTTGAGTCAAGGTTACTCGCGACGTACCAAAATTAAGTCGCACAAAGCCCGGTAAATCAAACTCAGCACCATCAGATAAACCAACACCCGCTTGCTCAAAGAATTGCTGAAGATTATCAATTTTATACTTCGTGCATAATTTACGTCCATCAATCCAAAGAAGATAAGTAGCTTCGGGAATACTTAGCTGCAAATCAGTATAAGGTGTTAAAATTTGGACAATTAAATCGCGATTAGCGCGCAAATAAATCAACAGCTCTTTTTTCCAGTCATCACACTCATTGTATGCCGCCTGACATGCTGCAACGCCAAAGGAATTTAGATCACCAAATAAACCGCGCATTATTTTGGCAAATTTATTACGAATTAGCGGATTAGTTGCAATCGCAAATGAACAGTTCAGCCCCGCAACATTATAAGTTTTTGATGGAGCCATCAGCGTAATACTGCGTTCTGCAGCTTCTTTACTGATACTTGCAAACGGAATATGTTTCCGGCTCTCATCCAAGATTAAATCACAATGAATCTCGTCTGAACACACCACCAAATCATGCCGGATTGCAAACTCAAGGAGTTGTTCTAATTCTTCACGAGTCCACATCTTTCCAACTGGGTTATGTGGATTACATAATAAAAGTAGTTTAGGTTTTATTCTGGCAGCTGCAAGCTGTTTTTCCAAGTCATCCCAATTCCAGCGCCAGTCACCATTCACTTCCAGCAACGGAGTTTTTAATAACTCTCGCCCAGCATTTAATGGCGCGCTCATGAATGGCGGATAAATTGGGGTGGCCGTTATTATTGCTTGATCAACATCACTTAGTGCCTGCGAAGCCAAATTTAGCCCACAAACTAAGCCAGGAAGCCAAATAATATCTTTCTCTGCCACGCCCCAATTATATTCGCGCTGTAAATAATCGACAATATCCCGCCGCACCTCTTCTTGGTGCATACTATAACCAAAAACTCCATGATCAAGTGTACCTTGCAATGCGGCTAAAACAGCAGGCGGTGCAGGAAAATCCATATCCGCTACCCAGAGAGGCAAAATATCTTTACCAGCATACTTACGCCATTTTTTACTATAGGAATGTTTGCGGTCAGTTATTTTATCAAAATCATACATTTTGTTTCACTCTTAAAAATAGAAGATTAATAAAACCAGCAAACTAAATTTGCCTATCCCCGCCCGCAAAACAAGAGGATATTATAGCAAATTTCCTCTTCGAAACCGTCTGCTGGCGATTACTATCTTAACGCGGCAAACCGCGAGGGATTAAAACCATAAAATTTACCCTATTGCACTACTCCTATTGCTCAAAAAAATTTAAGCCTTTACGCGATTAACACATCTTTCATAACACTTAATAAGCAAAAATCTCAAGTTTAAGCCAAAGGAACATGCACTAACATTTCCTTTCATATGGAAGGAATAAGTTTTCTGTTTACCAAAAGAATTTTAGGTTTTTTTATAGTCTATATTATAAAACAAATTCGTAGAAATACTCTAATTTTCAATCATAAACAAGCATATACTCTTTTAACTTGAAAGTTGGACTGGGTTATGTCGAATTATCTCAAAGTTATCATTAATTCTAGAGCGTAATTCTTCAGCAGTATACTGAACTTTATGATTAAAGAATAATCCAACTGCATCAGTAAACTCTGCAAACTTGGAATAAATTTTGTTATATGTAAGATTCTCTCGCATTACTCTAATTCTGGAGTCCTTTAAATAATGGCTCTTTTGAAATTTAAGTGGGTAACTACTTATAGCTAATAATACTATTACACTTGAGAACCTCAATATGAAAATTTCTATATTGAGGTCTGCTTCAGTTGTAGTTGCTTTCCAGCAGAGCTACATCCGTGATTATAACATGCCTGCTTTTGGAGTAAATTCTAGTGGGTATGGGGCGGCAATGAGCCCCAATATAATAAATTTGAGTTTAATTTACCCACTCGTTTTTTAGAAGAGCCTAAATAAGCATCAAGTTCCTTGTTTTTATTGGATCTACCATTATCACAGATGATGTGAATGGTTTTATCTGGATACTCTTGTTCTAAGTCAGCAAAAAAATAATTGACGCTCTATTAATAGTCTCATATTCGCGAGTAAAAACATCCGTAGCTTGTAAACCAATCGCACCATTTAGATGAAATCTGAATTGTGTATTAGTTGTTGCTAGGATTTTAATTTAGCCTTTAGGCATCCAGCCAGCTACAGCTTGAGACTGGTATTCTAGGTGTACTGCATCCATAAACATAATTATCTCATTAGGTGAGATTCTGGCTTTTAGTGCTTCATAGTTTTTGATAAATAGTTGTTGGTATTCTTCGTTTAGTTTACCGGGGACAGACTTGGGTTTCTTATACACAAAATCATTACGCTCTAGCAGCGAGATAAGTTATTGAATGCAGATGTTTGATCAACTCAATTTCTTGGCGTGCACTGAGTTTGCTATCTGAACCGCCACGAGAATTATGAGATATTTTGTTCTTACTCAAATAGTCAGTAATGTAATTATACGTAGTTGACTCACTAATCTACAAAATCTCCGCTACATCGTAAACATCATGGACTAAATCATAAGCCAAGACAGCACGAAGGCGATCTTTTTCATCAATGTTTTTAGTTCTGCGTACCAACTTTTCAAATTCGATACGTTTCGTGGATGTTAGAATTTTATGCATAGCCGTGATTATAAATAACTTTATAGAAATTAGTCCACATTTCAATTACGAGCAGTATATTATGTGAAAAATGCCCCGGCTTGATATATTGTCATGGTTACCTGTATAATTGATTCTTGTGGCTCAATTGGAGCGCAAAATATATTTTCTAGATTTTGCAATTTAGATGTGGAATAAATTAATATTAGTTAGGAAAAATATGAAAAAACTACTATTTTCAGCCCCGCTTTGTTTTTTATTGATTTCTTGTAATGGAGGAACCACCAATAACCCCAATACTGTTGCGCCCGATAACACTAAGTATTTAAATGCAGCGCCTATAGATGGATGGGTTAAATTAGGATTAGGAATTTTTAGTCCTACAGGAGTTCCTGGGGCGGCTATATGCCTTAAAGATGGCTCAAATGTTTCATATACTAATGGAACAGGGCACTTATCATTATCTAGTAATGTGACACAAAGTCAGTTGCAATCATATTTTAATCAGTCAATAGATGGAAAAGTTGGTTGGAGCATTTTTAGCACTAGTGCATCATCGAATTTTATTCGTGAGACACAAGATGATCAATACTCAAGAAACTTTAAGTATTTACAAGATTTTGGGTGGAATGCTAGTATAATGCCTCAGTATTATGGTACTGATAACCTTACCCCTGCTGCGCTAAGTGCGTATAATAAAAGCCCCGCTGATTTTATTAATTTTTGTGGTGATTCTTTCCTCAATAGTGCATATGCGGGTGTTATCTTAGGTGTTAATGTTAAAATTCATTTTAATTCAAATGTTGATAAGCAGAAATTTGATAATTCATTTGGTGCTGGTGCGTTAGGGTTTGGTAGCTTAACATCAGCAATAAAAGCATCTCCGGTGTACTCTTCTATGAATGCAATAATTGACGTCGAAGCAGTTCAGATAGGTGGAATGCCAGATAAGTTGGCTAATATATTTAAAGCTTCAAAAGAAGGGTTTTATGTTTCAAGTTGTTCTTTCAAAACAATTAATGATTGCGATCAAATAATTAATGGTGTTATTGGATATGCTCAGTCATTAAGCCAACAAGTACGAGATGGTAATGGAAAAATTGTTCCAGAGAATCTAACTTATTATAATCCTTCTACTGAGAAATATACTGATTTAGGAATTGACTTAACCACTCCTATTCCTTCTCGTGATATTGTAGTTGCCCAGACTGATCTACAAACTTTATATAATGATACATCAAAATATCAAACGTTTGTTAATCACTATATCAACTCTACATTAATGTCCCGATTTAATTTGGATTTTTTAAATTTCCTAAAACAACAGCAAAGTGCGCTGGGGTTGAGAATGGCATGGTTAAACTCTCATGGATATGACTGTTATACTAGTCGCAATATTTCTAACTGTCCTAAAATTCTTTCAGATACGCGTAGTACCTTTTCAACAATCCATGAATATAGTATTGATGAAACAAAATTAGATTATGTTCTGCATGGTTGGAAATATACGAATAGTGGTGGTGTACTAAACTATCTTGGTCCAATTAGCTTTTCTGGCGCTCTATATGGCTTCATGGTGGATCAGTCAGGATCTGGTTCTATAAGTATTCAGCGTTCTAATTCTAATACCATTGTTTGGAGTATCAATGATGTAGCTGCTGGTTATACTGCAAATGGTGTAGCTACGAGTTCAATAGAAAACGTCTATGTAGGCGATGGTAAATGGTGTTTATCATCTGGAGCTTGCGGGACTTTCAAAGCTCAATTCAATTATATTAATAATCCTTTTTAACGAAATTAAGTAACCTCTAAAAAGTACCAGTTAGTTTCTTCTAACTGGTACTTTTCTTATACACCTCTCTTAAAGTGTGCCGAACACAGATGACAATATTTGACTTAATTATATTCTCTAGAATGATAAATTCTGAATCGCCAAAACACCAAAAATAACGATGAATTAAAATGTACTTTGAATAAGATAAGGTACACGTTCTGTATTGTTATGGTCACTTCCCCTCACTAATATTTTTATACTAAATGGATAAGACTTCTTAACTGTGTAGATGGTGCAATGATGTTGGCAAAAATAAAACTGCAGAACAAAGATATTCAGTTGACTACATAAATTAACTCAAGCGCTCAACGCTCAGCGCGGCAATTCGCTCCAATGCCTGACGATATTCGTTGTTGGCAAAAACCGCTAACTCAGCCTGTGCCCGTGCCACATAATCATGCGCCATATTTTTACAATAATCCAGTGCTGGGGTAGTTTTAACCAAATCGACTATTGCAGCAATATCTGCTTGTTTCGGGTTATCAATTGCGGCAACTACCATAGCACGCATTTCAGGCGCACCATTTGCCAGCAAGTAAATTAACGGCAGTGTTACTTTACCTTCGAGCAAATCATCGCCAACATTCTTACCCATAATTTCAGCTGAACTATTATAATCCAATATATCATCCACAATCTGAAAAGCAGTGCCCAAATAAATTGCATAGTTAGCAAGGTGTTCCTCTTGTGAGGCATCCGCACCACTAATAATCGCAGCCACCCGCGCACCTGCTTCAAATAATTTAGCAGTTTTGCTCTCGATCACTTTAAAATATTCAGCCTCAGTTAAATCACTGCGCCCAATATTTAGTAGCTGCAGAACTTCACCTTCAGAAATAATGTTGGTGCTATCCGCCATAATTTTTAGTACACGCAGTGAATTACTCTCCACCATCATTTGAAAGGCACGGGTATAAATAAAATCGCCAACCAAAACACTAGCTGCATTACCAAATACCGCATTAGCTGTTGCACGGCCACGGCGTAAACCTGATTCATCGACCACATCATCATGAAGTAAGGTTGCAGTATGAATGTATTCTACCATTGCCGCAGTTTTATAGAGCAACTCAGAATCATTGCCTAATAATTTGCCACAGAGCATGGTTAACAAAGGACGAATCCGCTTACCACCAGCTGCGATAATATATTCACCAACTGCATTAATTAATGGTACTTTTGAATCTAAATCTCGGCGAATCACCTGATCCAAAGCGTTCATTTCTTGTTTTACTATTTGATTAAACTTATCCATTTAACTCTCTGTTACGGTTAATTATATACTCAAACTAATTCTAAATACTGCTAGGCGACAAGCAACAAAGCTTACTTAGCTAGTAAGTGATGACCCCCACAACGACCCAGGATGCTGAACCTGCTTGAGTATAAGTTGTTGATTATGCCATGCATCCAAAGTACTGCGATGCCCTACGCTAATAATTACACTGTCTGGTAAACGCTCACTTAATACATGATACAAATGTGCTTCCATTGCTTCATCCAAAGCCGAGCTAGCTTCATCAAGATAGATAATATCTGGCTGATTAACCAGTACCCGTGCAAAAGCTACCCGTTGCTGTTCACCTAGTGACAAAACTTTGCCCCAATCAATATCTTCATCCAATCGTGGCTGTAAGTAAGCCAAGCCACATTCACGCAGAATAGTTAGTAACTCTGTATCATTAGGTAAATTCGTGGTTAACGGGTAACAAATTGCCTGACGCAATGAGACCTGTGGCATATATGGACGTTGCGCAATAAACATCTCAGTTTTGGCGTGGTTTTGGCTAATATCACCGCTAGCAAAAGGCCATAAACCAGCCAAAGCACGCAGCAATGTAGTCTTGCCACTACCTGACGCACCTTTAATTAACAAGCGATCACCAGCATTTAATTCAAAATTAATATTTTTTAATAATGATTCTTGATTAGGTAAATTCAGGTTCAAATTATTTACACTCAGATAATTTGTAGTTTTATCCTCACGTGCCAATACCGGCAAATTACCCGCATGTGATATTGCCTTTTCAAAACCGTGCAAACGATCCATAATTGCCCGCCAGCTAGCCAGTGATCCATAGGCGTCAATAAAATATGACAGCGCGCCTTGTACCTGTCCAAATGCCCCACTAATTTGCATCAAATCACCAAGTTGAATTGCTTTGGAAAAATAGCGCGGAGCTGCAACTAAAGTTGGAAAAATATTGGCAATTTGCGAATAACCGGTATTAAAAATATCAATTTTCATCTGCCGATAAACGATAGAGAAAAAATTCCCCACCAAGTCACTAAATTTATTAGTTAAGCTCTGTTTTTCTTCTTTCTCACCTTGATAGAAGGCAATATTTTCGCCATATTCGCGCACGCGCATCAAACCAAAACGAAAGTTAGCCTCAAGTGTTTCCTGACGAAAATTTAAGCCAATTAATGGGCGTCCGATTTTAAACGTAATATAGGTTCCAACTATCGCATAAAGTAATGCTACCCATACCATATAACCAGAGATAGAAACTTTATGCGCGAAAACAGTAAAACTAAGCGCTCCAGATAAGCCCCATAAAATAAATACAAATGAGAATAAACTCACTACATTGCTAATAAATCCCAGCGTTAACCCCAAAGAAGTGCCGATAAACGAATTAATATCCTCACTAATCCGCTGATCAGGATTATCAACATAATCCGCAATAAATCTGGTTTTATAATATGCTTTATGTGACAACCAGTTGCTCAGATAGTTATTGGTCATCCATCTACGCCAACGAATCTCGAGTACTTTGCGAAAATAATACGCCATTACCTGAAACGAAATAGCAAAAAATGCTAGATAACAAAATTTAATTACTAATTTATAAAATGCACTTTGATTGAGATGCTGTAATGCATCGTACATATTATTCGAAAATTTGTTAAATTGTACTGACATAAACACTGACAGCAAATTAAATACAATCACTATGCTTACCAAAGCTATCGCACGCCACTTGTCCTCACTAGTCCAATAAGGGCGTGCTAAATGCCAAGAATCTTTCAGCCACTGAATTGGTTTACGTATACTATTTAGTTGCATTTACCAATCCGCTTTGGATTAAAGTATTTTGATCGGTATAAAGATAATACGCAGCTTTAAATTGATAACCAGAACCGAGCAAGACTACCGAGCAGCCATTAAATGTTACTTTCCCACCCTGTGCATATGCACATCCTGAATAAGTAATCGTACCCGTAAAACATGGGTTATTGGTATTTACTGGATTAGTGAATGTACCATTCATTATATTTGGGTTTGTGAGAAGCTGCCCATCTATAAAAAAAGTAGGACCTGACTCACTAACCGTGAATGTCATTGTCTCTGACGATCCTAATCCAGCCAGACAAGTATTAATTGATGATCCATTGGCTAAATTCCCAATCCCAGGCGTAAATATCCCGGTAAATGGAGCACCACCGACTGGCATATTTTGCGCAGCAGGACTACCACCGTCACAAGCACTAATTCCGCTAGTTGTTACTAAAGCTAAAATCAAACTTAAATAAATTGTTTTCATGATTTTCTCTCCGATAAATTAAATTAATTTTGTATTATACCGATGTCGCCAAAATAGCTCTGTAACAACGACACTGCGCAAATTGCTGCCGTTTCGGCACGTAAAATCCGTGTTCCCAGTTGCAAGGTTGCAAAACCATGCTCCCGAGCTTTTTCAACCTCTGCCAAACTAAATCCGCCCTCAGGCCCAATTAACACAGCGGCACTAGAAATTTTACTCTCTGCTAAAACCCGTTGCCGCTCATGATGCGGAGATAAGATATATTTCCGGTCAGTATTCACCGCAAGCAAAGCATCACTAAATAAAATCGGTTCGGATAAATGAGGAATAGTAGCACGTGCGGATTGTTCACATGCTGCAATAATAATTTTACGCCAATGTTCCATCCGGGAATTAATTTTATCATTACTCAAGCGTTGCGTATACTGGCTAATTACTGGAATAATCTCACTTACACCTAGTTCAACTGCCTTTTGGATAACTAAATCAAATTTGTCACTGGCAATTAAGCTTGGCAGTAACGTTATCTTCAAATGAGATTCATTGCCCAATTTCTCACCTTTGTGGATACTAACCTTAGCACAACGTTTAGTTAATTCAGTTAATACGGCAGTATAATCACAACCATCGCCATTAAACAGTATAACTGAATCACTAATGTGTAGTCTCAATACGTTCATATGCCGCACAACATTATCTGGCAACTCCATGTTCGCATCTAATGTGATTGGCAAATCAACATAAAAACGCGGCATCTTAAGAACCGATAGAGGTCAAAGTATTATGAATCCAATCTTCAACTTTTTTAGTGTATGCCGCAGCATCAGCAGAATCCGGATACAATGCTTTACCAATTACGATTGAAACAGTGCCGGGATAAATCCAAAAGCTATTTTTGGGTAGGCAATATCCAGCATTATGCGCGAAAGGGACAATTGGCACATCCAAACTTAGAGCAAGCTTAGCACAACCAAGTTTAAATGGCTTACGTGCTTTGGGTTTAACTCTTGTTCCTTCGGGAAACATAATGATCCAGAAGCCAAGTGCAAAACGCTGCCGACCTTGAGAAATAACTTGATTGAGCGAATCCTCACCACGTGTACGATCAATCGCGATTGTCGACAAGGCACGCACTCCCCAGCCATAAAAAGGAATCTTAAAAATCTCCTTTTTCATAATCCACACACAGGGCGGTAAAAACTGATTCATCGCTGCAGTTTCCCAAGCAGACTGATGATTACCCGCAACAATCGCTGGCGTATGTGGCAAATTTTCAACGCCACTAACCTGATAATTGATGCCACCGATATACTTGAATAAAAATGTATAATAGCGCGCAGCACTCATTATGATTCTATGGCGCACCAACGGCGGTAATTTCGCGATTAACAAAGCTGCGATGCTATAAAAAGGCAGTACTGACGCAGATAAAATCCAAAATAAACATGATCTTACAACAACCAAAGGAGTTAACTTATTCGTCACGATTTAGTTCTTTCTGCTCACGCTCAATAATATATTCGCTGGCACTTAATAGATTATCAAAAATTTTAGTACCTTCTGGCAAAGTCTCTTTGGCTAAGGTTTTTTTACCATTACCGGTTTTAACCAAAACAGGAATTCCACCGGCGTTGCTAATCGCATGTAAATCACGAATGCTATCACCGACCATTACAGTATTACTCAAATCTTCAAGATTAAAGCGCTCACTGATTTCAAGAATCATTCCGGGTTTTGGTTTGCGGCAGCTACAATTATCATCGGGAATATGCGGACAGAAGATGATTACATCCAAGCGTCCACCAGCTTGTTCTACCTGTTGATGAAGCTTCTCATGCATTGCATTTAGATCTTCCATTGTAAACAAACCACGCCCAAGACCAGATTGATTAGAACAAACTACTACCTTAAACCCAGCTTGACTAAGGTTAGCAATCGCATCCACACTCCCGGGAATCAAAATAAACTCATCAACATTTTTGATAAATTTATCACTGTCTTGATTAATTACACCATCCCGATCAAGAAAAACTAATTTCATATACCACCTTCTTACTTATGCCAGCTCGGATAATTTACCATACTGACTAAATTTAGCGTATAGCTCTGAGAGTAATTTTAAGCGATTTTTACGAATATTTAAATCACTATCCATAACCATTACGTTGGCAAAAAACTCGGTTAAAGGTTTTGCCAAAGCACTCAGTTGCTCCAAATAAGACTGAATACTGAGCGAAGTATTTATATTTGTTGTTGCAAGATAAAGCTCTCCCTCATAAGCATTGAATAGCTCTTGATTAAGATTTAAGCTTAAATCAACTGAATCAGCATTTTTGCTAAGAATGTTTTCAATCCGTTTATTAGCTTCAAATAACTCCTGATTAGTCTCACTTGCCGACCACTTACTAAACGCAGCGCAAACTTCGATAATATTAGTGAAGTCAACTCGATCCGCACTTGCTAATACAGTATTAACCACTTTAACGGCATAGCCCTCAACACTACTTAGATAATTCGCCAAGCGTTGCTTAATAAAGTTTTCAACGCCACTTATGGTATCTACTGCTAAATTTTTGCCAACAAAGACAGCTACGGTAATTTTAAATAGGCTACTAACTTGTTCAAGATTTAATTTCTCATTCAATAAAATCCGAACTATTCCCAATGCCGCACGACGTAATGCGTATGGATCTTTATCTCCGGTTGGAATTAAACCAATTCCCCAAATACCAACCAAGCTCTCCAGTTTATCAGCCAGTGCTACTACTTTGGCTAATTGACTATCCGGTAACTCATCGCCACTAAAACGCGGATAGTAATGTTTCTCAATCGCGTTGGCTACTTCAGCAGATTCACCAGCGGCTAATGCATAGTATTTACCCATCACCCCCTGAAGCTCAGGAAACTCTCCTACCATTTCAGTTGGTAAATCAGCTTTAAGCAAATATGCAGTATGTTTGGCTAAATCAGGGTTAACACCCAGTAAAGGAGCAATTCCAGCTGCAATTGATTGCAGACGTTCAATACGCTCTAATTGGCTGCCTAATTTGTTATGATAAACTACGTTTGCAGTCTTAGCAGTAAACTCAATCAGCGGTGTGCGCTTATCAAACTCATAAAAGAACTCAGCATCTGCAAGGCGAGCCGTCAAAACTTTCTGATTGCCTTCAATAATCACCTGTGGTTGTTTTGAAATCAAATTAGCAACAAATAAAAATTTATGGCTGAGCTTGCCAGATTGATCAACTAAGGCAAAATACTTCTGATTTTTTGCCATTGACAAAATCAAACACTCTTGTGGAACGGCTAGGAATTTTTCATCAAATTCACCAATTAGAACTTCTGGCCACTCAAGCAAAGCAGCAACTTCATCCAGCAAGCCATCCATGTGACTGATGCTTAATCCTAGCTCTTGTGCTTTTTCATTCAATTGTTTTTCAATCAAGTTTTTGCGTAAGCTAAATTGTGGTACAACTTTACCTTGATTTTGTAATTGACTAAAATAATCCTGAGCACAACTTAATTTGAGTTGTGACTTACACATAAATCGATGACCACTGGTAGTATTATTGGCACTTAAACCCATTGAGTCACAATTAATTACTGCACCATTAAACATCACCACTAGATTATGTAGTGGACGTACAAATTGATAACTTTTATCACCCCAGCGCATTGCTTTGGCAATCTGAATTTTTTTCAGCGCATTATTGATCACATCACCGAGGATATTGGTTAAATTTTTACCTTTAATCAAGCTCTCAGCATAAAAATATCCATCCTCGCGCTGTTCTAACTTTTGCCATTCAATACCACATGATTTGGCAAAGCCAAGTAACGCCGGTGTTGGATTACCATCTTGTAAACCAGTATTAATTGCAGGACCTTTGCGTAACTGGCGCTGATCAGATTGCTCATACACAATTCCCTCTATCAGACAACCAAAACGCCGCGGTGAAACAAATTCTGTAAACGAGCTGTCTTTCAACAAAAACCCTGATAATTGTTGATACACAGATTCACTAAACGCACTACCAATATTACCTTCCAAATTAATTGGTGGTAATTCTTCACTTAAAAACTCAATCAATAAACTATTTCTTGGTGCCATAGCTGACATACACACCCCTAATCCTTAAAATAAACAAATTCTAGACACTCGATATAAAAATAAATCATTTGCTAAACACTCAAATTTTCAGCCTTAACATTTTTAAAAATATAACAATCACATAATTTTACACTATTTACCTTGCTATTACGGCAAATAATGTCTTAATCAAGGTATCTTATGTTAAAATAACGATATATATTGAACTAAGCAAATAGCGGCGGGAGAGCATAAAATGATAGACAAAGATGGATACCGCCCCAACGTTGGGATAGTCCTCATCAACAAAGACGATTTGGTTTTTTGGGGTCGACGAAAGGGAGAATATTCATGGCAGTTCCCACAAGGCGGGCTTGCTGAAAATGAAACTTTAGACGAGTGTATGTATCGTGAATTAAATGAAGAGCTTGGCTTACTACCTGAACATGTGAGAATTGTTGCCAAAACCGAAGATTGGTTATACTACAATGTGCCGGGTAACTGGGCAAAACAAAACTCAGTCTATCGTGGACAAAAACAAATTTGGTATCTGCTCCAATTTGTAGGTTATGATCACCACATCAATGTGCGTAGCTTTGTGGAACAAGAATTTGATGCCTGGCGTTGGATTTCCTACTGGGAGCCAATTGACATGGTCGTAAAATTCAAGCAGGATGTTTACCAAAAAGCGCTAAATTATTTAGCAAATTATATCGGAAAATAAACTTATGAATAGTGTATTTTTAGCAACACTCCAGCAACAACAAAGCAGTTATACGCCAATCTGGTTAATGCGCCAAGCTGGACGTTATCTGCCTGAATACCGCAAAACGCGCGAAAAGGCAGGAAGTTTTCTGGCTTTGTGTAAAAACCCAGAGCTAGCAACTGAAGTTACTTTGCAGCCATTGCGCCGTTTTGCGTTTGATGCGTCAATTGTGTTTAGCGACATTTTAGTTGTGCCAGAAGCAATGGGCTTACAGCTTTATTTTAGCGAAGGTGAAGGTCCTAAGTTTACTAACCCAATTCAATCAACGCTGGATGTCGATGCGCTCAAAGTAATCACTCCAGAAATTGACTTGGCATATGTGATGCAAACAATCAAAAACCTGAAACAAGAATTACCTAAAGATACGCCTTTGATTGGCTTTAGCGGATCACCATGGACATTAGCTTGTTATATGATCGAGGGTGGAAGTAGTAAGAACTACGAGAAAATTAAAGCTTGGGTTTATGCCCACCCGGAGCAACTGCATACTTTACTTGACAAAGTAAGTATTGCGGTAGCCGATTATCTGATTGCCCAAATCCACGCCGGTGTCGATACAATTATGTTGTTTGATAGCTGGGGTGGCGTACTAAGCGAATCTGCCTTTGGTGAATTTTCACACAGATATCTGGCTAAAGTATTAACACGAATTAATTTAGCGTTACCGCAGCATCAAGTTCCAAGCATTGTCTTTACTAAAGGTGGCGGCGTATGGTTAGAACATCTAAACCAACTTGAGTGTGATGGTCTGGGTATTGACTGGACAATCAATATAGCCAAAGCTCGCGCTAAAACTAGTAAAATCCTTCAAGGCAATCTTGATCCAGTAATTTTATCGGTTGCAGATCGTCCGACCATCAAACAACAAGTTATGCAGATTCTAAATGGATATCGTGATGCGAATAATGGTAATGCTAATGGGCATATATTTAATCTTGGGCATGGTATTTTACCAACCGCAAAACCAGATAATGTAGCATATCTAGTTGACATTGTTCATGAGTTAAGTCAGAGGTAATTATGAACCAAGGGCATAAGTTAATCATAAGTATCGGACTATTGCTAATCTCGTCGCTAGCTACTGCAGTTCCGAGCATTGGGGTAGCTGATATAACAACTAATGGCACTAATAATAGTTTACCAAGCTTTATGCAAAAAGATGCTAGTGATGACTCAGATAACACTACCAGTGCTCTAGTTCAGCAACAGATTAATAACTTCTCAGCGCAAATTCGTGGAAATATTATTCAAAGTCAGCAATTTCGAGTCGTTGATGTTGATACAGATATAACTCAAAAATACGCCAATCTTAGTGAGTCTTCACCGGAAAATAGCTTTGGACAAAATATATCCCAGAATCCTAGCACAACAAAGACAGAGTCACCATCATTAGCTACAAATGCCAAGCCATTGGAGTCAGCAGCAATTGCCGTAAAACCAGCACAAAATCAGTTACCAGACTATTTACTGATTGGAACTTTAGCTGCGATTAATGCTGGTGAAGAAATTAACCAAATTATTGGTACTAATAAATACTCAAATATTTACAGCATTGATATAGCGGTTGATTATAAATTAGTCCGTACGCAAGATCAAACTATTGTAGCATCCTTTACTGCAGCGGGACATTCTGGTGACGTAAAATTAGTAAACTCGCAAACTCAAAAAGTGATGCACAATATGCCTCTTTTAGTGAAACAACTTGGAGCTAATTTAGCTACGGATGTGAGTAGTATGTTAAGTGAGCAAATTGGCAATGGTAAACTTTATCTTAATAGTCAGGAATCATCGCCCAAAGTAACTGATTTCAAGACCTATACTGATTAATGGAGTTAAATTTTTTAGCTGAGAGTTGGAAATTAATTGTTCCACAATGGCAAGACTTTTTAAAACAATCTTCACAACATGAACTATGTGCAATTGATTGCGAATTAACTAAACTTGCTCAGAAACACACTATCTATCCACCAGCAAAAGAGACCTTGCGTGGACTGATTAATCCACTATCGACAATTAAGGTGATTATCTTAGGACAAGACCCATATCATGGAGATGGTGAAGCCAATGGTTTGGCTTTTGCGGTTAACCCCGGAATAAAAACACCACCATCATTAAGAAATATCTTTAAAGAACTAATTAACGAATATAATCCGCCATTATTTGCACCAACTGCTACACTGCTTAACTCATGGGAACAGCAGGGCGTATTGCTGCTCAATGCAGGTTTGAGTGTAATTAAAGATCAGGCAAATTCGCTAGCCAAAATTGGTTGGCATGCTATAACTGATCGGATTATTCAGCATATTAGTGATAGTAATGAGCATTGTGTATTTCTGCTGTGGGGTAATTTTGCACGCAGCAAAAAGGCTCTAATAGATACAACTAAACACCTGATTTTAGAAGCAGCACATCCATCGCCGTTATCAGCGAGTCGAGGTTTTTTTGGCTGTGATCATTTTAAACTTGCCAATCAATATTTAGCCAGTCATCAGATTAAAGAAATTAACTGGCTAGAATAACTGTAGAACAAGCATTACTTAGGATATTTTTGGGTGGATTCTTGCCTTTGAAATCAATTACTTCTGATAATGGTGGTGAGTTTGCTTGTCACAATACTATCAAATAAGTGTTTGGGATTGAGTGGTATTTCTGTCATCCATATTGTTCATGGGAAAGAGGTCTTAATGAGAATACCAATGGGTTAATTCGTAGATCATTACCCAAAGGAACAGACTTCAATAAAGTTAGCGATTTAGAGATTCGGGCGATTCAAAACAATCTCAATGCAAGATATCGTAAACGAATTAGACGGTTAACACCAACCAGTAAGATGGTGGATATGGTGCAGCAATCCGCCTAAACCAAAATCACTTTTAAAAGCCAATAAAAATGTTGTTAAAGCTAATAGCAAAGCTGCCGCATTGACTATTGTACAGAAATTTAGGCTAAATTTGGATAAAAATACAGAAAAGAGATTAATTTGAGTTCAAAATGGCGGAATAAACAGTTACAATATTGACATCTACAGGAATAATGGAAACTTAACCTGCAAAAGTTTCTATTTCAATGAAAATTCAGGAAATAGTAGTGAAATACAAATAACTGACTAGGAGTGAACGTTACTACATTCCATAGTAGAATTGTTGCCGTAAAATAATAAACTCATGAGTACCAAAAATGGATTTGAAAGCTAAAAAAGAAGCCTTAGATTTAGTAAAGAAAAATGGACAAGCCCTGCAAACATTAAATAATGAGTTGCGTAATGATAGAGAAATTGTTTTAGCTGCAATTAATCAATATTGTTATGCGTTGAGATTTGCTAGTAATCAACTAAAATCAGATAAAGATGTGGTATTGTCAGCAATCAACCATAATACTTTGTCGTTGCAATATGCAAGTGAGAAATTACTTAATGATAAACAATTCATTAGTTCGGTAATTAAAAAAGATGGCATGGCGTTACAGTATGCAAGTGAAAATTTACAAGATGATAAAGGTCTAGTATTGCTAGCCTTGAAAAACAATGGTATGTTTTTGCAGCATGTCAACAAAATGCTGCGCGAAGATGTAGAGGTAATTTCTGCGGCTCTAGAGCAAAACAATTTAGCTATGAAGTTTGTGAGTTATGACAAACGAATTGAAATAGGCGTGAGAAAAAAATATTTTGGTTCATACACTGGCCATAATAATAAAACAATAGTGTTAGATGCTGTAAAGAAAGATGGTTCACTATTACAGTATGCAAGTAAAACATTACAAAATGATAAACAGATAATATTAACGGCAGTCAAACAGAATGGTCTTGCAATACAGTATGCGTCTGAAGAACTTCGCGATGACAAAGAAGTAGTTTTTGCTGCAGTTAACAATAATGGTCTTGCATTGAAGTTTGCTAGTGATACATTAAGATCAAACCATGAAATAGTTACTACTGCGATATCCACAGTGCCTAATTCATTTATTTATGTTAGCAAAACACTCCAGGATGATACTTCATTCTTGCTTTCATTAATTAAAAGTAGTGCTAGTTTAATATCAGCTATTGATAATAGATTTATTAAAGATATTGGATTTTTATGTCAAGCAGTGCAGATAAATGAACAATCAATCTTTTATTTAGATTCAAAATATCACGAGAACAAACACCTTATGTTTTTGTTGTTGTCATATAATTATAGAGTATTTAAATTTTTATCAATACAATATCAAAATGATATCAACTTTTTAGCTGAGGCCTATCGACAAGAGCCTAATTTTATAATAATGCTCAACTTACAACATCCACAAATATCTTCATCAAAACTGGAGAAAGTAATTTACAAAAAATTTGCTAACTCTTTAGATTTGAAATTAAACTCACCAACATCTCAAGAGGTAACTAACAAAATGAATCAAGTAGCTGAAGCTATCGATAGAATCAAACGAGAAATGCATGACAATTATCTCTATATAGATGAATACTATACTGATAAATTTACTTCAGTTATTAATCAAGATCATTTTGATCAATTAAAAATTGAATTTATACATGATTGGTATAATAAGACAATTCCAGATAACCTTAATGGTGATATCGACTATAAAAAAATCAAAATCGACGATCAACAGGCTTTAGTAATAGGTTCTGTTAGTAAAAATACAAAAGTAACCGCAAGAGCTGGTTCAGGTAAAACTGCGACTTTAGTTTTGAGAGCTTTATTTCTAAATTTACATTGTAGAATACAATGGGATAAGATGCTAATTATGGCATTCAATAAAAATGCGGCGGATGATATAAATAAGAAAATAATTAAATATTTACAAAATACTCATGCAAATGATTATAAAAACCAGAATGAAAAAAAATTTACAGTAGCATCAACATTTCATAGCTTTGCACATGGTATTGTTAATGAGTCTCATAAAGAATTAAAGCTTACCACAGACGACAAGTCTGAGAAAGAGAATATTACAACGACAACACCAACAGATATTATAAAGACAATATTTCAGAATAAAATTCATGGTAATCATGAACAAATTTCAAAAGTTAAGAAAATAATATTTGAACATACAACTCACTTTGACGATGATGTTGTCAATGAGAATCAAAACAGTCTTTCTTTCGCTTCTTTTAGTGATCCAATAGCTGATAAAAGTCTAGTAGGAATTAATGGGTATTCTTATGATAATCAAAATGATAAAACTATAGCAAATTGGTTAACCTGCTGTGGATTATCTTTCAAGTACAATCGTATAGTTAAAACAAAGAATGGTGGGACGCAAGAAGTTTCATTTGTTTTAGATAACACAAAAAATAAAGAAAATAAATCCTTTATTATAGATTTACGCATATCTAAAGATAGCTTTAAGAATAAATTAGATCACCGCTATGAGTTAATAGATTTAAATATAAATGATGTTGTTGAAACAATGGCTAAGTTTGTACATTCTGTGGACTGCAAGAAATGCAGTAATCCACCAACAGAAGATTGTGAATATGCTCCACCTCCTATAGGGTGTAGTAATGCAAAATGTAAAGGAGTAGAGAACGTTGGTTTGAAATGTTTACTCTGTAATAAAAACCAATTAACTATTTGTTGTAGGCGTTGTGTAGAACATTGCCTTTGCATACCAACAATATCAGAAAAGTTTAGTTTTTTGAGTAATGAAGAAATATGGAGTAAAAATAAAGACAACTTACTAAAGAATTTCTTAAAAGCAATAAACAATTTTATTAATAAATGTAGAGCCTTAAAAATTAGTCCAGACGATTTAGATGAAAAAATCATATCTTTTGATTTTAAACCATATTATACAAAAGATTTTGCAGAAGTAGCTTTGGTAGTCTATAGATCTTATCTCAATGAATTAAAACAGAATAACCTGAGAGATTTTACTTTAACTATTGATCTAGCTAGTATAGAGCTGAGTCGTGGCAATTGCAAATATGCAGGAGGTAAAAAGTACGTTCGAGATCTTCAGTTTGTTTTTGTTGATGAGTACCAAGATTTCTCAGTTTTATTTAATGATTTGGTTCAAGGTATAATAGTAAATAACCCTAAAGTACTAACATTTTGTGTTGGTGATGATTGGCAAGCAATTAATGGCTTTGCTGGTTCTGATTTAAAGTTCTTTACTAACTTCAAAGACTATTTTACTTCACCATTAGAATTAAATATGGTTACAAATTATAGGTCTGAAAAAAACATTGTTGAAGCTGGAAATTTGGTAATGTCAGGAAATGGTGCATCGAGTAAAAGCTCTAAAGTAGAAGCAGGTAATATTTATATTGTCCAACAAGATAGATTAGAACCCTTAAACTCAAAAGAAGAAACATATTTTGGTAGTGATAAGGTTTCACCGTATGTTTATAGAATTGTTAAAAGATTATTGGAGCAAGGAAAAGATGTATCAATACTGTCTAAAAAAAATAATCCTAGAATAAAGCAGCTTAAGCTGGATAAAATTGAAAAATTAGTTGAAAGTTTGAAAAGGTTTTTTTCTAATGTTGTAGAGTCTGAGAATGGAATTACAATATCAAGCAATTTAATAAAAAAAGGGTCTACTGTACATAAGTATAAAGGTCAGGAAAGTGAAGCAATTATATTACTGGCTCCTTATTCTTTTCCTAGCATTCATCAAGACTGGATATTTTACCAAATTTTAGGTGATACATTAGAAGAAATAGTGCAGGCTGAAAGAAGACTATTCTATGTTGCGGTAACTCGCGCTAAGCAAGAGTTGTATTTAATTGGTGATGCTGGAAATGATAATATGCCATTTATAGATAGGGCTAAATGGACTGAATATGGTCTGATTTCCGAAATAAATATTCAAGATTTTCCTGCTCTAGAAAAGTTTCCAGCTGAAACAATTCATGTTACAGTTAAGACACCAGAGATTTTCGGTGCTGGTGAATGGGAAGATCATAGAGCTGAATTATTTAAAGATCAGGGTTTTACTTGGATTGATAAAGATAAGATATGGGCAAAAGATTTTCCGATAACTAATATTAACAATCTTCATGCCAATGAAAATAATAAATTGAAACAATTTTTTGAATGGTTGACGTATGTTCATAATCTAGGCATAAAGTTTATTATCAATGCGGATTATAATACTAACAAGCTTTTTAAAGATCAACCCATAACAAAAGAAATATTACCACAACTAAAAAGTAAAGCATGTTATTTTATGAATCTACTTGCAATAGAAGATTATAAAATGCTGGAAACAAAAATTAAGATGACTGGCGTCTATGACTTTTTTAGCATTGTGAATGATAAGAGTGAATCATTTCTATTCTACTTGGTAAATTATGATAGTAAAAAGCTGGATTTAGTATTCAAAATATTGAGTAATGAGATGAGTGAGGAAGGTGTAAAAGAAATAATATTAACTAAAAACAATGCGAATAATAATATTTTTGACAAAGCTGTTTTAATTGGTAATTTAGATGTTGTTAAATATTTGGTAGACACACATCTTAACACACCAAGTTTTATTGATTTAGATAAGACTTATCGAACTAATAATGCAGATGTAGTCAATTATTTAATAAAGAATAGCATTAAATGTACATACACAGAAGTAATTAATGAATCTTATCTTCAGCTTAGTAATGAAAAAAGATATGACAATTTGATTCACTTCTTAAATTATAAATTACCATTAGAGCATCTATTAGAAGCTATTTTAGAAATCACAGACAAATTAGAAAGATACTTAGTTTTAGAACATGTATAATGCGCCCCTTTGTCAAGACCACTAATTAACTATTTAAAGAAACAAACTAAGCCGCGTATTTCATCTGTTG
>JAIEPY010000109.1 GCA_019748155.1 Burkholderiales bacterium | reverse complement strand
TTGACTCCAATTTTTAGTTACAAATTATAGCTCAAAATTAAGCTTTCAAGTGGTGCATCTCACCTCAGCGGATGCAACATAAACCATAAAATTTCTGGAGATTTGCAATCAAGTTAAATGAGTATTACGAAGGAACGTATTTGAGTGGTTTTATTATTAGTGGAAGAGAATACTAAACACAGGAAAGTATAACATTGCTTAGTATTAGACTAAGCTTATGATGGTTGTAAAAAAAGCATATCCGGAAATAAAGATAATGCTTTCTTATTTTATACTTATTTTGGGTAAAATAGATCTAGCAATGTAGCACCTACCTTACCCTAATATCAGCAGATTACTGCATTTTCTCGCTATTAACAATCATATCGGCACCACGTAAGGCAACCATCATTGTGCTTGCATTGGTATTACCTGAGGTTACATTAGGGAAAATGGATGAATCAATAACCCGCAAATTACTGACTCCATGCACCCGCAGATACTGATCAACTACTGAAGTATTTGGATTATCCCCCATTGCACACGTGCCACATAAATGGTAGATTGATCCAGAGTTATTCTTAAAATAATCAATAATTTCAGCATCGGTATTTAGCGGATAATCTGGGACAGTTTGGCGCACTGTGATTTTCTGCATAGTCTGGCTCTTCATGATTTTTAACATTAATTTGGTACCTTGCAGCACTTCATTTTGGTCATGAGCCGTAGTTAAATAATTAGGGCGAATAAATGGCTTAGCCAATGGGTCATTTGCCGAAATTTCAATTGTTCCACGACTGGTAGGTCTGCACGGATTAAATGCCAACAAAAACCCTGAATATGGTTCTGGTTTCAAATTATTGCTACCATCTTTGGGAATCTGGTAAGACAATGGATTAAAGTACAATTGAATATTGGGATCAGATAGATTAGTATCCCCCTTAAAAAAACCTCCTGCCTGATTTACGCTTAAAGCAAACAAACCTTTTTTGAAGAATAGATAGTTTAATGCTGTTTTAGCTTTGCCCCATAATGAATTTAAATCATCATTTAAGGTTTTAACATTCGCTTCGTAATACAGACTAGCACAAATATGATCCTGTAGATTTTTCCCAACAGCATCCAACTCATGCACGATGTCGATGTTGTGTTTTGCTAATAATTCACGTGGACCAACTCCAGAGAGCTGTAATATCATAGGACTATGAACCGCGCCAGCACTTAAAATAACCTCACAGTTCGCAGTAATATCTTCAATTTTACCCATGCTGGTAATATTAACTCCAACAGCCTGCTTACCATTAAAGTTAACTTTATTAACAATAGTGTTTAGCTTGATGGATAAGTTTGAACGATTACGTGCTTTTGCCAAAAATTCATAATTACTTGATGAGCGATAGCCATTATTTACATTAATGTCATAAATCCCAGCGCCAAGTGGGGTTTCACCGTTGAAATCATCATTTAGAGGAAGCCCAATTTCATTACAAGCGGCTAAATATTGATTACAGATGGGGTGTGCTCCATCTTTCATTTGAGTGATTTTAATGGGACCACTACCGCCATGATACTCTGTCTCACCGCTAGCGTGGGTTTCTAACTGTTTAAAAAAAGGTAGCACCTGATCATATGACCATAATGGATTACCATTACTAGCCCAATCCGCAAAATCATTTTTAAATCCACGAACGTAAATCATAGCATTAATTGCACCAGAACCACCCAAAATTTTGCCGCGTGGACAATAAACACTACGATTATTTAATTGGGCTTCTGGTTCGCTATAAAACATCCAATTAACTTTGGGATCATAATATGATTTAGCGTAACCAATCGGAACTTTATACCACAGCGAAGCATCGCTACCACCAGCTTCAATTAATAGCACCGTATGTTTACCTGATGAAGAAAGCTTATCTGCCAGAATGCATCCAGCGGAACCGCCGCCAACTATAATATAATCAAAATTCATATAAATATTCCTTATCCTTTAGCTGGAGCATCATTTTTCACATCAAACGGAACAGCAGCCATTTGTAAATGAAGTCGTGATCCGGTATATGGTGAATGTTTTTTTACAACATCCATATTTAGTTCAACCCCAAGTCCGGGTTTAGTCGATGGGATAATATAACCATCTTCCCACTGGATTGGCTCTTGTAAAATTTCAGAGTAAAAACCACCCCAAGCCATAATGCTTTCTTGAATCAGAAAATTGGGACTCGCTGCCGCTACCTGAAAACTGGCTGCCGCACCTATTGGACCATTATATAAGTGTGGTGCAATTTGAGCATAGTAAACTTCTGCTATAGCTGCAATTTTTTTAGCTTCCAAGATTCCACCAACACGCCCGATGTTCATTTGTAATATCCGAGCAGCACCACTATCAAGCAAGCGATGAAATTCATACTTGGTAGTCAAACGTTCTCCTGCCGCAATAGGAATACTGGTTTTAGCAGCTACTTCTGCCATAGCCGATTCTTGCCCTGGTGGTACAGGTTCTTCAAACCACAATGGATCATACCTCTCTAAACGCTTAGCTAAGCGGATTGCTGAGGATGGAACCATTTGCCCATGTGTACCAAATAAAATATCGCATTTTGAACCAACTGCTTGGCGTACCTTACTACAAAACTCTTCACAACGATCCATAACACCCAAAGATATCTGATGCCCAGAAAATGCAGTATATGGACCAGCAGGATCAAATTTAACTGCAGTAAACCCCATCTCAGCGCATCTGGCAGCTTCTTCAGCAGCCAAATCAGGATCGCTATAATCATACTCACCTTGACTATTTTTGGGATATAAATAAGTATAACTTCTTAATTTATCATGAACTCTACCACCAATTAATTCATAAACTGGCTTATTTGCTGCTTTACCAATAATATCCCAGCATGCCATCTCGAATCCACTGATTATTCCCATCATGGTTAAGTCTGGGCGTTGCGTAAAACCACTAGAATATGCTTGTCGCCAGAATTTTTCAATATGGTGTGGATCTTGATTAAGTAAATAACGTTCAAAAACATCACTAATCAGATGTTGCATTCCGCTTGGGTGGAATGTGGCAGAGTACACTTCACCGACACCTTCGATACCACAATCAGTTTTTATTTTGACAAAGATCCAATACATACCACCAACATAGGGCGGTGGCACTGCAACTATGTATGATTCCATTGAAGTTAGTTTCATTTGATTATGCTCCTTTTTGTAACACGTTTTTTAAGGATTAGGGCTGCGCTACTACCAAGCAACCCCATGGTTGCTATATACATAAAGAAAATTCGGTACCCAAGTAGGCCTGGATATTTGTCTGATAAATAACCGCTAATTACAGGCAAAAATGCATCTGGGGTATACGCTATGATGGAAATTATGCCAATTGCCAAACCTTTCACATGGTTAGGAATATGGCATAAATCAAAAATAGCCCAGTAGATTCCACGGATTACATACGTTAGTAAACCGCAAAAAATAACTAAGAATATAATCATATAAATTGAATGTAAGGCTGACACCATAGACAAGCCAATGAGACTTACTGATGATATTAGCATCGCAAAAATCAAAACGCTAATATTGGAGAATTTATCGCCAAGAATACCACCACCAATTCCACCAATTGGACGCATCCATAATTTAATTGCGACAATAAAACCAGCAGAAACCGCGCTTAAACCAAAACCGCCTTCCTGCATATAACCGGAAAATAAGTAGGTTGCCCAGAATTGTTGATAACCACAAAATATAATTAATGCAATTAGCCATAGCTCTTTAATTGCCGCAATTGATTTTAAATTTTGCCACAGGTTTGAACTTTCAGACTCATTAGCTGATTTGATTATTTTTGCGTTTTGGTCTTTGAGTAAATAGACGATCAGACCAACAACAATACAGGTGCTGGCATATATGTAAATTACACTGCGCAGACCAGTTGCAACATCATTATTTGAGGAATGTGAATTAATATAGGCAAATACTGACACCGCTATAGTTGCCAAGAGCGCCTCAACTAGCCCTCTTCCACCATCCAACGCACCATAGAATCTGCCCTGTTCATCTTCAGACGAAATAAGGTTGACTTGTTTGATCAAAGCACCCCAGAAAGTAAGACCAGCAGTAATTCCCCAACCACTAAAGATAATTAATAAATAATTAAAACTGGGAAATTGAGCATACCATATACCAAGTAACCCAGTTCCTACCAATGAAAAGCTAATTAATCTACGTGGTAAAAATCGATCAGCTAACCATCCACTTGGCAAATAACAGATAAAGAAGAATATACCAAGGATAGAATAAAGATAACCTAATTGAGTAGGCGTAATATGAAAAACCTGCTCCATTGAGGTTTGATAGTTTTGCCGCAAGTAGAGCATCGGATAGATCACCCCGGCTGCTATAACCAAAATTAGAAGCTGGAGGTATTTTTGGCGCTTACTTTTCGCTTCGATTCCACCACCATTATTTTTTTGCATGAGCTTACCTTTAATAGTTCATTATTACAAGGCGGGTTTGCGTAAACTCCAACATCCCGTGCTTACCATCATCACCACCTAAACCAGAGCGTTTCCAGCCAGCATGGAATCCTTGATAAGGATCGGCAGGGGTACGATTTATATAAAGTTCCCCAGCTTCGATATTATTGGAAAACTGCATAATCGTATGATAATTCTCGGTGAAAAGGACAGACGCTAATCCGTATTGATGATCATTCGCCATTGCTAATGCTTCGTCAACTGACTTATACTTAACAATAGGTAATACCGGCCCAAAAAGTTCCTCTTGTATAACTTCCATATCTTGAGTACAATTAGTAAGCAATGTAGGCGGATAATAAAACCCTGCTTGCTGTGGTATATAACCTCCAGAAACAATAGTTGCACCTTCAGATGCTGCTCGTTCAACCATAGCATGAAGATTATCACGGGCTTTTTTACTTATTTGTGGTCCCATTAATTGTGGATCTAACGCACGATTACCAAATTTTTTCTGCTCCATCTGGGTTTTCAGTAGTGCAACAAATTTGTCATGAATGCTCTCATGAACATATACACGTTCAACAGCAGTACATAATTGTCCACAATTGGTTGTCTTTGACATAACAATTAACTGTGCGGCTTTTTCTAAATCAGCATCCGCTTCAACTATAGCCGGAGTTTTACCGCCAAGTTCCAGCGAAGATTTTGCAATATTAGTCTTAGAATATTCCAAAATCTGGCGCCCTGCACCTACACTACCAGTGAGAGTAATAATTCCGACTTTGGAATCTGTACACACTTGGGCAGCAACATCGTGACTCATTACTAATATATTGATTACACCATCAGGAATACCTGACTCCTGAACTGCTTTAGCAATTTCTAATGCGGAGCATGGTGTATTATTGCTAGGACGAACAATTACGGTATTACCCGTAATTAGGGCTGGCGCAATTTTGCGCAATAAGGTGTATACTGGATAATTAAATGGTATCAGGCAGGCCGCAACTCCAATTGGTTCACGAAAGAGCATTAAATTCTCGTTGGGTGTATCACTTGGAATTATCTCCCCCTCAATTCGGCGTGCCCATCCCGCATGATAGCGAGTAACTTCGGCCGCGTAGATAGCCTCATTAGTTGCATCTTCAAGACTTTTACCACTTTCCAAAGCCAGAACTCTGCCAATTATTGCTGCTCGTTCAATAATTTTATCGGCCAGCAAATTTAGGTATTGACCGCGCTCAATGCTAGTTAATTTTTTCCACTTTTTCTGTGCCTCATCTGCTGCAGATAATGCGTAATTCACGTCTTGACTGTTAGCGTTAACAATTTTAGCTACAATCTGCTCATCGGCAGGATTAATAACCACCAAATCATTATCAGAATTTGAGTTGATAAATTGATTATTTATAAAACATGTATAATTCAACATGTGGCTGTTCCTAACTTTATTTAAACTATGTAAACTTAATTAACAAATAAATTAAACCTTATGCCTTCACAGAAAGCACATACAAAAAAAACGCCTTAACCCATTGCAATTTCAGGCTATAAATAGCAACAGCACTGTTCAACTAAACACAATTCCAATACCGCTGCCGATAAAAGTATTATATAACATCATGCAGTAGAGCTGCGAAAAATTTACACAATAAAATCAATTTTAATAACAAAAATAGTAGATGACATTGTTGCTAGCAATTCGAATTTACCAGTTTCGTCGTAACACACTAGACCATTTTCACTTACAAGTTGGTGGTTTTGTTCTGCAAATGAAATAATGCTCGCACCGGCTGCTACAAAAACTACGCAGCGAGAAGAAAACTGTTGTTGATATGCTTCACCAGCAGCTAATTGAATAGTCCTAAATCGGGCGTTAACCTTATCACGCCTCGTCATCAGATTAAAATCTCGTGACGAATTACCTAATAATTGACAGTGAATCTGACTATCGCCCGCAAACCTGAAATCCTGAAATCTACTATTAAGAGTGTGACTGCCACCACCATCAAAATTCATCGTAAAGCCATCGCCATCTAATAGTGCAATTACCCGCTCAAAACCAGCAAAAATCGAAAACGGACCATCTTGTTTAACTTCAGCAATTGACACGCGCCAGATTATACCCAGAGCATCTTCCTCAATTAATAATTGATTAGTCATGCCCTGTCCATTTTTCCAGATTTGTCGTTGCCAATCCTGTGGGCGAATAATTTTACTGCTCATTAGCCAATCTGACCAGTAATAAAGGCTTGTGACCAATCAGCAAATGAACTAAGCGTAATCACAATCAAAGCAAGAAATAAGCCAATTTCAAATTTATTATCAAATAGTGGTTTTGCTTGTTCTCTTCGTGCGATAAAATAAAAGATTGATCCAACCAAATACAAGAGCGATGACAGGGCTAAGAACATCATTCCACCAGAATAAACCAGCCAAATTCCGTATAATACCGCCAAGACACCTTTAACAAATGATAGGCGATCAACTTTACCTTCGGCAATAACTAATTTAAGTGCAAACATTGCCGATAATAAATATGGCAGCAAAACTAAGCTGGTTGCTAACTGAATCATTGCCAAATAAACCGCATTAGTGAAAAATGCTACTACGATAAAGACTTGCGCTGCAATACTACTAATCACCAATGCGTTAATTGGCACATTATTCGCATTAAGCTTCGTAAATGATTTAGGCATGGTTTTATCTTCAGATGCCAGATAAAACATATTACTCGCCAGTAACGTCCAGGCAAGCAAGGCACCAAGAACACTGATAATCACCGCAGCACGGACTAAATTTCCACTATTTTCACCATAAAGGTGCGCCAAAATCCCAGCTGTTGATGGTGTAGAAAGCTCACGAATTTCCTGTGCTGATAAAATACCAAATGGCAAAACTGAAATTAACGAAGTAATCAAACAGACAACTACCGCTGCTAACATAGTTGCTTTTATTACATCTTTCATCCGTTTAGCACGAAGCGCAAAGATACACGCCGCTTCAATTCCGGTAAAATCCCAAACGGTTACTAACATCGTACTTTTAACCTGGGTAAACCAATCGCCAAGATGTGGTTCAAAATGTAAATTGGTTTTAAACTTTCCCCAGTTAAAAGCTAAAACAAAGACAATAATAATACTAGCTAAAACCAATACTTTGATGATAGTTAAAATAACATTGACAATTGAAGCTTCTTTAATCCCGTTTCTAACCAAGAAAAACACGCCCCAAATCAGTGCAGATTCGGCAATCAGTGCACTGATTGTATTTCCACTACCAAAAAATTTAAAAAGTGCAAAATTGCCTAAGGTAGCACAAATATAAATTAAATAACTTGCATTAGCCAATAGAGCATTTAAGGCATAGCCCCACGCGGAATTAAACCCTACGTAATCGCCAAATCCATATTTGGCGTAGCCATAAATCCCACTTTGTATATCTGGACGCTGATTAGAGATATAAGCAAAAGCCCAACTCAATGCCAAAACTCCAACTGCAGTAATAATCCAGCCAATACTAACTGGAATCACCCCTGCACCATGAGCTACATTTTGTGGCACATCAAAAACACCACTTCCCATCATTGAGCCAACGATCAAAGAAAATAGCGCTACAAAAGATAAATCCCTGACATTCATCTTCGCTTCAGCTGGTGGAGTCGACATAGTTGTTCCTTAAAAACGATTTAAATTACAATTAAATAAACAATACCCTTCGTCTGCTGATTATTCTCAAGTTTTTAACGTCTATATCCCAAAGCTACTGTTTAGAATACTCATACCTAATTGCATCAGCTAATGATAAATGCAACTACGAATTGATAAATATTCCATTTTTAAAAATTCCGCGACACAAATCTCCAGTTGAGTTATAAATAACTGTTTCCGGACTTGTGCAATCCCAGAGTGCAAAATCGGCTTGTTTACCAACCGCAATACTACCAATTGATTGGTCAAGACCAAGCGCTTTAGCAGCATTGATTGTTAGACCTTGCCAAACCTCGCTTACACTCAAACCAAAACAAACACACGCCATATTCATGATTAATGGTAATGACATAAATGGTGAAGTACCAGGATTCATATCACTGGCTATTGCGATTGGAACTTTATGCTCTCTAAGCGCTGCCATTGGTGGTAATTTAGTTTCTTTTAGAAAGTAAAATGCAGCGGGTAATAGTACTGCAACCGTTCTGGCAAGCGATAAGTTTATCACATCCTGAGGGTCTAGATATTCCAAATGATCTACGGATAAGGCATGAAACTGCGCAGCTAATTTAGCACCTTTTTGATCGCTTAGTTGTTCTGCATGAAGCTTGAGCTTAAAGCCCATTTTCTGCGCTTGCTCAAATATACGTTCCATTTGCGCAGGGGAAAATGCGATGTTTTCACAAAAACCATCAACTACCTCAGCAAGTTGTTGCTCTTTAACTGCTGGTAGCATCTCATGAATAATCAAATTGACATAATCATCACTCCGTCCGGCATATTCAGCTGGCACAGCGTGCGCCCCCAGAAAAGTCGGTACAATATCTATTGCCAGCTGCTCATTTAGTGAGCGCGCAACTTGCAACATTTTAAGCTCGCCCTCAACACTTAAACCATAGCCAGATTTGACTTCAATCGTAGTTGCACCAGAACGCTGCAACAGCTTGGCACGAGCTGCGGCCAATTCAAAAAGTTCTGCATGACTAGCGGCATTAGTTGCTTTGACTGTAGATTTGATTCCGCCACCAGCGGCAGCGATTTCGGCATAGCTAGCACCATCAAGGCGCATTTTAAATTCATTCGCCCGACTGCCCGCGTGAATCAAATGAGTATGGCAATCAACCAATCCAGGAGTAAGTAGCTGACCTTTAAGATCAATTAATTCTTTAGCCTGAAACTGACTCCAGTCTGCTATTTGAGTAATTAAACTAATTTTACCGTTAGTAATACCAATCACGCAATTAGCTGTAGGTAGCGCAGTATTCAAGTCCAACAATGCATTGGCATTAACTAATAAGCAATCAAAATCCATATGGTTAACTTTCCGAAATAAAATTAAGCGGGATATTTAATACAAAATACCCCGCTTAATTAAAGAAGATTATGCTTTATTTGAGTAGACACTCAGTAGCTGTTGCAAAATCGGCATATAGTATTCCGTAGCCGAGATTACTTTACGTGCATTATTAATATCCGCTGCAAAATAATGATCTTCCGCATAGAATGGAACTTTTTCCCGCACCAAACCTTTAGCGCGTTCTAATTGTACCGATGACTTAAGCGGTGCGCGCATATCAATCCCCTGACAAGCCGCCAAAGTCTCAATCGAGAGAATATTTAACACATTTTCATTGATACCACCAAGCCGACGTGCAGCAAAAGTTGCCATACTCACGTGATCTTCCTGATTAGCAGAAGTTGGCAAACTATCAATGCTTGCTGGATGCGCATGAGTTTTATTCTCTGAAGCCAACGCTGAAGCTGTTACGTGTGCTAACATGAAACCCGAATTAACCCCTGGATTATTCACCAAAAATGGTGGCAAGCTACTTAAATGACTATCAATCAACAACGAAATTCGACGCTCAGAAATCGCGCCGATTTCAGATACAGCAATTGCAATTAAATCCGCTGAAATAGCAACTAATTCCGCATGGAAATTACCACCGGATAAAATTTCTTTTTCTTTGGTAAAGACCAATGGATTATCCGATACTGCATTGGCTTCATTAACCAGATTATCAGCCGCACTAAATAAATAAGTCAAAACTGCACCCATCACTTGTGGTTGACAACGTAATGAATAGGGATCCTGAACTTTGGTACAATCTGCATGAGATTCTAATAGCTCACTATCTTTGAGTAAATCATACATGATTTTTGAGTAACTAATTTGTGCCGGACAATTTTTAAGAAAGTTAATCCGCGCGTCAAATGGCACAATGCTACCCTTAGCCGCGTCAATACTTAAAGCGCCGCTTAACATTGCAATTGAGAAATTACGTAACGCCTGAAATAAACCAATTAATGCCAAGGCAGTAGAAGTTTGCGTTCCATTAAGTAATGCCAGACCTTCTTTAGCAATCAAAGTCAATGGTTTTAAACCGATCTTTGCCAATGCCTCTTTGGCTGACATAACTTGCCCGTTTACCCGTGCTTCACCCTCGCCGATTAAGGTCATGCTCATATGTGCCAACGGTGCCAAATCACCCGAAGCACCAACTGAACCTTTAGCCGGAATACATGGATAAATTTGATTATTAAATAAGGCGATCAAATAATCTACCGTAACTGGACGAATACCCGAGAAACCGCGCGCCAAACTATTAATTTTAAGCAAAAGCAATAAACGCACTGTTTGATCAGGTAAATATTCACCTACTCCGCAGGCATGAGAAAGGACAATTTTACGTTGTAACTCTTCAAGCTGATCATTTGGGATAATGGTATTAGCTAATAAACCAAATCCAGTATTAATTCCATACGCCGTGATTCCGTTTTTAATCGTCTCAGCAACTAAATCCGTAGCGGCTTGGATATTAGTATAATCCTGCTCAGTAATTTTAATCGTAGCATCTTTAGTGTAAGTTAAATGCATCAAATCAGTGATGCTTAAATTACCAACATTTAGTGTAAATTGTGCCATAAATATTCCTTAAAAATTATTTAACCATTGGTAAATTTAAATTTTTCTCTTTCGCGCAATCAATCGCGATTTGATAACCAGCATCGGCATGACGCATTACACCTGTTGCAGGATCGTTGGTTAGTACGCGACCGAGACGTTTGGCGGCTGCATCGCTCCCATCGGCAACGATTACTACTCCGGCATGCTGAGAATAACCGATTCCAACTCCACCTCCATGATGTATACTAACCCAGGTTGCGCCACCAGCTGTATTTAAGAGCGCATTCAATAACGGCCAATCAGAGACTGCATCCGAACCATCTAGCATCGCTTCAGTTTCACGATTAGGGCTGGCTACTGAACCGGAATCCAAGTGATCCCGTCCAATTACAATCGGTGCACTCAATTCGCCGCTTTTAACCATTTCGTTAAATGCCAAAGCCAGGCGCGCACGATCACCTAAACCAACCCAGCAAATCCGCGCTGGTAAGCCCTGGAATTGAATCCGCTCACGTGCCATATCCAACCAATTATGTAAATGTTTGTCATTCGGCAATAATTCTTTAACTTTTTGATCAGTTTTATAAATATCTTCAGGATCACCTGATAAAGCCACCCAACGGAACGGTCCAACACCTTTACAGAATAATGGACGAATATATGCCGGAACAAAACCTGGGAAATCAAAGGAATTTTGCAAGCCCTCTTCCAAAGCAACTTGGCGAATATTATTACCATAATCAAAAGTAGGAATACCTTGTTTTTGGAAATCTAACATCGCCTGAACATGAACCACCATCGATTTTCTAGCTTCTGCAACCACTAGCTCAGGGTTTTCTTTGCGTAATTTAACTGCCTGCTCTAAGCTCCAGCCAAGTGGTAAATAACCATTTAATGGATCGTGTGCACTGGTTTGATCAGTTACCGCATCTGGGCGGATACCACGACGTATCATTTCAGGTAAAAGTTCCGCCGCATTACCTAGTAAGCCAACTGAAATTGCACGTTTTTCAGCAACCGCTTTATTGATTATTTCCATCGCTTCATCTAAAGATTTAGCCTTATAATCTACATAACGTGAACGCATCCGAAAATCAATCCGTGTTTCATCACATTCAATAGCAAGTACTGAAGCACCAGCCAAAACCCCAGCTAAAGGTTGTGCGCCACCCATACCGCCTAAACCAGCAGTCAAAATCCATTTGCCAGATAAATCACCGTTATAGTGTTGACGGCCCATTTCAACAAAAGTTTCGTAGGTACCCTGCACAATCCCCTGTGAACCGATGTAAATCCAAGAACCCGCAGTCATTTGACCATACATCATCAAGCCTTTACGGTCTAGTTCGTTAAAATGATCCCAAGTTCCCCAATGCGGAACGATATTTGAATTGGCAATCAGCACCCGTGGTGCATCAGGGTGAGTTTGGAATACCCCAACTGGTTTACCCGATTGAACTAATAAGCTCTCGTCATCTTTTAGCGTAGTTAATACTTCAACAATTTTATCAAAACATTCCCAATTACGTGCGGCTTTACCAATACCGCCATAAACCACCAAATCCTCAGGACGTTCAGCAACTTCCGGATCCAGGTTGTTCATCAACATTCGTAAAGGTGCTTCAGTTAGCCACGATTTTGCGGTTAATTTTGTGCCGCGATTTGCGCGAATAACTCTACTCATAATAAACTCCTTTTTAGTTAAAAATATAAAAATTCAGTCAACAATACCGCCGCTAAACGTGCAGTATGATTATCAATATCAAATTCTGGATTTAATTCCACGACATCTAAGCTCAAAACTTTGCCACTTTGACGAAGCTGTTGTAATGCACTCATCACAATCTGTGGAGTTATTCCCAGCGCTTGTGGAGCACTCACTCCCGGTGCATAACTGTAGTGAAAGACATCCAAACAAATCGTCACGTATACTTGTTTATGTTTCGCCAAGATTTCGCTGATTAATTGGCTTACACACTCTGGATTAGCCATTACTGTCGCGGCTTCCAGATATTTTGTTCCACTTTTCTCTGCAAACTCATACAATTCACGAATATTTGCCCGCGGCTGAATCCCAACACAATAATAATTAAATGCCCGCCCTTGTGCAGTACAATCATTATAAATCTGACGAAATGGCGTGCCTGAAGTACCCTCATTATCCGCTGCAACTGGACGTAAATCAAAATGCGCATCAAAATTAAGAATAGCAATATCATCAGCTTTAGATGAATTCATCAATCCCATAAAATGTCCATACGCAGTTTCATGCCCACCACCGAGAACCAGTGGTGTAATACCATGCTCTACTAATTGCGTAATTTTGCCAGCAAACTGAGTTTGTGCTGCCAATAAGCTTTGCTTATTGTCCACTAGCACATCACCACAATCATACCCAGATAGCGCAAAAGGTACTGTCATCCGCGATAAAAATTGGCGAATTTTAATTGGTGATAATTTTGCCCCAACCCGCCCATGATTACGCTGAACCCCCAAATCACTAGCAAAACCCAAAATCGCAAAATCAACTTTTTGCAACTGCTCTGATTCAAGGTTTTTATGACTAATACTCTGACAAAAATACTCATTTTCTTTGGCATCCGGGCGACAAGACCAAACCCCTGACTCTGTCATTTGATAACTATGCATTATTTAATTTACCCTTTTAAAATTAGTTGCTATACTCAATCAGATTCATCATCCGAGGTCGTTAATTTACTCCTCACCTACTATGTGTAGGCTTCGTCATAAATCGCCTACTATTATTTCAAATCAGTTTGAGTATAGTCGCGTCGATCTTGCTTTTGACAAAAATAGCACGCACTTAGTGCAATCATGATTACTATCAAAAAATACCCAATCGGTGCTAACGCAACCCAACCATAATTATGTATTAACCAAGTAATGATAATTGGTGCTAAGCCACCAAATATAGTGTGCCCTAAATTATAAGACAACGCTACACCCGTTAAACGAATCTCAGCAGGAAACAAATGACTCACCAGTAACGGAACCATCGTTGCAAAAATACCCGGCAGCGTAGCCAAACAGAGCACTGCAAAAACTATTGCAAGATGCTGACTAATCAAATAATAACAAACACTAGTTGCAAGAATGGCAAAAAACAATGAAAGCCGCATCACCGTATAACGATTATACTTATCCGCAAGAATACCAAAGAGATAGCTTACCACCATCATCAAGGCATTAGCAACGAGCAATAAATCCGCAACTTTGCTATTTTCAATTTTAGCTAAATCGACTAAATAAGTTGGCATAAAAACTAAAATCAACATCGTACAACTACCCGCAATCGCTCCAACACCCACACCACTCACTAATAATTTAGAGTACTTTTTAAATAATGTAAGCAATGGTGCTGCAGAACGGCTGATTTTGTCAAGTGTATGCACATCATGCAATTGTTTGCGAATTACGTAGCTAACTCCACAAAGTACCCCGCCTAAAAGAAATGGTATCCGCCAGCCATAACTATGAATTTGTTCTATAGATAAAAGCGAGCTCAGCACAACATTAACCAAGGCACCAAGAAGTAATCCGGAGCCAACTCCAGCCATAACACAACCAATCGCAAATCCACTCTTATGCGGCATATATTCAGTAACATAAACCACAGTTCCCGGAATCTCACCACCGATCGCTAACCCCTGGCTCAAGCGAAGGACTAATAATAAAATCGGAGCAAATATCCCAATTTGAGCATATACTGGTACAATTCCAATTCCTAATGATGCAATACCCATGATTAACATAGTAACGATTAAAACTAACTTCCTTCCTATTACATCGCCCAGATGGCTAAATAATATTCCACCAATTGGTCTGGCGATATAACCGATCACAAATACAGTATAACTAAGCATAATTGCCACAAACTTATCCGTGGTGGGAAAAAACTGCTCGGCAAAATACAATGAAAAAAATCCATAAATCGTAAAATCATAGAACTCTAGCATTCCACCCAAAGATGCCAGAATCAATATCTTACGTTCGGCAGCATTTATTGCTCTAGACATATTAATTAGCTTTCTTTTAAAGAATGTAAACTAAGTTACCAATTATATTTCAACTTAATTAGTTTTGGATAGAGCTATTTTTGCATAACGCTGATGCAAAATTGAATAACAAAAAGAAGTCTAAAAGGATTTGAAATTAAACGCTATATTTAGAAAGAGACCTAACAACGGTCTACAACTTGATTCGCTTATAAATTTCCTGCCAACTATATTCAAACTGATTCGAAATACTAGCAGGCGACAAGTGACGAAGCCTACAGCTAGTAGGTGAGAAGCTTGGCAACAACCTAGTGTGATGAATCTGATTGAGTATACAATACAAAATAATAAAAACTAACTTAGCTTCTTATTCAATAAAACAATTTTCAATAAATTTGACAAACGCCCGCTCGAGTTCGGTTGAAGAATCATGATTTTTGATAAGAGAACAGTTAAAGTCACCAAAGCTATACTCTGGCAGGACTGGAATTAATTCATGACGTGACAATTGTTGTCTAACCAGGATACTCCAAACTGCAACAATGCATAGATTACTCTTTGCCATTTCCAAACCATGCAGCATATTATTGACATATAAGTTAGATTCGTTCCTGATTAGCACCTCTTCACCACTTACTTCATGTCTACTTACATAATCAACCATCGGAGTATTATCATCATTAACACTTCCCACAAAAGGATATTGACTCAGCTCATCTAAAGTTTGCGGGATTCCAAATTTTTTAGCATATTCAGGAGTAGCAAATAATTTGAGTGTCAATTTACTTAATGGCCGAATTTTGCTTTCCTGCGAAGTTGGCATCCGCGAACAAATTGCGAGATCATAATTATCATGAACCATGTTAACCGCGTCACTAACATATTTAATAATTAGTTTAGCACCAGGATAGTCTTTCTGAAAAAACGGAATTTGGGCAGAAATAAGCCGTTGAGCAATAGTTGGTTGTAATGCAATACGTAAAGTTCCAGATAAACCATTATAAGCTGTAGTCACACTATCCAAAGCTGAATTTAACTCAACCTCATAATGCATAAAACGCTTGTATAATGCCTCACCCTCGTTGGTAAGTACAAAACCATTTGAATTACGTTTAATCAACTGTTGTTTTAGCTGAATTTCCAAATTTTGAATGCGACGACTGATGGTTGACTGTGAGATATTTAGCACCGTGGCTAATTTACGAAAGTTGTCGTGATTAACTAATTTAACAAAGAGAAAAATATCATCATACATATACAACTCACATTATAAATAACAAGATTAACCAGCTGATTGAGTATAAATCTTATTTGCGACCTAATTCTTTATCAAGCTGCTGGGCAAATAGTTTTATCGCCGTAGGGTTCATTGGCGGCGGACCACCTGAAATTTGCTGATTATCACGCAGTTCAGAGAGTAGATCCCTAGTTGCCAAAGCTTGTTTTATATTATTGGCATCATACAATTTACCACGCAGATTAATCACTCGCGCCTGCTTTTGTATTGCCAGATCAGCCAAAGGAATATCATTGCTAATTACTAGATCCCCAGCAGCCACAGCTTCAACAATCCATTTATCTGCTTCATCAAACCCCGATGGAACTTGCACCATGGTCACAAATTGAGAATTAGGCAATTGAAAGAAGTGGTTAGCCACCATCAACACTGCTATTTTAGTGCGTTCAGCCGCGCGATAAACAATTTCGCGAATCACTTTAGGGCATGCATCCGCATCAACATAAATCTTCATAACATCCTATTAAACATAGTTTTTCACCATAATCCCGTGAGCTGCAATTTGCCCAGCCAGATTAGTTAAAAACTCGGGCGAAACCTGAGAGATATTATTTCCCTCTGCTAGTGCAGGATTTCTAGCAGTTGAATAGAGTAATACTCCGGCGATATAAGGTTTTAATTGCAGCATAAGAGCAACAAATTCTGTAACTAATTCAGCTGTAGGCTCAATCTCATCAACTTGAAACCAACAACTCTGCACATACGTTTTACACAATGAGCTGGCTAACTCTAAACGTTTTATCACTCCATTAATATCAATACTTACTTGATTTACCAGATTAATTGCACTGGGGTTGGCCCGATCAATCTTAAACCACAGCTCACCATTATTTTCGGCAATAATCTTAAGACCTTGTTGAACATTTTCTTTTAAAATTTCGCTGCCATTACTGATTAATACTGTTTTTACATCTGTACCAATAGAGTATTTTTGTCGCAACTCAGCAATTATTTCACAGACCGTAACAAAATCTTCAGATAATGTTGACTCACCATTACCTGATAAGCAAATATCATTAAAGCGCCGCAAACTAACCGGTGCATATTCCTGAATAAACTTGCCATTGACAATCCAGTCCAGCATCATATCGAGCTCGAATTTTAGACGTGGTAAGTCAATCCGTTCCGGCTTACCCCGCACCAGACCTTCAACCTGACAATACACACAGCGCCAGTTACAAGCATTATTGATGTTTAAATTAATCCCCAATGACACCCCCTGAGAGCGTCTGGATACTACCGGATAAACGTAAATGCAATCTTTAAAATGCCGCGAATGATCGCTAAAGGTCAATACATTATTTTTCATGATATACACGCTTAAAATAAAAAATGGGCAGCCTCAGCCACCCACTCATAAACCCTACTGATAACTGCCAGAAGTAGTTACTAACTTTGCTTATGTTTGGTAATAAGTAATATCGGAATCTGGGTTTCATGTGCCAGATCTTCAGCAATTCCACCAGTAATAAAATGAGAGAATGAACCCAAATGATGTGAACCTAAAATAAATAAATCAGCACCGAATTCTTTAGCGTCTTCAGCAATCAGACTACCAATATCAGAACCATAATTTTCAATTAATTTAACTTCTGCTGGTACGCCTTCTTTGGCAATACGCTCTTTTACTTGATCAATTAAGGTTTTGCCGATATTTAATAATGCATCTTTTAACTCAGCTACGCCAACCATTTCAATCCCAAACGTAATCTGCTCGAGATTAACCACATGACTAATTCTTAATTCAGCTTTAGTCGACTTAACTAAATCAATTGCTTCTTGCAATACTTTATCAGAAATATCTGAATTATCGATTGGAACATAAACTTTTTTAAACATCACAAACCCCTCTTTCGGATACAATTTAATACAACGTAATTATAACAGAGCTGCTTTAATTATGTTAGTACTTTATAACGGTATAAGTAAGTACGTTTTTCCTAATAAAACTCAAAGGCTCTTAATAAGAGAATAGATTGCTTATGGACAATAATCATCTACAAACTAACTAGTTTATTCCTAATGCCTTATAAACTGCATCTTTTGGATCAGAATAAAATAATGTCGTAAACTTAGTAAATAACTCAACTGGTATAGTTGGTATATCCACTGCGCTACTCATCGGTAGTAAAATCTTTTTAGCCCCACTATCGTGAGCGATTTGTAAACACTCAGCGAGATTTTCAACTGGCTTAACGGTTCCACCTAAGCTAATTTCACCTAAAACGACTAATTCTGATTGAAGTGGTTTCTCAGCAATTGAGGAACACAACGAAATAAACGTAACTAAACTAAGCGCGGATGGTGAACCACTATTATGCAATTCAACTACATTTAATTTATAATCATAGTTATTTGACTTAGCACTCGTTAGAATTTGAGCAACGTTGGCTTTAAAAACATCAAGTCCAATTTTAGCTAATTGTTTAGCTGACTGATTAGCATTAAAAATGGTAATACCGCCATTCCCTGGTATTTTCTGTAATTCAATCAAATAAAGCCCAAAATTATCATTCGCACCACGGGCTACAGTATAAACATTTCCCGTACTTGATATCCCCTCAGGAATTAATTTCCCACTGGATTGTTCTGGGACGGTAACATAGTATTCCGCATTGTATTCTAAATCAATATAGGAAAAATGTACATCACTAAATTCTAAGCCCCCAATTTTTTTTAGCTGTTCTTTTACCCGCCGCCTCAACTCCAAAGCATACTCTAAAATAGCTCTAATATCTTCTTTGCTATATTCACCATTAGGATAAATTAATTTCATCAGACCAGACACAGTTTTTTTGACCGCAATCGTGTCACGTTGATTTAGTGCACTGCCTAATTTGAAATATTTATCTATTACATCAGCAAAAGTATATTTCCGCAGTTGTGCCATAAATTCAGCTAAATAATCAGTAATTAAACCATAATAGTTGGTGAAAAACTCTGGGCGCATCTTAGGTATTTCCCAGCCTGGAATATATGCATGAAAGCGATCAAAGAAAGCACAATCAATCATTGCCTCAGGAAATGGAACTAGTAGATGACTAGTCTTAACTAATGTATCAACTGACTGATTAATATTGCCAACAAAGACCATACTCGCGTTGGCAGAAACTTGATCCTTCCCCCGTGCAAATGAACCTGATGCCATGAAATCTTTCATAATCTGAATGCCATCTTTGTCTTTGAAATTTATTCCTGCAACTTCATCAAATGCGACAACATCCCAATTCGCAACCAAACCAACAGTACGCCTAGCCATGTTATAAAATAAATTGGCGACTGTGGTTTGTCCGCCTGACACCAAAATGCTATTCGGGCTAACTTCCTTATAAATATGGCTTTTACCAGTCCCCCGTGGTCCCAATTCACACATATTATAGTTATTTTCAACAAATGGTATCATTCGTGCTAATAAATGCCATTTTGTACGAGAGTCAAGGTTGGTCGGCTCCATCCCTGTTGAACGAATTAATACATCTTGCCATTCTTGAGTACTAAATGCTCTACGCCCATTAAATAATTCTTGCAAATCCATATTTGGCATCTGAATCGGCTTAACATCGCTAACCATGAACGGCGAAAGATTAGAACCTTCTTGGTAATTATACTGAACATTAATAATGCACCAAATTCCACCAACTAATAATTTCTCAAAGCGTTTAACAAACCCGCCATTAATATTAGCATCACTAATTCCCAAATTAGCCAAATCAGCTTGATAAATATCTTTTTTTTCATTTAACCTAACGGTTACTTTATCAATGATTTTATAACTACCCCGCTCACGCATTAATGATTTTATTTTTTCGCTCTCTTCAGGCCGAACATAATTTTCTGCTAAGATTCTTTTGACCGTTTCCAAACCTTGTTGAATGATTTCAGAATCTTCTGAGGTACAATTCCCACCAAGCAAATACTCTAATACATACACGGGTACATTTGCACCTTCTTTAATCTTCTTGGTTAAATCTTTACGAACCACTTTTCCCGCAAAGCTTTGATTTAAAAGAGTATCTAAATTAATATAATCAGAAATCATTATCAAATCCTATAATATCAATCGTTATAAGCTGGTTATCTTTAGCTTGAGTTTTGCCACGCATAGTTAAGCGATATTTCTCAGCCCTTGAATAGCTAATGCTTTGTTTAAGGGCTAATGATACTTTAGTCATCCGTTGGCTGACTTCATGACTTGTTGAAGTTAGAGAAATTCGTTTAACGTCAGAAACTGAATTATTATTTTCATCCAGCACTTCAATGCTAACATCATCTGCCAATATTGAACTAGAAATTGCCTCGCATTGAAAAACTTCAACATTAAAACTATAAGTAGTAACTTTAAAATTAGTACTCAGATTAAATTTTGCAGCTACCAGACTAATTTTATTTTCGGCTCTTTTCGAGTTATAATTAACTTCAACCACTGGAATAACTATCTCTTGTAACGATGCACCACCATGAGTATATTTAGCGCCACCTGTTAAGTTAAATCGCCCATGACGATTAGCTAAAACGGTATGGTAATTTGAATCAATAACACCAGAAGTTTTACTTAAATTAGCAATCAAAGGGAAATCCTTATGTTTCAGATTTTGATCAAGTAATTTAAAGCGCTTATGTTCTTGAATTACCACTATGCCCTCTAGATTAATCCTGTTAATATCAGCATCTCCTATTGATGAACTTTGGAATGTAAATCCATGATCACTAGTCACATAAACTCTCGAACACATGTAATTATTAGTAAGGCTGCTAATTAACTTAATTAGCTCATCAATCGTATCGGCACAAGCGCCTGCGGTTTTATGTTCTGACAATGGCTTATCACCTGTTGCATCAATTAGATTATGATAAATATAAGTTACATATTTCTGATTAATAAATTCTTTACGCTCTTTTATGGTTTTACTATTAAACTCGCTAAAAATAATAGCTTGCCCGCTTACTCTATTAAGCACTAAGTCACGCCCTTTACTATCACTGACATTCATGTCATCAATATAAACCATATCATTACGATAGCTTAATCCCGCATTAGGCAATAATGCCGCCATTCCAAGCTTGGTATAGCTTGGCAATACCCCTAGTAATGGCGTAATCTGACTGGCATAATTATCTAATTTTGCAATCCTTTGCTGAAGCTCTTTCGCAACTTCAAAGCGCATACCATCACTTATAATTACAACAGTGCGGAACTCACTTTGAACTCGGGTGTGAATAAATTTATGATAAAAACTATATTGATTACTTACATCACTGATTTGCCAAGCATCTAAAAATCCATCGATCAATAACCGATCCCAAACGCTGGAAAGTTGTGGTAAATAGGTGTTTGTATAATGTGGCTCAATTAAACTCTCGGACAAATACTTTAATTGGCTCGAAGATGTCCGCTGCAAACTAGCTACAAATTGACGATAATATAAATCAAATAAATAAATTTGTTGAGTGTAATCAGTAAAGCATTCATCTGCACTACTATAAATAAATTTGACGATTTGTTTACTCAATAAAAGATAATTAATTGCGGCGATTAATCCGTCATACATATCACTGACATTCAATTCCTCGGTAAAATTCCGTGCCCAAAATAGCAATTTACGTTGACTACTGATAGCTTTATAGCCTTCTAATTTATCAATATTTGCACTAGCTAAATCTCGAGTAATAATTTGACAAATCTGCCGATCAACATCCAAAAATGTTTGGTTATTGATCATTGAGCTAGCATTAATATTTTGCAAATGTAACTCGATAGCCAATTCTTCAGCAACATTTTGGCTTAGTTTTAAATAATCAATTTTAAATGAATCTCTATCACGCAAATGGCTAAATAAAGCGACGATATTGTTTAATTTAGTCTCAAGTACATAATGTTTTAATGTAGCGGGGAAATCATTTTTAGGCGTAAATCCAGCATAGAAATCAGAAACTAATAAAGATTGAATAAAACCAATCAACTGCGGATGACTTAAATCAGCGGCATACTCTTTAGCAAAGACATTCCAGAGGCATTCGATTAGCCCAAAATTTTCTAAATCAGCTTCAAGTTCAGCAAATTTATCCTGAGTATATAAACTTAAAATTCGGGTTAAAATTGCTTCGTGATCCCACTCTTGGATTCTTAGACTAACCGCTAATAGCTTGATAGTTAAAATCGCTTCTTCATCGCCCTCATTCAGCAACTTTTTAAAACGTTCTCGCCGATCTTTGCTCTTAAAGAAGCTAAAGTGGCGCCCCATCCACGGAATTAAATTATAATCTAAGCCAAATTCTTGTAAGGTTAAGGCATTAGGATTAGCACTAAAGGCTTTGGCATAACATTTTATATTTAATAGCCAATCATCATCAGGTAGCACTTCAGTAGTGCGATAAATAATAAATTTATCATTAATTTGCTCAAGCTCAACTCTAACTTTAATTTCTAAGTTAGTTACAAGATTGGTGTTGATAATTACCACATTGTCTAATTCAAGCTCAATTTCAGCTAATATTTTTTCAAAATAGCCATCATCTTGCCAGAAAATTATACGATTATGTTTGCAAAGCTCTTGGAGCTGTTTTATTATTTTGTCAATGTCCATTAGATACTCTATAAAGTACTATCGCGGTTAAATTCTGCAAAAAACTCTTCGATTACTTTAGTATATTGCTGAAAACTAAACTCTGGAATGTCATTTTTTGCCAAAAAATCTGGTCTAGCAATGCTTTCAATAATTGTAGCAAGGCTAAACATTAAGCTTAGCGGATTAATTCCATTTGCGGTAATATCACGAAGTTGCCCTCTTGCAAATTTAATTGCATTTATTCGATTAATGTCAGTAAAGCTACTATTAAACATTTTTTCAAGTTGCCTTTTATCAGTTTCATCATAGCTTGCATAATAGGTGTGTTTAAAATAACGCTTAGCATCTGAACCGATTGAACCTCTACCTAACATCGGTTTCAGATATACATGACTATCATTAGCAAAATGTAACACAAACCAATGCTCAATACAGGGGTAAGTAATTATTAGTCGAAATTGATTTTGATGACTTTGGTTAGCTCCATCAATTAAGCGTTTTGCATCAAAAAATTTTGTTCGACCATGTGCATCGCGATCTACCGTACAAAAAACAAAACTATAAGGGTTACCTTCTTGTAGGCTTTCTTTAAATAACTCAATCGCAAGACTAGCAATTGATTTAGGATCGGTACTGCCTCCACTATCCTTAACTTCAATAATATCTGCTGGACTAATTTTTAAATGACGTTTTAACCAGCGAAAATACGTCGGTTCGGTGACTGTTCCTTCAGTAACAATTAGAATCCGTGGCTGAATATCAATAGTGCTAGCTTTACGCTGATTTATTGCATGGTTACGTTTGATATAACTCATCTCATAACTCATCATCAATGAAAGGAACTGCGTTATAACGACCTGATAAATAAGCTTTTTCAATACTTAAAATATCTGAACGATGTTTATACTCTATCAAAGACGTAAGTTTGGTACTTCGTGTACTATCTTTTTCACAAAACCACACTTGATCTCTGCCCATAAATTTTTGGTCTAATAATGAGGTTTCATGTGTTGAGAAGATTAATTGTGCGTGATTGGGATTAGACACAACACGATTAAACTTATTCACTAAAAATTTAACTAAAAAAGGATGCAAACTATTATTTAATTCATCAAAGAATACCACATGACCATCTTCGAGTGATTTTAACCATGGCCCAGCTAAATTATACATCCGCTGCGTACCATCTGATTCATCGTGGAGATCAAAATCAATCCCTTCGTTATAATCTGTGGCATGTTTGAATTTTATATCGTAATGCTTAAATTTAATATTATTATTTGAGTTTATTGCCGCAATAATTTGACTTAATCCAGCTGGTACGAGATTAGGATCTTCGATATCCTTGCTCTGCACTGAAACGTCTTCTATATCTAAATCAGCCGCGGCTAAAAAATCCAATAAATAATGTTTCTTATCGCTTGTACTATAATTTTCTGTGGTAAAGGATAAATCAGCAGAGTTATTGATATGAAGCTTTTTTCGAAACAAATCAGCAGAGTTAATGATATGAAGCTTTTTTTGAAACCATTCATAAACCGGTATCAATTGACTAGAGTTTAAACGTACTGCAACAGAGAGAAATAGTGCATCTTGGCGAGTGCTATCTTTCCACGTACTCTTTGAACCTTTTAAGTTTCGATCTTGATAATCATAGCCATCGTTTGCATTGATCTCACGGGTAAACAGTGTTTTACCTCCTGCATATAGCCACTCCGCCAAAATTTTATTTTTATCATATACAAATCCGTATTGATATTTAGTTTCATCAATAATCAAAGTAACTTCAAAACGAGTTGGAGCACTTAAACTGCCTTTACTGAGTAAAAAAGGTTGGTATGGTAATTGCCCAAGCAAATCTGCCGAGTTCAAAACCATAAGCTGCATACTACGTAAAGCTTTAAATAAATTCGACTTACCAGATGCATTAGGACCATAAATAGCCGCGGATGGTAATAAACCCACATGCTTTTTACCATCAACTTCAACTGAAAAGCTATTATCCTGATGCTTATTTTTGACGGCAGATAACAATGATAAGATAACTTCATTTTTAATTGAACGAAAGTTTTCCGCACTAAACTGTACCAGCATAACTAATTACTCCAATATTATTACGTCAATCGTAAATTAATGCGTAATTTTTGCATATAAGTAACAAAATGTCAAATATAGAATTAGTTTCTACACTAACAGAACAACTCGACTGAAACTCCACATGCAACAAGTAATTTTTGGATAGCTTCAACCAAATGAGAGAAACTCGGAGAACGTTGATTTTTAATATCTAAAACTTTACCAATCGCACGAGAACCTGAGACTTTTTGATATTTACCTGCGGTAAGCTTGTCCAAAAGATCTGCTGAACTATTCTTAGTATCAGGATTCCTATATGTTGCATGATTTTGTCGTCTTGCAAGATTACTGATTTGTAAAGCGGTCTCAACCGCCGCTAGATCTGCTAAATAAAACGATTCTAATTCATGGCATGCAATTCTAACTAACACCATAATATCGTCAACATCAGAAACCATATTCAATAATTTTTGCTTTACTTGTTTACAGTCACCTGCATCTTGATCACGCAAAATTAAATGTGCGACTTGCAAATTATCTGGTGAATAATATTTGTGAATCTTACGGCAAATATTTCTTTCTAAATCAGATTTACCATTAAAACAATGATATTCTAAGTTCAAATTTGCTGGTAATTGTTCTCCGACGAATAACCTAGGAATTAGCCCCTCTAGTAAAACTTGTGCCGAGTATTCCTCTAACCAGAAAACCAACCTGATCATTGCGGATCAAGCCCATCAAAAAAACCTTGCTGCCATAAATACCCCAATTGATCGCCATCTTCCATGTAGCTCAAAATTTATTGATCCTCTCTAGCACGTTTAATTTGCGTGTAGCCATCACTTTTAACCAACCAAAATACCTCATTTAATTGCGTGGCATTTAAAAACTCTGGCGAATGAGTTGAAACAAAAACTTGCCCACCGCGTCTAGAATATAAACGAAATTCTTCAGCCAGTTCAGTTAGTAATTTAGGATAAAGTTGATTTTCTGGTTCTTCAACACATAACAATGGATATGGCACAGGGTCATATAATAAAATCAAATAAGCTAACATTTTGATTGTGCCGTCAGAAACATAACGAGCAAGAAACGGATCAACAAAAACCCCATCACGAAACTTTAATAAAACACGCCCCTCTTCAGTAGTTTTAGTTTCTACACTCACCACACCAGGTACACGCTCAGATAGTTTGGTAAGTATCGTTTCAAAAATAGCTAAATGATGTTTGTGTAGATATTCAGTAACCAACGAAAGATTATCCCCTTCTTTGGAAAGATGCTCTGCGAATCCAAAAAGTTGCTCTGGTCTAGCACTAGTAATATGAAAATCTGAAATATGCCAATTCTCAATTAACTCGCCCAATGCCATAACCGCGGGAAATTTTTCAAACTGGCTTAAGCCTTTAATCGCTAAAATATTTTTAGCTTTTAAAGTATGATATTCGCGCTCTAATTGAGTGTCATCATTCACTTCAGCCAATTCATTCTGCACAGCAAAACCGCTTCCATTGCTAAAATCTAAAAAATACCACGGTTTGCCACGCTGTGCACGACGATAAGACAAAATCTCACGCTCAACAACTAACTGCCCATCCTCTTCATTAATCTCAAGCTGATAAGTACATAATGGAGTTTTCTCCGCCCGGCGAAACTTAATCTTTATCTCAATACTCCCCGTGGCGCCACGCGTACGCACCTCTTTAAATCCCATGCTACCGCCAAGCTTAGTAAAAGCCACTTGTAGATTATCGGTTAAAGCATCTTTGAGAAAATCAAATACCTGAAAAATTGTGGATTTGCCAGTACCATTTGCGCCAACAATAACACAAAATTTAGGAATATCACGCATTTCAACATCTTTAAATGCTCTAAAATTTTTTAGACCTATATATTCGATTTGCATTTTTAACTCATTCTAACTAATAATTTAATTTTCATTGCTCCGAAGCTGGATAATTTTAGCACTTGTAAGCTATTAGTGTTACTTAATTTTTTCAAGAACATCGCCAAATTTGGAATAATTGACCGTAACCCCATCATCAAGATCCAAAACGATGTTTTGATTAATCAAATGCTCAACACGCTGATCATAATCGCGTAATTCATCAAGCTTTTTATCCAGCTGCGTTATTGATTTGGTTTGATCTTTGCTCGGTGTAGTTAATTCACGTAATTCAGCCAAACTATTTTCATAGAAACTCAATAACGGGCGTATGTACTCGGTGCGCAGATTCGCAATCGTGCTGGTATCCAAACGTTGCAAATAGACTAACGCTTGAAAAGCTTGGTTTTTACCGCTACTAAATAACCAGTAAATTGGTTTTTTTTGATAGCGCTTGAGATGATCTTTATAAAAATCAGTGCGCAAATAATCATTGATAACTTTGAGACTATTGTCACGATTATTCGGCTTAATTATCTGGGCTAATTGATAAAAACTACTGGTTGGATCGGCGGCAAAGACGGTTTGGATAAATTCTTCAATTCGCCGCGCGCCATCATCGGCAAAAAACATATTTTCGCTAAGTGGCAACACATTTTTGCCAGACGGAATAAAACTGATATAACGGCTACTCTCCCATGCTCCACCTGCATAAGCTAAACCGTCATAATCCAGACTGTAACGACCAAACACGCAACCAATCGCATAACTAATCAGCTCTTGATAAGTCTCAAGTTGTAAACGAGCCTCCAAATCGGCTACGGCAAATTCTTTCTCGCCGCTTTTATAGCGATATTGCGGATTGCACGATAGCGTAACCAGACGATCTTCCACCGTAGGGCTAAATTCATCGGCTAAATCATAAGCCTCAATATGCAAACGATTATTTTCTTCTTCGAGAGCTTTCATCCGTGCGGTATTGCTGCGCCAAATCTCCCGTAAAACCGCATAACGCTCGGTTAAGGTCGCAGCAGTTAAACCAACTAATGGATGAGCAGCAAAATTCCATGAAGTTTCAAAACTATCCCAATCTGCTTTACTCAGTTCGATTAATTCTTTAACGATAGGCTCACAGGCTGGAACGAGTTTAGTTGGGATTGCCGCAACATCAGAACGTTGATAATTCAACGTAGGATTAACCACATTAAGAAAATAATTTGACAACTTACTACTCAATAAGCCAGTACAAATATATACATCATACTCCATCTGTGGAAAAGCCATAGAACCAGCAACATCAAAAATAAAACCAATTGGCGAATATCTAACACCAAAATATGAAGAACTAATAAAAGTCCATGTTATCCCATCTTTGAAATAGTATTCTCTACTTTTTAGTCTTACTGTCCACCCTTGGTCTAAAGTATTTTGATATATTTTCAGCTCTTCTCCATCATTAAACCAATTCACTATTTCAGTTTGATTGCCATACCACTTTCTAAAATCGCCACCTTTATTATATGGAAACCATTTTTTCTTTGACTCTATTGATTTTATATTCGTTTCAATATCAAAGCCAATATTTTGAATAGAAACTTCAAACCATTGGCGAATAAATCTCGTATTGTCACTTGTAGCCATACCTTGCTTTATGGCTGAATGCTTAGATAGTGGCGGGTAAGTCGCAAAAATATCCGCAACTTTATCACTCACCCAATACGCTATCGGACTCCCTGGTAATTTCGAAAATTTCCCCTGCGGAGCAATAAATTTGATTTTATTATCATCATTTTTGTTAGCTTCAATCAGGATTTTTGGTTGATCTTCCGCAACGCCTAAATAACCCAAATCAAAGTAAGTTCCTTTATAATTTTTTACTTGGTTATTATTCAGAACAAATGTGCATATTGGAATAATCGCAGATGCAAAAAAAGCGGTATATGAAGGTTTAACCATGCTATGAAGTGCGTAGTTATCTAATATTTTATGCCTTAATTCCTCAAAACTGCTTATAAACATCCACACAAAAGGCGTCATGAAAGCCATCGTTCCATGGGGTTTGCAAAAAGCCATATCTCTTAATACAAAGACACTGAATAAATCTTTTTCAAAACCAGTATAATGCTCTTTTAAATATTTTTTATAAGTATCATTTATAAACTTACTCCCCATATATGGTGGATTCGCCACCACACAGGCATAGGTTTGTGCCAGTAATTTTGCTTGTTGGATTAATGGGCGGAGTTGTTCCAAGTCTTGGGTCTGCAGCAAATCGCTATGCTGGTGGCTTTGCCCGTCAATAAAGCTCTCAAGCTTATGCGCTATTTCCAGAGTATTCGGGCTAATTTGAATCAATGAACCAAACAAATCGGCATTGGTGAAGCTCTCGATAAATTGGCGAACTTCGCCAAAGGTAATAAAATTACTTTTTTCGGCTAAATTACTAAAAATAGCGTTACTATCCAGATGATTACTCGCAACTATTTGCACGATATTAGTCTGAATCGGCTGCTCAAATAAATCTGCATCATCAGCTCTAGCTTGCATAATCAGCGCAAAAGTAGCTAACTGAGTCGCACGTTGATCAATTTCCAATCCAAACAGATTATGTTTTAAGATTAGGTGTGGTATTTGCTGAAGTGAGTAGCCCTCTTCAAGATAAATTTGCTTGAGTAGCTGATATGCTTCGACCAAAATATGCCCTGAACCACAAGCAGGATCAAGCACGGTCAAGGTCGTTGGATCAATATAACCCGGATTAATTGCCGCTAATTGAGCGCTAACTTCAGCGCTTTGGCTGGCTGGTTCGATATAATATTTCAGCTGAGCTTTGATTGGACTCGCTGGATTAGCTTGAAGCCACGTTGCCCCCAAGCTATTTTGGAGCATATATTTAACTATCCAATTCGGGGTAAAGAGTTGAGTAACGCTCGGTATTTCATTGCTCATATAACCGCCTTTTTGTTTACCAACTCGTGCCATCGAGGCGGCTTTTTTGTCGCTAATGTAATATTGATACAACCACCCGATCACCTCAACTTGTTTAAAACTCTCTTCATCAATTGCGGCTAATAATTGGGCAATTAGCGAATCGGTGGCTAATAAATCGGTGGGTAAAAGTAGTGCAGTATAATCATCAATCGGGCTAAAAATTTGCGGCATCCAGCGGTGAAGTTGTTGTGATTGGGCTAATATGATTTGGCTATAAAGTTGGTCAAATTGATTATGTTCAATTAATTTAATCACTTCCTGCGCTGGCAAATTAGGCAATTGATTATTTAGCGTATGCGCTTCAACCAAGATTTGTGGACGGTGTTCATTGCTATCAATATTCGATAAGACCCGTTTACCATGTTGAAAGTAGTTATTTACCTCCATATAGCGAATCGCCAAGATGCGATTAAACCAAGTATAAGCCACTTGTTCAATTACATGAGCATAGCCATGAGCGCTAATTGCGGCTTTAAGCTGTTCATACGCTGCCCGAGATTTAGCCGGGTAAATTTGATTACTTCCAGTTACTCTAAAATCTGCACCAAGTGTTTCCAGTGGCAAAAATCCATCCGTACTAATTCCGAGTAATTTAGCACTATGGGCGATTGCCGATATAAAATCTTGACGGGCTTGAGGGGCGTAGCTTTCCAGTTGGCTAGTTTTCATTATCTATTTTACTTCCATTTACATGTAATTACATCGGGTAATTCCAAAATGTTACTTTTACTATAACAACTTGATTATTATTGCTTAATTAATTTCTACCCGATTATCGGCTGCAATTGCTGTTATTAACTCGCTGCGTAATTTGCTCAAGTAATTATCCACATCGGCGGTTGTTTCCAGATAGCTTTTGCCGACATAGTTGCGTGCTGTAATGCGGCAAATTTTGCGTGGTTGCGCTAGTTGTGGTGTATCTGAATTAGGATCATTTAAGCGTGCTAATGTAGCTTTGGCTGCAAATTGCTGATGAATATCATCAATTTGCTCATTGATCATCATAGTTAAATTGCGTTCAATTCCTGCCAGTTTGGCAAAATTCACCGCTTCGTTAATTTCGTTACGAGTATATTTATTCAGCGCTAATAGTGTCTGATTGCGCTCATCAGCGGTGGCATTAACTAAATCCAGTTCAATAGTGATTTTTACTAATCCAGCATCTAGTTCCGCAATAACTTTATTTCTAAAGTTAATTAGTTCCTGGACATAGGCAGTATTTAACTGATGAATTAAGCGTTTAACTTGCGGTAATTTATCCAGTTCTTTGTTTTGATAGATATCATTTAGCTCGGTAAAGGCTTGCTTTAACTGCTCATCACTAGCGAAGAAGTTCAATTCGGATCTAAATTTATTCAAATTAGCCATGAGTTCACGCCATAAATTTAGTTGTGGCTCTAATGAACTGCTGGTTTGCTCGACTAGCTGGGCAAGTTGTTTTAATTCGCTATGTTTAGCCCACACCTGTGGCAATATTTTATCTTGATTATTACCCAGAGCTTCAAGGGCTGTTAGCCCTGCAATTAAAGCGTTATCCAAAGGAAAATTCACTGCGCTCGCTGATTGTCTCCACTCCTGAATTTGCTGCCGCCATGTCTCTAGTTGTTTGAGATACTCGCTTTGCAAACTTGATTCGAGTGTATTGCCGATTTGCTTAAATAACTCATGGTACAATTTGCCCACATTGTTTAATAACTCCGGTGACGTTACCTCTCTTAGTTCCAGATAAATATCCCCCCATTCACGTTTGGCAAATAATTTACTAGGGATATTCTCTTTTGCCACGATTTGATTTTTATAGACTAAATTAATCCCGTTATTTAGATACATTTCACCCAATAACGCTGCCGTTTGTTGTTCTTGCCATCCGTAGGGTTTGCGTTCAAAACGATTGATTAAACTCGTCAAATTCGCACGTTGCCCAATGGCTTTTTGCATTTGTAAATAATTTTCGACTTCCACATAGGCTTTTGGATTAAGCGATTTGGTATCTGCCGCACCAATCAAATCATCAAAGCCGTGTTGAATTAAATTTCTAATTGCGGCTTCAACCGGGTCTGGATATGGTTTAGTGATTAGTTGCAAGTTACTATAATTATTTTCAATATAATACTCACAGACTTGAGCAATAATTTGTTTTAAATCGCTACTTGTCAAACTTACCAAGCGCCCACTAATCCAGCAAGGTGCAACCCGAATCGCATCTTTAAAGCCAGCAATTAATTTATGCTTGCGAGTTTGGTTATCCTCTTGTTTGCTTCGGATGATTGAATTACTTCGTTCATCAAGACTAGCTGGCGGTCTTTCACGAATAAATTTATCAGTTTTAACATAATTATTTAGTTCACGCATCCAACCACCCTCCGCTAAAACTAATGTAATCTCTCCATCTTGTGCCAGCGTGGCGAGCGAATTTTGTTGATACAAGGCAAATTTTTCTCGATCTCGCTCGGTGACAAAATTAATCTTAAAATCCAGATTACGATTACTGGAAGTTGCTGCTTGTCCATCAACTTGAAACTCATATTCAAAAATCTTTTTATTGCTGTATTCAAACTTACCTTTATTACCTACCTCATTTAGTCCACCCTCAACGACTAGCTTAATTAAAGCATTGCTGATTTCATTTTCATCAGGGTTAAGCTGATTAATTTGGCGGCTAATATCCTGCTCTTCATTGGTCAGAAATTTATACACTTCACCACTTTTACTAATCAATGATTGCGCTTCTAAGCGTTCCAAACTCACCACTAAACGCTCTTTTAGCACTACCATATCTTGATTGATATTCTCAATAAATAACACCGCCAAATTGTTCAAATTTGCTTTAAAGTGATCAACATAACGCACCATAAACAAGGTTTTCAGAAGATTAATCTCAAAATCTCGGTCAGTTAAAGCCGAATTACCCTCGGCATGTTTAATCGTAGCGGCAATAGTGCTTTCTAACCAGCTTTGAATTGAGGGGAAAAATTTATATAATGGAATGATGCTATTCCAGTCTAGATTATGAATATTATCTTTTAATGCACCTTGAAACGCACTTAGTAAGGAACGCTCACCATGTGCCAAATGTGCACCTGCAGCAGCGTGTTTACGAATCCCTTCAAAAGTATGTTGAATCAACCTGATTTGATAGGGTAGAAAAGGAAAATACTCCGCGAATTGCTCTGCTGAATTTATTATCGGATATTCCTGAGTATTACCCTTAAACAGTACTTTGCTTTTTAAAATATCGCCATTTTGCGCATAAATCTGAGTTAAATCCTCTTCCGCTACTGGTGTTTTATCTAGTAAGCGCTTTTGGATTACTTCATCAACATTGCTACTGGTTAATGATAATCGCGTGGCAAAGCGCCCCGTAATCCGCGAAAAAGCGTCCCGTTCAATTTTAGTTTGCGTTTCAATAATCTCATCAATCGCTTGTTGTGAAGTAACCACCACCACTGCCCGTCCACCAGTTTTACTGCCTAAGCTCTCCACTATAGTTTGTAATTGCAATAATCGCTGGGTATCTCCACCAATAAATTGACCAATTTCATCTAAAAAATACACTAGCCGCTGATTTTTGCCTCTGCTATCCAAATAATTATTAACTATTTTACAAAAATTATCTGCAGTGATTTGCAGTTGATTTTTAACCATCGCACTGAGACTAGCACCATCAAATGCAGCACCACTCAGCTTGGAATAAGTCGCAGCAATTTTAGGCGCACGGAAATAAAATCTCTTGCGTGCACTCTCCCAATCTTCAGCATGTTCAGCTAAATATTCTTCACAGAATGTCACATAAATACCATCTCTTTGCATTAAGCGTTCAAATTCAGCAACTTCAGGAAAAGTTGCACACAAGCCGACTTTGCTATTAAACTGATTCCACAAAACTTCCAAAATATTATTATTTGAGTCAGTCCGTACATTCGCTTGATCTTCAATATTTAGCAAAATTACATCAGCAGATTGTGTCGCCATTTTCTTGACGGCACTTAGTTCCAAAGCATCACTAGTTTTATCCGCAAAAAAATCCAGTGGCGATTTTTGCATCCCAGAATGTTCGATTGATTGATTATCTACCAATAACGATAATATCTTTAAGAAATGCGACTTACCCGAGCCAAAAAATCCCGAAATCCACACCCCATTGCGACCAGCAGCAGAATGATCACCCTCGGCATAACTATTATAACTCTCAACGAATTGATTTAATAAACTATGCGTTTCCTTAGTTATAACAAATTCATCTAACTCTTGCCAAATATTTGCATTATCTTGTGCTTTAATTACGCCATCAATTGCTCGTTCTACGGGCTTTTTAAAAATATTCTGCAAACTCATCTCTTATTTCCCCACATGACTTAAAGTTTAAATGCCCGATAATAGGATTCTCGATTGATTAGATTAAATAACGAAAATGCCCCATTCTCTTGGGCGGTATTCTTGGTATACTCACCAGGATAAAATACTACTAGCGGACATTTCATGGTTAATGACTGTAGGTTACTTAACATTTTACTCACAGATATCATTGGATGACAACCACCGACTCCAGTTAGTAAAATTAGATTAAAGCTATCGAGCTGATAACGTTGGTTTATATAGCTTGCCAAATTAGTTTCATTTAGCTCACCTTGTAGGGCATACAGCACATCACTATTTACTACTCCAGTTTGCTGCATCTCAATCACATCCTGGTAAATATGATTATCTTTAAGCAAATTTACCGCTTCATTAAATAGATTAATTTGAATAAATTTTAAGTTGGTTATACTTTTTAAGCTTAAATTAATTAGTGCTAAATGACGACTCAATCGTTCTTCTTCCTGTGCAGGATAAGTAAAGATATAATATGGCACTTCATTACCAATCCCTTTACTATCTAAAAAGTCAGAATTAGTAATTTGCTCTTCCAGTGAATTTAAGCGTTCAACAAAATTTTGCGAATTCATTCCCAAATCATCCCGTCCAAACACGACAAAATATATTTTTCATTTTGTGCATTGAGTAATTGTAATAAGGATTGCCGAAAAAATGGCTGACGGATTATTTTTTGTTTAATATCGCTAATAAATCCACCATCAATCAAAATATTATAGCTTTGGTTCCTTAGTTTAGTATAACTTGAAGGGCTAAACGTGCTCATCTCAGCATCTCTAACGTAGCACTGCTCAATATAGGAATCCCAAACACTATACGGACAATCATTATAAAATTCTTTAATTCTTTGCCGAAGTCCCAGACGTAAAAAGTCCCCGACTAATGGCGAGTATTTGAGTGCCGCAACAAATATGGCTTGGTTCGATAATTCGCGATCATTCTCCGACATAAGCTGCCACAACTCAGGTCGAACTAACTCCAGACGTGAGCGTATCAGGCTAAAATATGTTTTAGCTGTTACACTAGATTTAGTATTTAAAAGATTATCTTGTTCAACCTGTTGTTTAATTTGAGTAAAATCGTTGCCATCTTTTAATAAACTGGCAATAATTTTGGTTTCATTCAAGAGTAAACCAGCGCGGAGATAATTGGCTTTATAGTGATAGTTCATAGATACTCAAAAAATTAATTAAACTACATAGTTAACCCAGTATTTTAACCGATTTTGCTCCGACTTAAAGTGCTATAATTGCGGTATAAGTCTATATCGGTCTATGTCAAATAACTCGTGTTGATCTCAGGGCAACCGCATATTAAACTTGCATAAATTCGTTGACTTATAGTACCTTATCGTCATCTAAATAAAAAGGGTGAT
>JAIEPY010000038.1 GCA_019748155.1 Burkholderiales bacterium | reverse complement strand
GCTAAATGAATTACAACTAATTAAACTGCAGCTCGCTGAATTTGAAAGTTTAGCTCATGCTGCGTAACATCAGATAACATAAACTATTTTGCGGCTTTGACTTAGAATATTTTAAATAATAAATAATGCGCTGCAGCATACATTTGTAGCATAAGCATGAATTAGGCAGGCTTAGATTATGTTAAAATGCAACCACAAATTTAACAGTGCTATTTAAAGTAGCCCAGATTAATAAAGGTGGTAAGAATTATGAAGCTCAAAATGCCCAAACTTAGTTTCTGGCAAGTGTTTAATATTAGTTTTGGTTTTTTAGGTGTCCAAATCGGATATTCACTCCAAAGCGGTAATACCAGCCGTATCTTATCGGCACTGGGAGCCAATGTTGAACATTTAAGTTATTTTTGGTTAGCGGCTCCAGTTGCTGGCTTGATCGTTCAACCGATTGTCGGCTTATCCAGTGATAAACTCTGGACACGAATGGGGCGGAGAGTTCCATTTATTTTACTTGGCGCAATTATTTCTGCATTAGCGATGTTTTTTATGCCCAATTCTGAACATTTTGCTTCGTTTATCTACCCTGTCCTTTTTGGCGCATTTATGCTCTTATTTATGGATACTGCTTTTAATATTACCATGCAACCATTTAGAGCACTGGTTGGAGACATGGTATCCGAAGAACAACTTAATCTAGGTTATTCAATCCAAAGTTTTTTAATTAATGTCGGAGCGGTAATTGGTTCATTGTTACCTTTTATCCTTAATTGGACAGGCGTAGCAAATGTACCTGAAGCAGGTCAAAAAGTAGCTCCTACAGTTATTTGGTCGTTTTATTTTGGTGGAGGCTGCTTATTATTGTCCGTATTATGGACTGCATTTACTACTAAAGAATATCCACCTCAAGAGTATGCGCAGTATCACGATCTTGATAACAATAAACCCAAAATTAAAACCTCATTTCTACAACTATTAAAAGAAACGCCCCCAACAATGATTAGATTGGGAATAGTTCAATTTTTTTCATGGTTTGCACTCTTTATGATGTGGGTTTATACTACATCTGGAATTGCAGGAAATGTTTGGCATACTGCGGCTACAGATTCGACCTCTGCAGCATTTAATGAAGCGGGTAACTGGGTTGGTGTAATTTTTGCAGCCTATAGCTTATTTGCAGCAATTTATGCTATGTTTATGACTAAACTAGCGAATCGCTTCGGACGTAAATCAGTCTACATGTGGTCACTAATTCTTGGCGGTTTAGGACTGTTGTCGATGGTTTTCATTCATGATAAACATCTGCTGTTAATTTCGATGATCGGTATTGGAATTGCATGGGCGGCAATATTAGCAATGCCTTATGCAATTTTGTCAGCAGTATTACCAGCCGATAAAATGGGGGTTTATATGGGAATATTTAATGCTACAATTACTATTCCACAAATAGCCGCTGGTATCTTAGGTGGCGCCATCTTATCCTTGGTTGGTGGCGAAGCAGTTATTATGCTTGGTGTGGCTGGTGTTTCTATGTTACTTGCTGGTTTTAGCGTACGCTTCGTAAAATAGCTTTATTTTAAATTATTTGAAAAATAAATCTTCTATAAAAATGGCTACAAATATTATGTAGTCATTTGCAAATAAGCCTTGGTAAATCTGAGTATCAGTGTTAAAATCACTATCTCAAACCAATATCAAAAACTAATGATAAGAATTTTTATTTGGAAATTAACTTTATGGAAAAAGAAATAATTCAACAAGCTTTAGAAACAAAATTAAACTGTATTCTAAGCGATGCATCAGATCGCGATTTATATTATGCCCTTCTTGAATACCTAAAACAACAAACCTCAACTCGCCCACAACTCGATGGTTCACGTAAAATTTACTACATCTCTAGTGAATTTTTAATTGGAAAAATGCTTTCCAATAATCTGATTAACCTTGGCTTATATCACCATGTTAATAACTTACTTAAAGAGCATGGCAAGCATTTAAGCACAATTGAGGAAATTGAGCCAGAACCATCATTGGGTAATGGTGGACTTGGACGTTTAGCGGCATGTTTTCTTGACTCAATTGCAACTTTAGGAATTCCTGGACGTGGAATTGGACTTAATTACCATTATGGCTTATTTAAGCAGAAATTTAGTAATAATCTGCAAAGCGAACAGCCTAATCCGTGGATTGAAGATGCTGGATGGTTGAATAAAACTGATATCAGCTATGATATCCAATTTACTAATTTTACGGTTAAATCTTGTCTTTATGAATTTGATGTAGTTGGCTATCGTGGCTCGGTTAACAAATTAAGCCTATTTGATATTGAAGGTATTGATACCTCGATTGTACATGACGGAATTGCGTTTGATAAAAACGACATTGCCAAGAATTTGACTTTGTTTTTATATCCAGATGATAGCGATCAAGCTGGGCATTTGTTACGTATTTTTCAACAATACTTTATGGTAAGCAATGCGGTACATCTTATCTTTGCTGAAATGGATGCCAAAGGCTATGATTATGCAGAACTCGACAAACATGTAGTCATTCAAATTAATGATACCCACCCAACTTTAGTAATCCCTGAATTAATTCGTCAGTTATTGGTGAAAGGGTTACCCCTAGAGCAAGCTACTGCAATTGTTAAACGCAGTGTTGCCTATACTAATCACACGATTTTAGCTGAAGCATTGGAAAAATGGCCTCTATCCTACCTCGAAAAAGTTGTGCCAACGGCAATTATTAACATTATCAAATATCTAGATACTGCGATTAAAGCACAATATACAGATCCATCGGTTGATATTATTGACCAAGATGGTCGTGTACATATGGCTAGAATTGATATTCACTATTGCTTTAGTGTTAATGGGGTTGCTGCATTACATACCAAAATTTTAAAAAATAGTGAATTAAAGCAATTTAATGACATCTATCCAAATAAATTTAATAATAAAACCAATGGAATTACTTTTAGACGTTGGATAATGCAATCTAATAGTGAGTTAACAGACTTTTTAGCTAAAACTATTGGCAATGATTTTAAATTTAATTCACTTGAATTAGATAAACTAATGAGTTATACCAATGATAGTAATGTACTCTCTCAAATAGACCTTATTAAACAAACTAAAAAACAACAATTTACTGAATACATTAAAGTTACTGCCGGGATTAAACTAAATCCGCAGTCGATTTTTGATGTACAGGTTAAACGGATTCATGAATATAAGCGCCAGCAAATGAATGCGTTATATGTTATTCATAAATATTTGGAAATTAAAGAAGGAAAACTGCCTAGCCGTCCATTAACCGTTATTTTTGGAGGTAAAGCTGCTCCAGCTTATACTATCGCTAAACATGTGATTCATTTGATTTTATGCTTACAACAATTAATCAATAGCGATCCTGAAGTTAGCCCACACTTACAAGTAGTGTTTGTCGAAAATTATAACGTAACTGTTGCGGAAAAACTGATTCCGGCAGCCGATATTTCAGAGCAAATTTCATTGGCATCGAAAGAAGCCAGCGGTACAGGGAATATGAAATTTATGCTCAATGGTGCCGTTACCATTGGAACCATGGATGGAGCCAATGTTGAGATTGCTGAATTAGTCGGTCCCGATAATATCTATACCTTTGGTAAGGATAGCAATACAATTATTGAACTATACCGCACCAATGGTTATCATTCTTGGGATTACTACTTCTATGATCTACTAATTAAACGCGCAGTAGACTTTATTAATTCACCAGGAATGTTGGCAATTGGAACAAAAGAACGTCTAGACCAATTACATCATGAGTTAATTACCAAAGATTGGTATATGACCTTAATTGATTTTGTGGACTATATTAAAACCAAGGATCAAATGTTATCTGACTATGAAAATCGTGAACAATGGAATAGAATGAGCTTAGTTAATATCGCTAAGGCAGGATACTTTAGTTCAGATCGTACGATTCGTGATTACAACCAAGATATCTGGAAAATTGATTTAAACTAAATTTAAGAGGGATTAACATGAGATCAGCAGGGATACTAATGCCAGTAGGATCATTTCCATCTAACTATGGAATTGGTGACTTTGGTACAGAGGCTTATAAGTTTGTTGATATTATTCATCAAATGCAGCTTAAGATTTGGCAAGTCTTGCCGCTTAACCCACTTGGCTATGGTAACTCACCTTATCAGGCTTATTCATCGTTTGCCGGAGATGAGCTATATATAAGTCTTGACCGCCTAAGCGAAGATGAATTGCTTACTCCTGCAGATCTCATCAAATTTAATTCGGATAAACCAACTACAATTGAGTATCAAGCAGTACGTAAACATAAAGAATTGATGTTGCGTAAAGCTTTTGCCAACTTTAAAGCAAGTAACAAACTACGTGCTGAGTACGTGCAATTTACCACGACTACTCCATGGTTAAAAAATTATGCTGTATTTTTGACGCTTAAAAAAGCTAATAATTTAAAAATCTGGACAGATTGGCCTGTTGCACATAAAAACTGGATTAAGGATAAGGCTTTAGACCTAACTCCATTTCAAGACCAAATCGACTATGAAATGTTCTTACAGTTTATCTTCTATCGCCAATGGTTTGCGCTAAAACACTATGCCAACAGCCTAGGGATTCAGATCATGGGTGATATTCCGATTTATATTGGCATGGATTCACTTGACGTATGGGAAAATCAAGATATATTTTTACTTGATGAAAATCAGCAGCCAACGTTTATTGCAGGTGTACCACCTGATTATTTCTCAGTTACTGGACAACGCTGGGGAAATCCACTCTATAATTGGAAAGCATTAGAAGCTAACGGATTTAAGTTCTGGATTGAGCGCTTAGCTGGCAATGCTACCGCTTTTGATATTATTCGCATTGATCACTTCAGAGCATTTGATACTTATTGGAAAATTCCAGCCAGTTGCCCAACCGCGGTTGAAGGTGAATGGATTGAAGCACCAGGTTATGCCCTCTTTGATACAATTTACCGTGAATTACCTGAGATTAAAATCGTTGCCGAGGATCTTGGAGATTTACGGAAAGAAGTTTTAGATTTACGTGATCACTATAATCTCAAAGGGATGAAAATATTTCAGTTTATTTTTGAACCACATCTGGATAATTCAGCCCTTGAAAAAACGGTCAATACTATTGTTTATACCGGAACACACGACAATAGCACCCTAATGGGCTGGTACAATAGTCTAAGCGATGAGCAACGTCACGCTCTTCGCGAATATTTCCAGGTTAGTGATGAAAATATTAAATCAGCAATCCTTGCCTACATAGTGAATTACCAAGCAGAATATGTTATTTTCCCAGCTCAGGATATCATTGGTTTAGATGATAGCTCAAGATTAAATACGCCAGGCAGCGTTGGAGCACCAAATTGGGAATGGAAACTAGCAAATTTTGAAGGATTAAAATCAGAAACGGATCATATTTCAAACATAATAAGAAACAGTTCACGTATCTGATAAAATCAACTTCAAAAAGTAGGTAGCCTATTTTATAGCTACCTCTTTTTATACTTAAATAATCTCCAAAAGACAGCTTATGTCTTGACACAACCTTGCCCATAACTGATTAAATGGGGTAAAATATTCCCTTTATCAGGAAATTTTTTCCGTTTCATGGTTATCTTCTGGTGTTAAATTAAATTGAACTACGGTTTAATTTAGATTAGAAAGGAAATTTATGAACACACCTTCTTTAGCCAGTTATTTTGAACAACAATACTTTGATATTGAACAAGCCAAACTATTTTCACAAGCTCCACAATATATAGCTCATCAGCTTATGGCCGTTAATCAATATGATTACCGCTCAATTGAATGGCTTGATCATAGTAAACTTATTTACAATAATGGGAATGAGCATCTGCTAATTGATAATATTTGTCGCCATCGCCAAGCAATTATGATGAAAGGTCATGGTAATAGCCAACATATAGTCTGTGATTTGCATCGTTGGACATATAATTCACAAGGAATGCTAGTTGGGGCACCTCTTTTCCCAGAGCTCCCGCAATGCAAGAATCTCACTGTTGCAGCACTGATTAACTGGAACGGGCTACTATTTAAAAACAATCGTGACATTCACCATGACTTGGCAAATCTTGGGAACTTTGGTAAATACATTAATTTTGAAAATTATCAATACAGTAATACAGTTGTTACTGATTACGACTTTAATTGGAAAACCTTCATGGAGGTTTATGCTGAAGACTACCATGTTGATCCATACCACCCTGGTTTAGGTAATTTTGTTGATTGTGCAAATCTAAGCTGGAATTTTGGTGATTGGCATCATTTACAAATTGTTCCGACTAAAAATCAGTTGTCCAGAGGTGGAAGTAAACTCTACAATGACTGGAGTAAAAAAGTTCTGGATGTACATAATGGACAAATTCCTGAATATGGCGCAATCTGGATGGCGTACTACCCCAATATCATGATTGAATGTTATCCTAAATGTATCGTTATTTCAGTAGTAGAACCAGTAGCTCCAGAAAAATGCCGCGTGATTACTGAATTTTATTATCCCGATGAAATTTTAGGTTTTGATGAAGAGTATGTAGCAATTCAACAACAAGTTTATTTTGAAACTGCCAAGGAAGATGATGAAATCTGCTATCGGATGCATGAAGGACGAAAATCACTCTACCACCAAGGTAAAGAGGATTCTGGACCATATCAACTACCAACTGAAGAAGGAATGCGTCATTTTCATGAATTTTTAGCTCGTGAATTGTCAAACAGTCTAGTATTTACGCAATCATCACTATTTAGTAATGCTCAAAATACTCTTAAACATTAAATTTGAAATATCAGAAGCAGAGTAAATAATTTCTCTGCTTTTTTATAACTGCGAATAATAGGTGATTTCGCTAGAAATTATTGCAAGTTTAAGCTAAAATAACTAGTTCTAAGATTAAGTGCCCGCTGGCAGGATTCAATTAGTTATTTAATATAAATTATTCTATTTCTTGTGAAAGCAGTTTTTAATGATTCGTAGTACCGTAGCCTGGCTGCGTTTTAGTGCTGTAATAGCCAGTATGGCAATTATGGTCTTAGCTGTATTGATTATATACCCATTTTCAAAATCTTTTGTCCGTCAACAGGTTCGCATGATCTGGACTCGGTGCCTGATCGCATCAACTGGCGCCAAGCTCTACTTTCACGGCTATCCACTATCAAATCAAGATATGAAAAACTCGATGGTTGTAGCAAATCATATTTCCTGGATGGATACGGTTGTCATGTACCGTACCTGCTTTGTGCAATTTATCGGTAAAATAGAAATGCTACAGTGGCCAATTTTGAATCGAGTAATTCAGGCTGGTGGCACAATTTTCATCAATCGGAAAAACAAAAAAGAGTTGATTAACATTAATCAACACGTTGCGCAACTTCTCCGAGAAGGTGCCAGTATCGGGCTTTTCCCTGAGGGGAAAACCAGCGTAGGTAAAGAAGTTTTACCGTTTAAAGCGCCACTTCTGGAAGCCGCCAGAATGGCAAATAGTAAAATTTTTCCAGTAGTACTTAGCTACCGTAAAAATAATAATCGTTTGGCACGTGAAGTTTCCTTTGCTAAAGTTGGCTGGATGAAAACTGTAATGAATACTCTGCGACTGCAAGGATTAACAATCCATGTTACAGTACTCCCTCCTGTTGCTGCTGCAGATTTTGCTGATCGCGAACTACTTGCAAACTATCTTCATCAGCAAATCCGCGACTGCTATCAACAACAGCAAATTAAATAAGGTTAATTTAGTTTCTAGAGTAAGAACTGCGTTATAATAACCGCCTAGGTTTATTTTATAACAGAGGGATACTCATGAAAATACTTGTTCTAAACTGCGGCAGCTCATCTTTAAAATATCAGTTAATTGAAACCACGACTGAGAGCGTTTTATCCAGTGGATTGGTAGAACGAATTGGTCTGTCAGGTGCTGTTTTAACTCATCGTAAAGGTGAGGATAAGTTTGTCATTGACTCAGAAAAACAACTTGCCAATGGCACCCCAATCACCGATCACAAAAGTGCCGTAGCCTGTGTAACCAAAGTGCTATGTTGTGAGATAATGGGTGTGATTGACTCAATGACAGAAATCAATGCCGTGGGACATCGTGTCGTACATGGCGGGGAAAAATATGCTGCATCCGTAATTATTGATGCAACTGTAATGGAGGCCTTGGAGGAATGTGCAAAACTAGCTCCACTACATAATCCAGCTAATATCACCGGAATTAAAGCCTGCCAAGAATTAATGCCAAATACACCAATGGTTGCAGTTTTTGATACTGCATTTCATCAAACCATGCCTGCTGAAGCATTTATGTATTCACTGCCTTATGAAATTTATCAGGAACATAAAGTTCGTCGCTATGGTTTTCATGGTACTTCACACAAATACGTAGCTGGGCGTGCTGCAAAATTACTTGGTAAAGAACTAAGTCAGCTAAAATTAATCAGCTGTCATCTTGGCAATGGTGCTTCAGTTGCAGCTATTAAATACGGACAAAGCGTTGATACCAGCATGGGTTTTACGCCGCTGGCTGGTTTAACTATGGGTACGCGCTGTGGTGACCTTGACCCAAGTATAATTGCTTTCATTTCCCATGAAATGAAGCTTAATGTCGATGAAATTGACAATCTGATGAATAAAAAATCTGGTGTTCTTGGTCTCTCAGGAGTTAGTAGCGATTTTCGTGATATCGAATCAGCAGCAGAACAAGGCAATCAGCGCGCTCAGTTAGCGTTAGATGTATTCACTTATAATGTAAAAAAATACATCGGTGCCTATGCTGCAGCAATGAATGGTGTTGACGCAATTATTTTTACTGCCGGATTAGGCGAAAATGATAAAGTAACTCGTGCTAAAATCATTGATGGTATCTCATTTCTGGGAATTAGTATCGACTCTGAAAAAAATGATGTTCGTGGTCAGGAGCGAATTATTAGCAGTGAAGCTTCTACGGTTAAAGCGTTACTAATTCCAACTAATGAAGAATTAATGATCGCTAAAGAAACTCAGGAACTATTATAACCATACCAAGGATAAATATGAAACAGAATAAAATTGCACTGCTTGTATTAAGCAGTATAATTCCGCTATTCGCTAATGCTACTGCCTCCCAGCCTGTAGCGCCAGAAGTCGCAACCGCTAAAACTGAAAAGCCATTGCTTACTGGTAAACATTCAATGATAGTCACCAATAATCCGTGGGCAAGCAAAGCCGCTCAACAAATGCTTGATAAAGGTGGCAATGCAACAGATGCCGCAATTGCTGCAGCGTTTGTTCTGGGATTAACTGAACCACAATCCTCAGGAATTGGCGGCGGAGGCTACGCCCTTAGCTACCATGCACAAACCAACCAAACAACTACTAGCTTTTGATGGGCGTGAAGTTGCCCCACTAAGCGCTACAGCAGAGTGGTTTATCGACCCCAAAACCTCTAAACCAATAAATTTTGAATCGGCAATGTTAAGTCCACTCTCAGTTGGTGTTCCTGGCGAGGTTGCTTTATTTTATAAGATGCATCAACAAAATGGAAAACTAGCATGGAATAAATTATTAACACCCGCTATCACTCTAGCCCGTAATGGCTTCCCGATGAGTCCAAGACTCTACGGTTTATTACAAAGTGATCAGGATATCTTAAAACATAATCCACAAGTTGCCAAAGTTTATTTTAACGCTCAAGGCGAAGTAAAACCAATTGGCGATAAAGTTAGCAATATTGCTTATGCGGATACATTAGAAATAATTGCCAAAAATCCGCAGGAGTTTTATACTGGCAAAATTGCTCATGAGATTGTTGAAACGGTAAATAAAAGCGCGAATAAAAAGCTAATGAGTGCTAAAGATCTCAGTGCATATAAAGTACAGGTTAAGGAACCAGTATGCAGTACTTATCGCGATCAATATGACATCTGCTCCGTGCCTCCATCATCAAGTGGTGGAGTTACAGTCCAAGAATTATTGGCTATCTATGCTCGCAATTATACTCAAACAGGAGAAAGTGCATTCACAGATATAAATTGGGTTTATAATTTCTATGAAGCAAGTAAATTAGCTTTTGCCGATCGTAATCAATATCTTGCTGATCCTGATTTTGTTAAACAACCTATCACAGGGTTACTGAATAATAAATATTTGGATGAGCGTGCAAAACTAATTAATGAATCGGCAGCACTAATAACACCAGTTGCGCCCGGCAAGCCATACGGCGCTGATCCTAAATACGTTGCAGATAATAGTCCAAAAGCTCATGGAACCACATCATTATCTATTGTGGATAAAGATGGCAATGCGGTTACAATGACCGTAACGGTTGAGCATCAATTTGGTAGCCATCTCTTTACCAATGGATTCTTCTTAAATAATGAATTAACCGATTTCTCGTTAGCACCAACCGATGCATCTGGTAAACCAGTTGCCAATCGCGTTGAAGCTGGTAAACGTCCTCGTTCGTCAATTGCTCCAACGATGGTTTTTGATAAGGAGCATAATTTGCAAGTACTAACTGGTTCTCCTGGCGGTAGTCAGATTATTTGTTATGTTGCCAAAAACCTGATTCAAATCTTAGACTTCAAAAAATCAGCAGCTGAAGCATCCTCCTCACCTAATCTCTGTGCAGCCAATGCAGTACCAGTTTTAGAAAATGGTGATTCAATATTCAGTGCACAACTAGATAAGCTAAATGCCTTGGGTGAATCGGTGGTTAGAAGTGATTTAGTTAGTGGTGAAACCAATATAATTCGTACTAATGATGGCTGGAGTGGCGCAGCTGACCCACGCCGTGAAGGATTAGCTATCGCTAACTAAGAAAAGTCCGCAAGGACTTTTCTTTTAAACAAATGAGCAACAAAATAAAAATCTAGTCACCTAATTCATCGCAATTATAAATGTGTTCTTCGGACTGAGCTACATTCTTCATCACGGGCAGAGCTGGGTAGCCTGGGTATCACCTCACCAACTTCAACAGGCTTGGCTAATTGAACTTTTTCTCCGGAAAGCTGAGCTAATTTCTCTAACTTACTGTAAGCACTGGCAGCTGTACCATTATCCAGTGACTTAACCACTTCATCATATTTATTACCACAACTCCGAATTGATTGCCCCAAGTCCGCAATCCGCTGTAAACTAATTTTAAATTTATCACTAAGTTCACGAGATAGACTAATGATGTTTTCAGCACGTTCCTCAATCTGATAAACATCCCATGAGCGCTCAATCATTCCCAGCAAAACTAGTAGCGTCGAAGGTCCGGCAATAAAGACTTTTTGCTGGTATGCTTCGCGCAACAAAGTTCCGCTTAAACGTTGGTCTTCTTCGATAATTAAGGAAAATAATCCCTCATTAGGAATAAACATGATCGCATAATCAAACACCGCTTTACCAATCGAAGCTTCAACTGCACTGAGATAATCTTTATTACTTAGATTTTTAATCGTGAGCTTGATAGCATCAAAGATTGCCTTACTTTTATCTTCATCATTTACAATGCTCTCATAATAGCGTTTTATAATATTTTTACTATCAACTACCACCGCCTTGTTGTGTGGCAAGTTAATAATCACATCCGGAATCAAACGTTTGTCATCTAAGCTAATTTGCGCTTGTTCGGTATAGCTGATATGCTGTTGTAGTCCAACACTTTCGAGAATATTTGCCAAAATCATCTCACCAAATTCACCTTTTTTCTTGCTGTCTTTAGTCAGAGCCAAAGCTAAATTTTGTGCTTGCTGATTTAAACCTTCAGAATTACGGTTAATTTCTTTGGTCTGAAATGCCAGCTCATTGATTTTCTGCTGTAAATCTTTTAAGTTTTCCTGTAATGGTAAAACTACATTTTCTTTACTGATATCACGCAGGGAATTATCTGCCCGCTCTTTGAGTTCGTTAATCGCTAAGTTTTTCAGATTGGTAAATTCACTATTCATTTGTAGCTTGAGTTCAGCCAGCATCTTTTCTAACTGGGTATAAGCAGTTTTTAAGTGCTCATTTTCAACTTCAAGCCTTGATTTGTCATTGCTTAACTGAAGATTATCATGCTGAATATTACGACTGTTCTCCTCCAATGCCCGGCTGGTTTGTAGCGCTTCATTTAATTGCAGAGTAATGCGCTGTTGCTCTTGTTTAGCATGTTCATAATCGGCAGTGAGTTTAGTAAAATCGGTGTTGAGCGTGAATAACTGCTGATTAAGCTCATTTAACTGTTCTTTATTATCATTAGCACCTTTAAGACGACTAAATACCAGCAATAAGCTGATAATCACAATCAATGCTACACCACCAGCGCTCGCTGCAATAATAATTAAATTAGTCTCCACAATTCAAATCCGTATTCTAAAAAATATATAAACTTAATATCTAACGTATATTCTATCTAGCTAAATCTAAAATCCAATTCACCCACGCAATAACAGTTGAGGATCTTCGCTCATATGTTTTATCCCCGATCCTGTTCAAATTACACATTTTCATTATCTCTATAACCTCTTCTTTAGTCGGAGGCTGAGACGTTTTCAAATGTTTTTCTAATACCATCCTAAATGGCGCATGCTGCATTATTAATTTTACAAATTCAAGCTGCTTAGCCCGTGGCGCTAAAGTTAATATTTTAGTGGCTGTTTCAGTTAAACATATTTGCTCATTTGATAACTCAAACAATCCTAAATATTTACCCGCATTAAAATAATAATCAGTTTGACGCATGTCAAAATCATAATTTATGGTAATTTCCTCTTTTGTCAAACTATCTTCTTGCAAAAGCTCGCATAGGTTGATAACTCTCGCAAAACTATCTGCCTGAGGAAAAGGAGCATTAGTAGGCTCACTCATAACACAAGTATTAGATATTATTTTCTCAATATCTGTTATACCAATATCTAGTGGTTCAAAACAATACTTCCTCATTTTATTTAATTTTACTGAATTATAATCATCAATAGAATTAAAGATATACTCATAAAGGAAAAATGAATTATTAGTGTAAACAACAAAGATTGTTTTTACTTGTTTTCTAAGCTGTTCTTGCCAACGTCTATAAGGGTAATACAGCTGTCTGACAAGAAAATCATCTGCAATATTATTTTTTACCTCAATTAATGATAATGTAGAAACACCCTCATATGCTACATCAATCTCAATTTGCGAATTTTGCACATAAATTGGCATTTGTTTTTTAGTTAATACATTATTTATTTTAAATGAAAAGCTATTAGAACTCATTCGCCCATTTACCGTTGGAATAAGCTCTTCATCGTCGTCTATAAAATTAGCCAATATTCCAGACAAAAATGCACTATTGACTGCAGCTGTTTCACTTGTAATATTATTTGGGTCTATGCTTTCAATGTGCTCTGGAAATTGGATATAGATAGTTTCAACACCGTGCATATCTGTCGGAAAATCTTGATACGTTTCGAATGGTGCAATAACGTAGCTACCACGAGTAATAGGTAAAATTGATAAATGATATTTTTGAAATAATCTTGGTAAATTTGCTCTATTATCAAATTTTGCCATTAAGCGAGCCTCTCGCCCACTTATACCTTTTATTGCAGTAGCCGTTATTTCAAACTGTCCATTCTGTTGAACTTTCTCAATTATGTCGTATTTATCAAAAATTTGCTGCCATGCAATATCATTTTTACTTAATTTACTCATAGTTTTTTATTAAAACCTCATCAATTTCGCCTCTTAAAGAAGCATTGGAGTTTATTGACCTTCTGGCGTGAACTATCTCAATAGTATAACTTTTATATAAATCTTTTATAAACTCAGTGGCTGAATTAGATAAAATAAACTTTATCCCTTGTAAAGTTAATCGGTCACATAATAGTTTTAGTCTAATTTGTTCATTTTTACCAAATCCACTTGATGTATATCCAGTAAAATTTGAAGACGTTGATATAGGATCATACGGTGGGTCAAAGTAAACAAAAGAGTTTCTTCTAATACCATCTAAAGCAGCTTCAAAATCTCCGACTCTAAATTCTATATTAACAGCACTCAAATAATTACTAACTGCTCTTAAAGTAACTTCGTTAACAATATTAGGATTTTTGTAGTTACCAAATGGAGAATTAAATTCACCAGAACTATTAACTCTAAATAGACCATTAAAGCACGTCTTATTCAAATATAACATCCGTGAAGCTTTTTCAATATTTGTCAACTGATGATAGAATAGTGGTGCTCGATCCAACAGTCTCAAATTATAATAATAATCTGCGTCATTTTTATGTTTTTTAAGATCTTCAATTAACTCTTCAACGTAATCTTTAACAACTGCATATGCATTCATTAGCTCAACATTAGAATCATTAATAACTACTTTATTAGGTTGCAATTCAAATAACACCGCTCCACCGCCAACAAATGGCTCATAGTAAGTATACCCACTCATTTTTGGGAGATGCTTTATTATTTCAGGCAATAACTGCCTTTTACCACCTACCCACTTAAAGATTGGTGATACTAATTTATTTTTCTTCATTTATTTACTTATCAATTAGACTGTTATCTAATAATGTATTTAATACAATATGTTACCCAACAACTACATTATACTTAAGCCATCTTGATGAATTAACTTGTTTGAGTTTAAGATATCATAGACTGAACGTTTGAGCTGTTTTTCTGCTACTTGTAATGGCAATACAAATCTAATCTCATCTTGACTAACTTGTTCTTCAAGAACCTCCCAATTAATTTCTATTTTTTCATTTAAAATAAGATCTGCAAATATATAACTTTCATCTAAATCTACTTGGTCACAAAATGAAGTTATTTCATCTTGCATATCTTCAGTAAAAAGCTGAATGTTTTTACTTTCTTTTAAGCATTCTAGAGCTTCATCAATATATATGTGTGATTGCATAGATTTCTCCAATTACCAAAAATTAATAACAAAGCAATATTCTACCACAGCCTGAATCACCATTCTAAACAATTGGTTATACTAATATAGTTTTCAGAACTCAACAACCAATTATCTACCATACAGTATTTATACGCTGATTTTTATTTATATATACGATTAGAGAAATTCGTTAAAAACCCTAGTCTCTTAGAAAAAACTCCAATAATGGATCAGTAATTGTATAGATACCTCGGCTCTCTTTCCGAATATATCCACCGACTTCTAATACGCGTAACGTACTGTATACTTGCTGTTCTTTTAGCTGCAATTCTTTATATGGGCTGAGTTTCAGTGATAGGATACGCATAACATCCAAAGCATTTACTCGTTCTTTAATTTTCAAAATTTGCAGCTCTAAATAAGCTTCCTCTTGTGGAATTAGTACTGTTCTTATGTATTGATAAAAACTATTTACATCTTGAGATATTTCTGGGTTAGATATAAAATGCTCTAATACTAAAGAGGTATAATAGGGATGCCCATTTAATAAATCCAACATTTCATAAATAACTTCTGGGTTAATCGATGGATAAGTCTCGGCAATATAACTAAACACGTCAGACTTGGTTAGCTCTTTTAAATAAATCAGCTCTCCAAACCGATAAAAAGCACCTGACTTATCTAGAAAAATCTTATTCATCAGTGTTTCTTGGCTACCCGCAAATAAATAGTTAACCTCTTCATGATGCTGTAACACTGACCTAAATACTTTGACTGCCCGTTCGGAAAAATAGTCTATCTCTCCAAATTCATCATAGAACACAACGACCTTTTTGTTCCTTTTTTTGGCAATTTTTTCAGGTAATTCCAGTGCTTCCTCAAGCAATCTCCATTCATCTTCGCCACTACCATCTTTAAACAATTGAATAACTGGCTCTAATTCTAAATCCTTATAATTGAGTTTCAAATTTATTGAAAAATCTACTTGGCGCCATAATTGACGAATTTTGCCACTAATTCCCAAGGCATTTAAACATTTATTTATAATTCCTTCAGCTATACTCTTTATGCTACCGCCAGAATAAAACATCAAGTCAATATGAATGATTAGATAATTAGGGTCCTGTTTAATTTCTTCTAGAGTTTTCTTAGCTAATGCTGTTTTACCAAATCTGCGAGGAGCAATCAAAATATAGTCTTTGCCTCGTTTTAATCCATGGGTAAGGTTTTTTAATTCATCTTTCCTGTTGATAAAATGACCTTTTGACATATTAATCACTCCAATATATTTACAACTAAACATAATTTATATAGTATTATATCGCATATAAAGATAGTTATAAATGAATTTTGTTTATTTTGATAGATCAGCACTTCATAACCTAAGAAACAATCTGGATTAAATTCATAACCATTTGAGTAATAAAACCTCACTAAATCACTAGTTTAAATCTTTGGTTGTCACCGATATAATCCAACAAATGTAAACTATCATCGTTAATTCTCCCAATCACATTAACCCGTTCATCGGCAGCCAAGTCGCGTTTACAAATTTGTAGTTCTCCACTATAGCGCCCATAGGCAATATTATCAATGGTAATGCTTCCTTTATTGCGCACCACACAGTTTTCTGCCAGCACTTCACGACGAATAACATTATTTTCCAGAAGCATCAGGCGGCTTTCCTGCGAACGGATAATATCTGCAGCAGCATCAGGACGATTGGTGTGAATCTGCTGAAATAATTCACTATAAATTGGATTTGGCAGATAGTCAGCTACGTCCAATTCAATGATATCTGGCGTAAGTTTTCCGAGGCGCTGTAAAGCTGGTAAATCTGCCTGTGCATCACCAATAAATACATGGTCAATACCAGCAGCTAAAAGTATCTGCGCACTGACTTGTGGTGCAAAACTACGTGTAAACTCTAGTGTTGGCAAACCTTCATAAAGCGGTCCACGTCGTCCAGTTGCCAAGCCAATAAACCCACTTACCGGGACATTATAATGATGAAAAATTTGGTTTTTACGCTGGAGTGATTCGAGAGATATCCCGGTATTTTGTCGTGGATAGTAGTTATGACACGCCGAGATATTTTTGGCATTAGCTCCGGCACTCATGATTTGTTGCATAAATTCTGCGCTCATGGTACTAGCATTGAGTTCAATTAATAAACCAGCATCATTATTGGTATAGCTTGCAATTAATTCAGGTGCAAAACCGTAATCCAAACGGATACCAGCCAAGCCTATTTTTTTAAATGCCGCTAAATCATGTGCTTCAACTTGCAAATATTGATAGGCATTAGGTGAAATATCGGCAATTACTGCCATATCTAGCCCAGTTGCCAGGTCTAATATTTGCTTAAATTCGGAGATTAGCTGTGAATAATTAGCTTCAGGAATATGCAATGAAGTAAATACACGGCTAAATCCAGCTTGTGCTGCTTGCGTTAGATATTCCAGATTATCTTCCAAACTCCAATCAAGCCCCAAAAATACTGAAATACCTTTAGCCATATGTCATTGCCTCACAAATATTAATTTTCAGGAAATTGATCGAGATATACTAGTCTAAATTTGGATCGTGTACTGTCATAAAAAGACATTAAATCAGCTTGTTCAGGATATTGTGCTAATAGCGGTAAAAGCACTGAGCCACCAATAACATAGCGTGTATCATTGGCGCTAGTTTTCATGCCCCAGATATTCTGATAACTCATTGCGACCGATTCATGTTGTGCTGAATTGGGGTTAGCATAATTACCGATATAGAGTAGAATATGCCCCGGGATTTGTACTAATGTTAAGAATTTATGTCCATTTTTTAATAAATATTGTTCACGCTCAGTACTAGATAAATTATCCAAAATCACGGTTTTACCAGCTAATGACTGAAAGCCAGAATTACGCGGCAAATAAATACCAAATGGCGCAAAGAGAGCTTTGGTTTCTGCCGAACAATCATAATTAAAAAACATACTGCCCCAGCCGTATTGCTTGCCAATTTGATTACGCATAATCCGGGCTATATTTTCCGGAGTTAATTTCAACGGCATAACAACTCCATCAGATTGACCAATTTTAACCTTAATAATCTGTGCATTACGTTTTAAATCTGCCACAGGCATTAATATATTATAAACGGACTCACTTTTATTCACCAACGGAAAAGTACCACCATTATATGCCATACCACGGAAAACACCACTAGCATCAATCAACGAATTTTGTGCAATTGTTGCCACTATATTTTTGCGAGCAGCTTTTTGCCAAGTAGCAATAAATTTATCATCAACCATCGCAATGCCAGAAGTACGAACCCAGCCAACATCATCTGAAGCAATAACTAAACTCCATTCTTTGTCTGCACTTTGTTTGATAACATAAAGTGGCATGCCAATAAAAACGGCAGTTTCCTGAAGGTTATCAAAAGGATATCCTTCACCAGCAATCTTGTTACTATAAAATAATGGATCACTGGTTGGAAGCGTACGAACCAATAGATTATCCACCGCAATGGCACGCTTATTATCAGCATATGATAACTCTATCGGCTTATCCAAACCCATATTACGCCCAACTTTGGCAAACCATGCCGCTTTATATGGTAAATAATTTTCACCATAAGCAGTTTTTTTGACATCAATAGGATTATTAAAACCAGCCAAAATCTGGCGCTCAGTCTGGATGATATTAATGCTTTCTGATTGAACTAATTGACTGTTAACATAATTGCGACTCCACGGTGATAAATCGCTTTCAGCACTACTATAATAATGCTGATAAAACTCCTGCAGCCGTAGTTTCTGATAGTCCTCACTTAGCAGTGATTGTTTATAATCTGGTGCATCAGGCTTAATCCAAGCGGAAACATCTTGATTATAGCTTTCCATTGGAAAAATATTAATCAGTTCGGTTGCCGACACAAAGCTAACCATGCCTAATAGCAGACCAAATTTAAACAATCTATTCACTAAAAGCCTCTTCACTATTACTAAAGCTAAATTTATGCTTATTCAATTACACTATCATCAAAACCGACGATCAAAGTAGCAATAAATCCACCAACATAAGCAATCAAAATACCCAGTAGATATAATAGCATTCCATTATGAATTAATAACGTTAAAGGCAAGCCAGAAATACCAATTCCTGTTGCACCTAGTTTGAAAGTTGCCACAAAAGCACCACCCAAACCACCACCGATACACGCCGCTAAAAAGGGACGAAACAATGGTAAAGTTACGCCGTAGATTAATGGTTCACCAACGCCTAGGAAACCAACAACAATACCAGATTTAATAATATGAATTAGTTTTTGATTTTTAGTTTTTAACCACACCGCCAATGCCGCACCAACTTGACCCGCTCCTGCCATCGCTAGAATCGGCAGCAAAACTGTCGAGCCAGTGGTCTTAATTAACTCAGCGTGAATCGGAGTAAGTCCTTGATGTAATCCGGTCATAACTAATGGTAAAAATGCCGCACTTAAAATAAATCCAACTACCGGACCGCCATGATCTACCGCTAATTTGGAGCCATTGGTTATTGCATCAGAAATTACGCCACCGATTGGTTGTAAAATAAAAATAGCTAAGAATCCAGAAATAAGCAAAACTAAGGTCGGAGTTACGAATAAATCCAGCGCCACCGGAATTACTTTACGCAGTCGTTTTTCCAGCCAAGCGGCAAAAATTGCCACAAAAAGCACCGCAATAACCCCACCTCGACCAGGAGTTGCTTGTTCACCAAAAACGGTAATTGCCGATAAACCTGGCATGGTTAATACTGCCGCTAGCACACCACCCAAAATCGGCGTACCACCAAACTCTTTGGATGTATTTAACCCAGCAAACAGCGCCAGACCAAAAGTAATTCCACCACCAATTAATTTGAGAATAGCACCAACCGTAGTTTGGTCAAATGGCATTCCTCCCAAGGTTTCAGGGCTTAGCGATTTAGTCAAAACATTAACAATCCCAAGTACCAGACCACAACCGATAAAAGCTGGAATCATCGGGATAAAAATATTGGCTAATTTTTTCAAGAAGTTCTTGAATGGTGTCGAATTTTTTTGTTTTAATTTTTCTTTTAATGAACCAGCATCATTTGCCTTAGTTTCACTAACCACCGCGACATCTGGCGTCGCAACTGGTGCCGCATTTAGCAAAATCTGGAATTTTTCATTAACCTGATTCACCTTACCCAGACCTATAATGATCTGAAGCTGATCTGGTGTATCAACTACGCCCAGCACTCCAGAAATTGCTTTGATTTTGGCAATATCGACTAACTCTTTATGTTTTAGTGTAATCCGCAGGCGTGTCATACAGATTTCAACCGCAGTTATACCATGTGGTGATACTAAGTCCCAAATTTGTTGCGCTATTTGTTCAGGATTAAATGCAACAGCTTTACTTTGATTTTCCATGAACCTTCCTTTTAGCGCTTAATTTCTGCTAAGATCACAGCGTCGTTTTCCAAATAAGGTTTAAAACACTCATAGACCTTAACTACTTTACCCAGCCCCATTACAATTTGTAATTGCTCATCAACAATCACCGCATCAGCAACCCCATCAAGAGATTTTAATGCGGCTAAATCAATCTTGTTATAGTCTCTTAGGTTAAGGCGAAAACGTGTCATACAAATTGCAGTAGTCTTAATACCTGCAATGCTGGTTAATTCAAAAATCTGATCTGCCACTACTTGTGGATTAAAACTCATAATAATAACCTTTTTTAAAATTTAATTAATATGTAACATTTTTTGCGGTGGCATCTAAGCTTTGATAAATTAAATCAACAATCTGATGATAACTACCTGTAGCAAAGCTATCGCCTGCAAATTTACCATCTTTGTAGTGGCTATGTTTTTTATTAGTTAATAACACAATTGCCAAATCATACTTGGGATCAATCAGGGTTAGCGTGCCAGTCCAGCCGGTATGCCCAAACGCTTGATTACTCGCATAGTGTCCAAATGGAGCATAATTACTTTTTGCTCCTGCCCTTCGCCAACCAACACCATAGGTATCATCGCTAGCCATGGGTGCAATAAATTGTGTTTCAACTGCAGGAGTCCATAACCTCACCTTATTATAGCTTCCATTGTTTAGCGCAAGCTGCATCAATACCGCCATATCCGCTAAATTAGCAAATAATCCAGCATGCCCGGAAACACTACCCATTGAATAATAGGAATTTTCATCATGAACCTGGCATTGAATTGGAATCGTGCGAATATTTGGAAATTTAATACTGCCACCGCGTGTATTACCATCAACCTCAGTTGCTGCACACGATTTATGGCTATAACCATTCAGCAAAGGATTAAATGTAATAGATGTTAGCCCTAATGGCTGATAAATACTTTGTGCAACATATTGCTCTAATGATTGTTTGCTTATTGCTTCAATGATCACTCCCAGCAACATAAAGTCCACGTCACTATAGACAGGTTTACCTCCGCGCGCGCGCTCAAAAGGAAGTTTATTTAAGATGGTTGATTCAGTGGTGAGGCGATTTTGTGAATACAGACCATTTCCGTATTGTGCAATGGCCTGTGGATTATAAAATTGTGGACTAGGCATGTAACCAGCGCTATGCGTCAGTAAATCGCGAACGGTTCTAGTTTCACGGCATTGCCCATTCTTATCGCAGCCTTTATATGCGGGTAAATAAAAACTAATTGGTTTATCAATGTCCAGCTTACTTTCTGCAACCAAATGCATTACTGCATAATTGGTAGCATACATTTTTGTATTTGATGCTAAATCAAATAAAGTATTGCACTCTACAGGTATTGGCTTAGCTAATGGTTTACCAGTTTTTAAATCATATTTTAGACTTGAGCCATAAACATTTTGTTTAATCACATGTCCATCTTTGATAATCAATAATGCCGCACCGGGGAAACCATTTTTTACATCCTGATTAATTTGCTGATCAACCAGTGCAAGTTTCTTAGAATCAAAGCCATAACTCTCAGGCTTGCCTTGCGTTAAAAGAGCAGACTTGGCAATTGAGCCACTTGCGGCAAAAAAATTGCACTGGCTCTCTGCCATAACTGATGAAATGGATAGTCCACTGATTAGTAACAGTAAATATTTAATTTTCATGATTACTATTCTCAGTTGATAAATTCAAGAAATTGACGCATAGTTGGCATAGATTTAATTGCGCCATAGTTGGTACAACTAAATGCGCCGACCAAATTAGCAAAAGCCACAAAAGCATCCCAATTTGGCTCTGAATGTTGGGCTAATTTAAAAAGTAATGCACCAACAAACGCATCGCCCGCACCAGTGCTGTCAACTTGTGTAATTTTACGCGAGGGAATCAATCTAGTTCCCTGAGCATTGGCAATCATACTACCTTTTGCTCCCAGAGTTACAATCACAGTTTTAGCTCCAACGTATTGTAAATAAGCCAGCGCCTTATCCAGATCATCTTCACCGCTGATTAACTGTGCTTCACTTTCGCTGAGCTTAACTACATCGGCATAAGAGATAAAAGTTTTGCAATCATGCAAATAATTTGCCATCATATCAGCACTAATTAAATCTTCACGATAGTTGGGATCAAAACTAATGAAATTTTTATTAGCATCTGCCATTTCAAGTAATTGGAAATAGCTAGTACGCAAACGCCCACCCATTAAAGCAGTAGCGGAACCAAAATGAACAATATCCTCAGAATTTAGATTATCTACTTCAAACTCAGCAAATTGATAATCGCCATCACTCCCGCGATAAAATTCAAAATCACGTTCACCATGAGCATCCAGCGCAACAAATGCCAGAGTTGTTTTGCCCTCACGCTTACAAAGATGGGTATCAATTCCCAGTTCAGCTAATGCAGCTAATAAATATTCGCCAAAGCTATCTTGCCCAACCTGCCCCATAAATACTGCCTGGCCACCAAGTTTACTGACTGCCGCAGCAACATTGGCCGGAGCACCGCCTGCGAACTTGGCAAATTGATTACTTTTAACAAGACCTTGGGAACTTTGCCCCATAAAATCAACTAACAACTCACCAATACAAAATATTTTTTTCATATGCCTTAACAATACAACTAAAAAGTTACATAAAAATAAGCATAATTATAACAAAACCAGAATATTATTATTCAGCTCTTATACATAAATAACACTCACTCTATTAAATGACACTTAGCAAAACAAGGCTTTTTATGGTAAAATATAAACTCAGCTTATACCTAAATGATATAATCGTAATATTAACAATACTCTCTAACATCGACCTAACGCACTAGGTTTCAACAAGTAATTTTTGACCTAATACTTATTTTGAAGGCATTTGGCATGCATATTCCTGATGGCTATCTTAGCCCACAAACAACTGTTCCTGCGCTTATCGTGATGAGTGCAATTTGGTATCTGGCATTTCGTAAAGTTAAGTTAGTCCGTAATCAGCAATCTATCCCAACTATCGCACTTTGTGCTGCATTTAGTTTCGTTATCATGATGTTCAATATCCCAATCGTGGGTGGAAGTTCAGCTCACGCAGTAGGCGCTGTTTTAGTCGCCATTTTAGTTGGGCCATGGGCCGCAATTTTAGCCGTCTCAACTACATTAATAATTCAAGCATTTATTTTTGGTGATGGCGGAGTTTTGGCAATTGGCGTAAATTGTTTGAATATGGCGGTTTTGATGCCTGTGTGTGGTTATGCTATTTATAAGCTAATCTCTGGTGCGAGCGCATTAGGTTCTCGGCGCAATTTGCTTGCAATTTTTATAGCTAGTTATGTTGGAATTAATATTGCCGCATTAGCAACTGCTGTTGAAATGGGCGTTCAACCAATGTTATTTACTTCGGCAGATGGAACTCCTTTATATGGGTTTTATCCGCTAAGAGTTACGCTACCAGCAATGATGTTTGTGCATTTACTATTTGCCGGAATACTTGAAGGAATAATCTGCACATTAGCGCTGAGTTATGTGGTTAAATTTGCGCCACACCTTCTAAATCAAATAAGTAAGACACCAAATGACGCCGTTGCAAGCAGCTGGCTAAGTCGCAATAAGACGCTGATTATTACCGCAGTTCTCGCTATTTGTTTAACACCGCTAGGACTTCTTGCCAGTGGTAGTGCATATGGTGAATGGGGATTAGAAGAGGTACAGCAGCTAATTGGCTATATCCCAAGGGGCATGGCTAAAACTGCAGATTTATGGCACGCGATATTACCTGATTATTCACTACCAACACTTGGTGAAGGTGCAATACCTCAGTCCGCGGGTTATATTCTGTCCGCAATAATAGGTGTTAGCTTAATCACCGGCTTGATTTTTCTTACTAATCGCCTAAGCAAAACTGGCAAATAGTACTCACACCATGTGTCACAAGGAATTTATCCCTGAATGGCTCTTAAATAATGAGCGGAGTTCATCATATAGTGCTCCGCAACGACTAAACTTTCTACGCCGAAGCATTAATCATCTAAGCAAAATATTTAACGATGAAATTTATTTTAGCCGCTGCGCAAATCTAAAAGGTTTCTTACAAGCAATCGACCCTCGAGCTAAATTACTAATTACTGTGGTATTCATAATTATTATTAACCTTAGTCACCAACTAACCATCCCATTAACTTTATTGGCTATCACGCTGGTTTACGCTCACCTGAGCAAGGTTTCACTGTCTAAATTAATTAAACGCACTTGGCTAATAATTCCTGTTTTTATCCTGGTCTGTTCGATACCTGCTTTATTTAATACTTTGATACCCGGCAAACCATTGTTAATGCTAATTGCCGCTAGTCCAAATAGTAATTGGTTGAATCATGGATTATATATTAGCGATCATGGGCTACACTCAGTAACTATGATGGTAGTACGTAGTGGCTGTAGCCTCTCGCTGGTCTATTTACTTTTAACCACGACTCATTGGAATGATCTTTGTAAAGGGTTGACACTAATGAAAATCCCGGTAAGCTTCATCCTAATCTTAACCATGACTTATCGCTATATTTTTTTGTTGGCAAACTGTGCACTACAAATGAATGAAGCACGGTTTCTACGAACGGTTGGTAGATTAGATCATCGCGAAAACAGACGCTTTATCGGGCATTCAATGGCTCTACTCTTCATTAAATCCAATTATTTGGCGACTGAAATTTTTACAGCTATGCGCGCTCGGGGATTTTCGCATAAAATAGTTAGCCTCAAAAGCTTACAATTAAGTAAAATCGACTACATTTTTATGATAAATAACGGTATAATTCTGCTGATTTTACTAGCGTGGAGCAAAGTTTCTTGATAAGCAATGATATTCTTTTTGAACTAGAGCATCTGGAATTTAGCTATCCTGATAGTGATAAAATTTTAGACAATCTTAATTTTACGATTTACCAAGGTGAAGCAGTTAGTATACTAGGTGCCAATGGCTGTGGCAAATCAACCTTACTCAAAATACTCTCAGGGCTACTCTCACCTACGATAGGAAGCTTTCGCGCCTTCGGAGAGCTGGTTAATGCACAGATGTTGCAACAAGACGAATTTGCAATAAACTATCATCGGCAAATTGGTTTTATTTTTCAAGATTCAGATGTGCAACTCTTTTGCAATAGTGTGACTGAAGAACTTGCTTTTGGCTTACTTCAAATGGATTACACCCCTGATCAAATTAAACTCCGCATTAATGAGATTGCCAAATTGCTATCAATTGAGCACCTATTGAATAAAACGCCATACAAACTCAGTGGCGGCGAGAAGAAAAAAGTAGCCATTGCTGCGGTACTCTTACTTAATCCCAGAGTCTTGATTCTAGACGAACCTACCAATGCGCTCGATCCAAAAACTCAGCACTGGCTAGTTGGACTATTGCAACAGCTGCATCAAGCTGGTAAAACATTAATTATAAGCACCCATAATCTAAATCTGCTAAGTGAATTAAGCACACGTGGAATACTGTTTAATGAGCAACACCAGATTGTTGCTGATGCACCAATTGAGCAATTACTGCAGCAACAAGATTTACTTAGACAAGTTAATTTAATCTAGCTTATGTTATTATGTATCTATCATTTTGGCTTTGCTTCCGCTTGATTAATTTTATATGATTCTCAGTTTATTAAGTAGTTTGTAATAGTTTTCCAAGCTCTGCTTTATGAGCGGTTAAATAGTTTAAATTTTTGATTTTTGTCATTTTTGCTTCTCTTTCATTGGATCTAATGAACTAAATTAACAACTTCTCTAAAACTTTCAAGCCCAGCTTCCAAATCTTCCATAATTTCATTAGCCAGAATATCTGGATCTGGCAAATTATCCAAATCAGCTAAGCTCTTATCCTTAAGCCAGAAAATATCTAGACTGGTTTTGTCACAAGTAATTATTTCTTCATATGTAAATTTTCGCCAGCGACCTTCAGGATTTTCACTACTATAAGTTTCGGTACGAATATACCTATTAGCTGGGTTATAGCACTTGATAAAATCCTGTATGTCCTCAAATTTCATCGGGTCTTTTTTTAACGTAAAATGGATATTGGTTCTGAAATCGTATATCCAGATTTCTTTTGTCCAAGCATCTTTACTTGCTGGTTTATTGTCAAAAAATAACACATTTGCTTTTACACCCTGCTTGTAAAAAATACCAGTAGGAAGCCTCAGTATTGTATGAAGATCTACTGTCTTCATTAACTCCTTACGGACTGTTTCACCTGATCCACCTTCAAAAAGAACATTATCTGGTAACACCACCGCGGACTGTCCATTAATCTTAAGCAAAGTTTTAATATGTTGCAGGAAATTTAATTGCTTATTTGAACTTGTTGCCCAAAAATCCTGTCGGTTATAAACTAAATCTTCGGTATCCTGATCACCATCTTCATTGGTAAAAGTCATTGAGCTCTTTTTACCAAACGGTGGATTTGCCAAAACATAATCAAACCTTATGCCATCATCAGCAATCAGTGCATCATTAGGCGAAATTAGGCTTTCACCATCAATCTCACCAATATTATGTAGGAACATATTCATTAATGCCATTCTACGGGTATTAGCAACTATTTCATTACCATAGAAAGTCTTATTTTTTAGAAACTCCTTTTGCTCACGGTCTAAATCATGATTCTGGACAATATAATCATATGCAGCCAGAAAAAATCCACCAGTACCACAAGCAGGATCAATAATTGTTTTATTGGGTGCTGGTCGAATACATTCTACCATTGCCCGAATAAGTGCCCGCGGAGTAAAATACTGCCCAGCACCACTTTTGGTATCCTCAGCATTTTTCTCCAGTAATCCTTCATAAATTTTACCCTTTAAGTCTGCACCAAACATTGACCAGTTTTCTTTATTAACCATGTCAATGACTTTATAAAGCTTTGCCGGATCTTGAATCTTATTCTGGCTTTTGGTAAAAATTTGCCCAAGTACTCCTTTAGCATTGGCAAGTACTCTTAAAAGATCACTATAGTGAATTTCTAGTTCGGCTCCACGCTTTTCAGTTAAGCTTTCCCAACCATAACCAACTGGAATACTCAACTTTCTATTATATGGCGGTTTACTATATTCATCTGCCATTTTCAAAAATAAAAGGTAAGTTAATTGTTCCAGATAATCGCCATAACCAACGCCATCATCACGTAACATACTAGCAAAGCCCCATACTTTACTGATTACACTTGCAGTATTATTTGCTTCCGACATTTCCAACTTTCAATAAATCTTTAAATATAAATTCTCTTCTAGTTAAGTATTTATGAATAAAACTTTCAAAATTAATAAAATCATAACCATTTATAGGTTTAATTACCAATTTACCTACGCCAGAGAAAATTGCTGAAAAATCACCTTCTTCAGTCGGGTCTACTCCAAAATAATTTGCATCATACTCCCCGATATATGTAGAAAATATTACTTTACCATCTTTTTTCAAAAATTTTATTATCTTATTAGTAAAACTTTTCTCAACTCCACCATGGTTTATTGTTTTTATATCATTTTCTACGTTTATAATTACTTTTCCATGGATACGCACTAATCGATCAAAACAGTCTGCATCATTATCGATTTTTGAAATAGCCATTGGTTCTATATACAATTTTTTCTTATTACCTTGCACGCCTTTTTTATGAGATTTAGATTCGCTTGGAGCATCAACATCTTTAGATAAATTATCTTCACCACTTTTGTCTTTTGGTTTAATACTGTGTTTTCTTATTCCTGCCTCTAATGCTTGTCTTATTAAATCATCTTTTGCCCGTAGTTGTTCTGGAGTTGGCGTTTCCAAAGTCAACAACTGTATTATCTCTTCATCCGTAAACTGCGCAAAGTGTGAACATTCTTTATGGTGCGGTGATTTAGGGTTAGTTGCATAAAATATCGTTGTGCCACTTTTCGAAACTCGTTGCTTTGTATGCAAAATAGCGGGTTTGTCAGCTGTTAATTTACGACATTCAATACACTCCAAATCATCAGTCTCATTTATACCACACCGCTTATATTCTCCTGCTTCTACTTCTTTATCAAGAGTTTTACTATATGCTTTCTCAAATTTTGCCATAACCATCACTCCATAATTATGAATGTTTGCTAACTATTAAACCAGCGCCACGAGGAACCAATGAAATATCCTTTTGACGCATCCATTCTAAAGCTTTAAAAAACCTATCCCGATCTATGTTCAACTTCCGGCTTGACCAGTTTTCTCTTGCCTCATAGACTATTTCTTCATCATCTGGGTCTTTCCCACCTAATAGCAGATTATTCCACGCGGCATAAAGCGTAGCAACGATTTCTGATTGTTCCAGATTAAATTTTAAAAATAGAGTTATCAAGTCATTAACTTTATCATACTGCGACTCCTCTATACTTTCCTCAAATTTTCTGATTGCTTTATCAATATTTCTCCCAGCAAGATAGCTATGTCCTATTGCTTGTTGATGAACAGAAAAATATCCAGCTTTTATAGCACGATGCTCAACTTTTTTCAAATGTGGATAATCATCTGGTCCAGCAGCATCTTTGACTGGCTCACGACCTAATGCTACGTCAATATGATACTCCACCAGATGAGCAATTTTTTCACATTTAACATGAGATAGTTTTTCCATATATCCATTATCCTGATGCGCTTTAATAATCTTGGCAATCAGACCGGCATGAATATCCGTTGATACTTTTGGTTTTGATGTTTTTTTTGGTAGAGAAATTTGCGAAGCTTGATCTTTTTCTTGCTTGATTCTAGCCAGTAATGCATGGGCACTCTCGTAATCTGGATGATTGCGGATATTTTCCAGTTCTGCTTCAGATAACAATCTACCTTCAAAAGCTTTCTTAAGGATGCTTTGGCGTAAAGCCTCCGACTTACTCAGCGCATTTTCAATAGTTTCTTCAATTTTATCGCAAACACTCAGGCGGATTCCATTTCCTGAACAATTTGGTTTTGTTCTTCAAATGACATTAAAGGTATAAACATATTAGAAATTATACTCTTATTTAGCGCTTTTTGGTTATTTCCCGACCCTATGCGTCTTGTTTCTTGGTAGGTATAATAAAAAAAATTATATAATAATTGTGATGACAAGTATTTTTGGTTAACTCTTAGTGCGGCAGTATTTTGATTATGACAAGCTTCAATTGCGAGAATCCCTGATTGTCCTCTAGTTTTACCCTCTCCAATCATTGCTAGCAATACAGTGCCAATAGGATGTAAATTAGTAGATGTCTTTTTCAAACCTAATGCACTTATTGTTTCTGTAGTCTTCATTATTTTATTAAATGCTACTTCACCACTACTAACCCAATTGATATTACCGTTCCAATATGCTTGTTCTTTTCTACTGGGTGTTGAGCCTATAAATACTTCGTAGACTTCACCAAGCTTATAATACCCCCAACCTTTTGGTAACTCTATGTGCATTAAACCTGTTTGATTATCTCTATCAATCATAGGATTATATCGTTGAGGTTTTTGAGGTTTATCACTCTGCTGACCATTATCTTCACAATTTTTTACGGCTTGTTGCCATTCCTCGAGTTGTTGTTTATAATGCTCTTCACGCTCTTGCTTTATTTGTTCAATTAAATCTTCAGCCGTTGGGAGGTTAGTTTGTTTTCCGCGCCAATCTTTAGTTAGTTCACCACTAAAGGCTTTTTTGAGAACTGCTTGGCGATAGACTTTAAGTTTGGCTTGAGCTGCTTTAAGGTTTGCTATACCGTTATCCAATTCAGAAAAAAGTTGCTCAATTTTAGCAACAATCGCTTTCTGCTCAAGAAGCGGCGCTAAAGTAATTTGCATAGCTTCAATTTTTTTTGATGATATATTTGGCTGCGCACCACCGTAAGCATCTTTTTCGATTTGTCTTCTAAGCGCATAGAGTAAATAATAAATGTAATGTTTATTAATAAAGTTATTATTATGTAATTTAAAATTTCCAACTCGTTGATTTTGATATGCTTTTCTAGTTTCTTTATAAATGCCAAATTTGCCGGTTGTTGCACCTGACATAGCTATCAATATATCGCCAAATTCAACTAAGTAATTTTCATACTTCTCTTGAGCTTGAACTTTTTTAGCATTTGTTGTTTCCACAATAGCATCGTTTATATCTGAAATTCTTATTACAGGAGTTCCATTCTCAATATATTTATCACTTTTAAATGCAAATCCATTTTTTAACGTTAAAACATCTTCAAGCGTACATCCAATCCAATCTTTTCTCATTTATGCAGCCAATGCCTCATTTAATTCATCTATTATACTGTTCATATCATCGCCGAAAAGTTGCCACATTTTACCTCTGCCACCCTGAGCATCAAATGGAGTATAATCAAGATCTTCTACCTCGAGATGAAAACTGGTCGCGATATGTTCTTTTAGCATGCGTAGCCATTCCATCTGCTGTGCATTATATTTCAAGCTTCCCGCCTGCTTAGCAAAAACCCATTTCTGGAAGTTTTTATCAATAGTCAGGTCATAGCCAGTAAGTTTGCTATCTAGTCCAGTTAGCCGTCTAAGGATAGAAACAAGCGCGATTATCTCACTTTTAGGTGATTGCGGCGTGGTTTCTTCCAATAAGCGGTAAGCTTCCCAAACAATACTTGGCATTAACCTTGGCTTATTAGCTTTGAGGTTTTCCAGTAAGTCTTTTACCATTTTGGAGGTTAGTTCACGCCTTCTATGCGGCTCATTATAAAAAATCCTAAGCGCAGTTATTTCATCTTTGTGGGCTTCAATATAATCTTTAAATTCGCCAATAATCTCATTGGCTTTATCAACCGAATCTTTATCCCAGTCTGCCAGCAATAGCGTATCCAGATTCACTACGTCAATAATCTGTTCATGTAGTTTACGGATATTTTCAAGATATTCGTTTAGCTCGCCATTGAAGCTTAGTTGTACTTCCTTAATAAGTTCTTTTTGTGGTGTGACTTCAAGGATATCCGGGTCATAAACATTGAGTAAATCTTTAATAATGGCATTGATAGTTTTTCCGCCACTTAATTCAGTAATCTTTTCTTTTTCCTGCGGCGTAATTTGGCGATCAAGACGGATTAACCGATTAGCCAATGAAGTAAATAGATCTTCGTCAACTGCTCCCATAAGTACAGCTCCCAATAAATCTTTCATTGGTACTGAGGGCTTTCTCTCTAAGGGACGCGAATCGGTTTTTTTGGATTTGGTCGCACCCACTGCATCGACGACTACGAAATGGGTTTTTACTTTTGCCTGTCTGGATACCTTTTGTAAATCATCATCGCTAATGGTTCGGCTACCACGCCCAATCATTTGCTGAAAATAATTGGTACTTTTAACATCGCGCATAAATAAAAGAACTTCCAGCGGCTTAATATCGGTTCCGGTAGCAATCATATCCACAGTGATAGCAATTCGCGGATTATAGTTATTTCTAAAACGATTAATTACTGATTTGGGATCTTCATCTATCTTATAAGTAACCTTCTTACAAAAATCATTCCCCTCGCCAAACTCTTCCTTAACAATTTTGATAATATCATCGGCATGTGAATCTGTTTTAGCAAAAATAAGCGTTTTAGGTACTTCGGCTACACCATGTTCATCCAGACGATTGGGGAATATTTTAGGCAGATTGTCTTTATATGCTTTAATAATATTTCTGATTTGGCTCGGGTTAACAATATCCCTATCTAATTTGTTAGAAGTGTAGATTTCTTCTGCATCCAATCTTTCCCAGCGTTTTTTACGGCTTAATTTCTCACGCTTTTCGATAAGTTCTTTTGCATCAATTTTTGCACCATTTTTGGTGATTTCAGTCTCGATCATAAATACATCGTAAGGAACATTAACCCCATCAGCGACGGATTCTTCATAAGTATATTCACTAACCACATTTTCATTAAAAAAGCCAAAAGTTCTTTTATCTGGTGTTGCAGTTAAGCCAATAAGAAATGCATCAAAATAATCTAGCACCTGCTGCCATAAATTATAGATTGAACGATGACATTCATCTATGACAATGAAATCAAAGGTTTCAATCCCATATTTCTGATTATACACGACTGGTAATGGTTCTTTTGTTTGCCAACTTGATTCATTCGGATTTTCTTCTTCAGCCATTTCATCAAGATCTTCACCTTTTAATATCGAATATAGGCGTTGTATAGTACTTATACAGACTTGTGCATCACTGGCAATATAAGCAGAATTAAGTCGTTGGACATTGTAAAGTTCAGTAAATTTCCGATTATCATCCTGCGGAACAAATTTCATAAACTCCTGTTCGGCCTGCTCACCAAGATTTTTAGTATCAACAAGGAATAATATCCGATTAGCTTTGGAAAACTTGAGTAACCGATAGATAAAAGAAGCAGCGGTATAGGTTTTACCAGCACCAGTTGCCATCTGGATAAGCGAACGTGGCTTATTTTGCCGGAATGAATCTTCAAGATTTTTAATGGCTTTAATTTGAGCAGGTCTGAAACCATCTGGACTTAATTCTGGGATATCAAAAAACCGATTTCTTAAACTTTTTTGCTGTTTTGACCAATTCGACAACATTTGTGGTGTATGAAAGCTAAATATCTCTCTAGCTCTTGGTTTGGGATCATGCAAGTCGGTAAATCTGGTAATAACCCCTGTTGCTTCATAGATAAATCTTAATGGCTCATTATCTAGGTACTTTAATTTGGCATTAGCATAACCATAAGACTGTTCTTCAACTGTTGAAATATTTTGCCCAGCTTCTTCTTGTTTAGCCTCAATTACACCAACTGGTTTTCTATCAACAAACAGAACATAGTCCGCAGGACCCGCTGAAGTTTGGCACTCCTTAATCGCAATGCCAGGACTTTCGCTCCAATTAATCTTTTTATTGTGCTGAATTGCCCAGCCCGCATTACGCAACTGTTTATCAATATTGTCTCGTGCTAACTGCTCTGGATTCTGATTTATTTCCATATATGGATTCCCAAATTAAGTTTTCATTAACTAATCAGCAAAATAATGCATAAGCAACTCAGCATTTTTTGGTAAAGATCTATTGCTTTCAATTTATGCAAATTAAAAAATAAAGCCCAGGCTACAAAAACCCAGGCTTTATTTTAATATATTATTAATGATTATTTTTTGTCATTAACTTCAGTGTATTCCGCATCGATCACCTCGTCCTTCGGAGCTTGACCAGCAGCGTGTTCAGCTCCAGCTTCCGCACCTGCACCAGCTTGGGCGGCTTGATCAGCATACATCATTTCACCGATTTTTTGCGATGCAGTCATCAGTTCCTGAGTCTTGGCTTCGATAAGTTCTTTATCATCACCTTGAATCGCTTCTTCAACTGCTTTGATAGCCGCTTCAATTTTTTCTTTTTCAGCAGCATCAATCTTATCACCATAATCAGCTAATGATTTTTTCACACTATGAATCATACCATCAGCATGGTTACGTGCTTGCACCAAATCAGCTGCTTTTTTATCTTCTTCAGCATGAGCTTCGGCATCACGAACCATTTGCTCGATTTCAGCTTCAGATAAACCAGAACTAGCTTGAATAGTAATTTTATTTTCTTTACCAGTTGCTTTATCTTTAGCCGATACGTGCAAGATACCATTGGCATCAATATCAAAAGTCACTTCAATTTGTGGTGTTCCACGTGGAGCTGGTGCAATACCACCAAGGTTAAATTGACCTAATGATTTATTACCAGTCACAATTTGACGCTCACCTTGCAAGACATGAATCGTAACTTCAGGTTGATTATCTGCTGCTGTTGAGAATACTTGTGATGCTTTAGTAGGAATCGTCGTATTTTTATTGATCAACTTAGTCATCACATTACCCATAGTTTCGATACCAAGTGATAATGGAGTCACATCCAATAATAATACATCTTTACGGTCCCCTGCCAATACCGAACCTTGAATCGCTGCACCAACTGCAACCGCTTCATCCGGATTCACATCTTTACGTGGCTCTTTACCAAAGAATTCTTTCACTTTGTCTTGTACACGTGGCATACGCGTTTGACCACCAACTAAAATTACATCATCAATATCGGATGCAGATAAACCAGCGTCTTTTAGCGCTACGCGACATGGTTCAATCGTTGCATTTACCAAATCATCAACTAATGATTCAAATTTAGCACGAGTAACTTTCATTACCAAATGTTTAGGACCAGTTGCATCCATAGTCACATACGGTAAATTAATTTCAGTTTGTGCGCTTGAAGATAATTCAATCTTAGCTTTTTCTGCTGCTTCTTTCAAACGTTGTAATGCCATAACGTCTTTTTTAAGATCGATACCTTGTTCTTTTTGGAATTCAGATACGATGTGCTCAATCAAACGTTGATCAAAATCCTCACCACCAAGGAAAGTATCACCATTAGTTGACAATACTTCAAATTGGCTCTCACCATCAACATCGGCGATTTCAATAATTGAGACATCAAATGTACCACCACCCAAATCATAAACCGCAATCTTACGATCTTTACCTTCTTTTTTAGCTAAACCAAAGGCTAGCGCAGCTGCAGTTGGCTCATTGATAATCCGTTTAACATCAAGACCAGCAATCCGTCCTGCATCTTTAGTAGCTTGACGTTGGCTGTCATTAAAATATGCCGGAACAGTAATAACCGCTTCAGTTACTGCTTCACCTAAATAATCTTCGGCGGTTTTTTTCATTTTTTTCAAAATTTCAGCAGAAATTTGTGGTGGCGCTAATTCTTTATCATTAACTTTAATCCATGCATCACCATTAGGTGCTTTCATGATTTCAAACGGCATTAAGCTAATATCTTTTTGTACTTCTTTTTCTTCAAATCTACGACCAATCAGACGTTTTGAAGCATAAATGGTATTACGCGGATTTGTAACTGCTTGACGTTTTGCAGGTGCACCAACTAAAGTTTCACCATCGGTATATGCAATAATTGAAGGAGTTGTACGCGCACCTTCTGCATTTTCAATAACTTTTGGTTGTCCATTTTCAATAACAGCCACACATGAATTAGTAGTACCTAAATCAATCCCGATAATTTTACCCATATTATTTCCTTTTTAAATTTGGATTTGCCAGCTCTAAGAAGAGATTTTCACCTTTGCATCCGCAGAAATCAGGTGCACCAAGAGGCAATCTCTTGAGCTACCATCTCATTTGGACTTTTAAACCCAAA
>JAIEPY010000002.1 GCA_019748155.1 Burkholderiales bacterium | reverse complement strand
CCGGCATTGATAATATCATCGCCTGAACCAGCGTCGATGGTGTCTCGACCTCCTCCGCTGGTGATAATATCGTTTCCGCCTTTGGCGGTAATTGTATCGTTACCTCCTGCAGAAGTTAGTATGTCGGCAGAGTCAGTACCAGTTAAATTAACGCTAAGGTTTTTAAGATATTCGTCTTTGGTGAGTCTAGCGCCATCTGCAAAGGCGATGAGCTCAATATAATTTCGGTAATTTGTATAACCATTCTTTATCGTTATGCTATCAGCTCCATCTGTTCCTATATTTATTACCAAATCATTACCAGATTTACTAAAACTCAAATCCTCTTTAGTTATACCAGTACCAAACTCTATTACATCTGTTAAATTACCATATTTGCTTGAGTATTGACTGTATCTACCTGTATCTGGATCATCATAATCATCAATCATATCATGACCGTCACCTTTACCAAACCGATAAATGTCTGATGCGAGTGAGCCAACTAAATAATCATCTCCTGCTCCACCTATAAACACCGTGCTTCTTGATAAACTTTGATAACCTGTCGGTACCAAACTACTATCTAATGAGTCGTTACCATCTCCTCCATTCAGAACATCAAATCCTCCACCTGCTTTAATACTATCATTTCCTGAGCCTCCATAAACAATATCATCTCCCGAACCACCATCTATTACGTCATTTCCAGAATCACCAAACAATAAATCGTTACCATTTTGACCATAAATAGTATCATTGCCTTCTCCACCGCTTATACTGTCATTTCCTCCTTGAGCATAAACAACATCATCTCCAGCTCCGCCAACAAACACTGTACTTCTTGCTAAACTTTGATAACCTGTTGGAGCTAATGTACTATCTATTGTATCGTTACCATCTCCACCATATAAAACGTCAAATCCGCCACCAGCTTTAATGCTATCATTTCCTGAACCACCGTAAACAATATCATCTCCCAAACCGCCATCTATTACGTCATTACCTGTATCTCCCAATAGAATATCATTGCCTCCTTGTCCGTAAATACTATCATTGCCTTCACCGCCACTTATATTGTCATTTCCTCCTTGAGCATAAACAACATCATCTCCACCTTTTGCAGTTATTACATCATTAGAATCAAAGCCAAATAAAGTTTCACTGGCATCATTCCCCAAACTAGATGTAACTACATTTAGCACATTTAAATTATTACCATCAGCAAATACAAAGCGCTCAATATAATTCCGAACATTTACATAGCCATTCTTTATCGTTATACTATCAGCACCATCTGTTCCTATATTTATTATCAGATCACTACCTGATTTACTAAAACTCAAATCTTCTTTGCTTATCCCAACACCAAACTCTATTACATCCGTTAAGTTACCGTACTTACTTGAATATTGACTGTAACTACCAGAATCTGGATCATCATAGTCATTAATTACATCATGACCGTCACCTCTACCAAACCGATAGATATCTGATGCTAACCAACCAATCAAATAATCATCTCCTGCTCCGCCTACAAAAACCGTACTTCTTGCTAAACTTTGATAACCTGTCGGTACCAAAATACTATCTAATGTGTCGTTACCATCCCCACCATATAGAACGTCAAATCCTCCACCTGCTTTTATTGAGTCATTTCCTGAACCGCCGTAAACAATATCATCCCCCAGCCCCCCATCTATTATGTCATTACCAGCATCACCAAACAACAAATCGTTACCATTTTGCCCATAAATAGTATCATTGCCTAATAAGCTATGCATATAATCATTTAAAATACTACCATTTAAGTTATCTGATATTTCTGTGCCGTACTTGCTACTACTAATCGAGCTTATATATTTATTGACATCTACTACATTAGGAGTCTTCTTTGCAATTGACTCATACATTTCAACTTGTAACAACTTATCGTTACTAAGTAATACTATTTTAGATAACTCATCGCTATCAGTTAAACTATATTTTTCAATAATTCCTAGAATTTTAGAATGAATTTTATTAGTATCGAATGATGAAACTATTAAACTATTTTTTTGTAAATCACCATACAAATTCATCACTGCGCTCAATTTAATCATAGCATTTTCAACATTAGCACCACTTAGTAAAGAACTATTATCGTCGAACAATAAGTCAATAAGCTGATGAGACGTTTGCTGACTTACATTTTTGGTAAATAATGCATTACCAGTGCTATTGAAATCATTAACCAGTCTAAAAAGTTGATTTATTGCATATTCATGATTTGTTTCAGCCTGTATCCATTCAATAATTCGGCTTAAATCCATTGTAACTTTACCATCCTGCAACTTGTAATCCACCAAATTAAATACACTAGTCTTACCACTAGCTAGTGCAAGATCTTTTTCAACTTCAATGTTTAAAGATTTATACGAATTATTTATAGAATTTGCATCGATGTTTATTCCGTAATGTTTTTCAGTATAACGACCATCAACTTTGCCATCTTGTACATCCATCGGATCAATGAAGTTTGTCATCGCTGCGTACAATCCGGTAAATTTCTCCAACACACCAAGTTTATTGATTTCATTAGTAGTTAAATTAGTTCCACGAGCACCAGCCGGGTGCTCTCCAGTTTTTAAGGTCGAGGCAATTGTATCCATTTGTCCGGTTTGCGCCCATAATTTCACCACCGTTTCAATGTCGGCTTCATTTGGATAATTTTTACTCATATAGCTACGAACCGCACTAGCCAAATCAACAGACAAAGCAGCAGCTTCGCGTAAATCGCGCACCTTTCCACTACCGCTAGTATTAGGGATATCCATTACTAAGCTAGTATCAACAGTATCGATAAACTCACTATTAACCGGATTACCGACAAAATTAAAAGCTCCACTACTACCTTTAGAGCCGTCCGCACGCTCAAAACTTGAAAAACCAATTTCAACATTACCACTGGCACTATTTTGTACTCCGGTAATACTGGCTTGAGTACTGATTGAGGTTATGCCCAACTCTGTTAATGTTTTTAGTTCACTGGCTTCGGAGATTCCGTTTTGATTCTTATCATTCCAGACCTTGAGCTGGCTAAATGTGGCATCTTTAGCATCCACTTTGCCATCTTTGTTCACATCCAAATCTGCTATTGCTTCAAATGCATCTTTAGCTTTTTGTCCATTGGCAAGAATTGTATTGTCACCAAAAATTTCACGACCAGAATCAATCTGTCCATTTTTGTTTATATCACGCACTACTAAGCCATCACCAGCAGCTACCCAACCAGTTCCAGTTTTTACTCCATCTGCGTCATGATCAAATAAAATTCCAGCACTTAAACCCACTGTTTCAACTTTGCCACTGCCATCCAAATCAAAGGCAAGTGGATCATATTGTTGAGGTTTTTTCTGGGGTTCTAATTGCTCAAATAACAAATATGTCTGTTTATCAGCGTGCGCTTCATCGTGTTTAATTCCGTACATTTGGCTACCATCCGCATATCTAAGGGATAGCATATAATCAATTGCCTGCTGATGTTTGCTTGTAATATCCGCTGCTGTTCCAACCGCCGCTAAATTAACTTTGGTGTAAACCGAATCACCTTGTGATGTTATGACTTGACTACGCGTATTGCCAGTTGATGCCCAATCGCTACGCGGTGCTGTTATGCCTATAAACAGCTCATGTTCCTGCCCGATTCTGATTAAACCTGCACCAGTTTGGTCGATTTCAAATTTAGTTTTATCTTTGAATAACTCAGCTAATTCAAGTAGTGCATCACTATTGATCGCTAGCGAGTCTTTGACCGTGATATCTTTACCGCTACTCATTAAATTTTCTATGGAGAAATTATCCATAAAGTGAAACCCAAGGTTAGCAATCTCACCAGCTAAACTATTTGCATTCATTGCTTCTAACATTACGGTTGTGTTTTCCGCGTTACCATTAGCATTCAAAATAGTAATATCTTCACCTACTTGGGGTTCTTTGAGATAACTACTAACTGGATCTCCAACTATTCGATAATTAATAATATTACTTCCTGAGGAGTCCTTTTGCCATGCCTGAGCTAAACTATCTTCTGCTAATTGGTTCTCTAAGCTTGCTAGCTCGTCCAGTGCATTTTTACGCATTATTGTCAGTTGTGGATCTGAGGCTGGCATAGCTGCAAGCTCCTTGCCTAATTGAGCAACTTTATCACTGTATTCAGAGCGTTGCTCTGCCGTTAATGTTTTAGCATTATCCAGAATCTCTCGGGTATTATATGCATTATATGTTGTAGTCTTAATGTTGTAAATTACGCCTAACATTTGGGACAATGCCCCTCCCAGCGAATGTCCAACTATTTCAGAGATAGTAAATCCATTGCTAGCCGCTTGATCCATTAACTTCTTCGCATCAGCAAGTTGTGCCGGGACTTTACCTTGCCACATATTAATATCAGCATGGATATCACTTGCTCTAGTAATTTCTGTACCACGATTAGCAAGAATGTATTTACCATTACCATCTGTGTAAACTGCACCGTAATAACCTGTTGAAGGATTGCTATATTCCAGATATTTGATTGGGTTACCATCTGCATCTTTCTCCAAGGCAGCTTTTTTCCACAAAATTGGTTCACCTTTACTAGTTCTACCAACGTCAATACTATTTGTAGCATCATATACACCATTTGCCAAATTTTGATCAATTTGATAAGCCATTTTTATTACCACTTAAATTTTAATTGTGCATTTATTTGAAATAATACTAAAAGAATCTACGCCACCAACCTGGTTTTGCATTCTCGTACTTAAAATCACCTTTTACCCAATTACGTCCATCGTGAGATATTGCAATTTTATAATTAAGCCCCACAGCGATACAAGTATTTGAGCTGCATGCTAAGTGTATTGGGTTGTAATCATCATGCCCTTCATAATGTAACAATAAAGACTCCCACTTTATTCCATCATAAGAAAGATTTACAATGCTTGTACCTATAAATTTATTATCCAAGCCAAAAACTAGTTCAGATGAGGCAGACATTATTGAAGAACTGCGCCAATCATTGCTCCCATCAACTAAAACCGATGCTGTGTCCTCAGTATCGTCAACGAGCCTATCTTTACCTGGTTTCTCAGACATAGCGACAAACCTGTCTTTACCACGAGCAAGATTTAAAATTCGCTCTGGATATGATTCAACACTCCACTTATTATTAACTAAATCTTTAATAAAAATCAAGCTGCTATACTCACCACCATGCTTCCAATTACTAGTAGTTACTAATTTATCATTACTTGCTACCATATTATAAAAATGTTTTTCATAGCGCGTTGCGCTTTCTTCGTACTTAGCCCAATCACGATAGTCAAGCTTAGTATGTAAATCTGGACTTTCTGGATATGGATAATTCAGAACTTCTTTATGCCAGAGTGTTCCATCATCAGTAACATAAATACCTTTATTTCCACCTACATATAATTTGTTGTTAATAACTGCAGAACTATATGCTGGGGATAAATAAGAACTATTACTCTCCAATGCATTTATTTTTTTTGTTTCCCAATGTCTGCAATCATCAGCAACTAAAGGTTGGTCTGTTACACCAATCAAATAACATTTACCTTTAAAATATGCAAATGTCCCGTACATTAGAATTAGACTATTATCTCTATAATTACTAATCTTTACTTTGGATTTATCCCATTTTTCACCATCCACTGAATTAAAGATAACTAGCTGCTTAGCCTTACTTTTATCATAATCAATTCCATACATTACAAATTGATTATCAATATAAGCAATCTTTTGTAAGTCAATTGCATTGTAGGGAAGTCTTAATGATTGTGGTGCAGAAGCAAGCCACATAATAAAAATAATACCTGCTCCAGGCACTAAGATTAGCATTAATATAAATAATATTGAAATACCACCAAATAAAATACCAAGACTCTTCCATATAGAGCCATTATCATCTGGTTTCTGTGATGGCTTAACTTTTATAAACGCGGGTAAATCACTAACCTCGTCATATTTTTTCTTTGATTCTAAATCATCCATTTGCTTCTCCGCATTTACATTATTACTTACCTAACTCCAATTATATCTCAATATTTATAACAAAATCATTTTGCAATGCAATAAGTTACACAAAACCCAGTAAATCAATAGAATTCAACACATTAAAATGTTGCATTCATGCACAAAACTTAAGCAACTTAAGCTCACTATTATTAGTTGTACTATTATACCCTCTAGAAAGATCTGTTCGGCAGTTAGGCAAGTGGGTCACGTGGTAGGCACCAGTTTTCAGCACCGAGAAGATGATTATTGGTATTTGGATCAATTAGGGGAATCTTTGGAAGCTATTAGAATAAGTTTGTGAGCAGACGGTTCAAAACTTTTGCTCTGAGAATATTTGTTGTCAGCGAACTGCTGAGGAGTTTACTCAACCATCATTTTGTATAGATTACGATCGTTGAGCCACCATTGCTAATAACACTTTATTAAAATAAGTTTATTCTGGTTTTAATTGACAAGACTTACCATCAGCATCAATTGCTACATAAGTAAAAATGCCCTGTGTGACATGTTTAGTTTCTTGTGAAGTGTATGAATAGGTCCAGGCTTCAATCTGGATTTTCATCGAAGTTCTACCGCGATGGATTAATTTGGCATAACACGACACCATATCACCAACTTTAATTGAGTTAATGAAGGACATACTATCAATTGAGACGGTAACTGCCCGTCCAGCTGGCGAATTACTTTTAGCGATAATTCCACCGCCCAAATCCATTTGTGAGAGTACCCATCCACCAAAAATATCACCATTGGAATTAGTATCCGCGGGCATCGCAATGGTACGCATGACTAATTCGCCATCAATCTCTACTTTTGTTTCGTCCATAATTTACACCTCCAAGTTTTAACATGTTTTATTGGCACTAGCAATACAATCACCAACACTACTACTAGCACCTTCTAAATTTGCAATAAGCTGATTACTATTAATAAATCCAGTTACATTATAATCATTAAGTTGTGTACCTTTATTGTCTAGAAAAACAATTGACGGCGGAGCTAATACTTTATAGCGTTGTTGTAAGGATTGAATCTCAGTGGAATTTTTGCTCACATCAATACGAATCAGTGCATATTTATCCATAAGTTTAGCTACTGCTGGATCGCTAAAGGTTCTTAAATCCATTTCTTTACATGCCACACACCAAGATGCATAATAATCTAAAAGCACGGGTTTATTCTGTTGCTCTGCTTGAGTTAGCGCTTGTTGTAGTTCACTGTTGTTAGTCACAAGCTGAAATCTGCTCTCAACTAAAGCATGCGGGCTAAATAACATTACGCTTGCCTCGGCAATACTTACGACAATAAAACCTACTGCCCGTATGCGAATTGATTTTAGTGGTGCGTGATAAATTTTAGCTAACCATAAACTAATCAACTGCCAACATAAAGCTAATCCCAGCGCGGTTAATAAACCATTGCTAATATTTGATGAAACAACTTTACTTAACATATAGATTGCCATTAGCAGCATCAGATAGCCAAGGAAGTATTTGACTGCAATCATCCAATTGCCACTTTTTGGTAGGAATTTCTTGCCCATTACCGCGATAATCAGCAGTGGAATACCGCTGCCTAATCCCAAAGCAAATAATGCCGAACCACCCAAGACGCGATCACCGGTAGTGCTGATATAGATTAATGCGCCGGCTAGTGGGGCTGTCACACAAGGTGAGAGGATTAAATTAGAGACACCACCAATAATGAATGCACTCAATAAAGAACGTTGATTACGTTTATTCACAACTTGATTTAATTTATTTTGAATTCCAGAAGGTAATTGTAGATTAAACGCACCAAACATCGATAATGCAAAAATAAAAAATAAGATACTAAGTGTGATACTTAGCCAACTAGCCTGTAAAAAGGAGCTCAAGCTATACCCTAAGCCAGCCGCGACCACTCCAGCACATGCATAGGTAAGTGCGCCACCCAAGATATAACTAGATGCCAAACTAAAACTTCCTCTGGTGCTTACATTTTGTCCCGAGATAACCCCAATCAAAACTGGTAATAAAGGAAATACACATGGAGTAAATGCAATAAGTAACCCAAGCATAAAAAAGCCAGCAATAACTAAAGCCTGATTCGCAGCAAACAAGACGCTAATTGCATTAGAGTCTATTTCGCCACTAAAAACTTTACTCCAGAAACTTTGTTCCCCTGCCGAGGCTTCATCTGTCTTGCTAGTATCTAGCTGCGCTTGCCTATTATTCGCGCCTAATTCAGGATGATCTAGATCCAACTCCTGCACCACCTGCTGCTCAGGAAAGCATAAATCTAAACCTTTGCAACCTTGAAAGTTAATCTGCGCTTTAAGTTTGCCATCACCAGACTTTAAAATCGGAACTCTAATTCCAATCTTACCCTCATAAACCTTGAAGGTGCCTAAATCCGGGCTTTTAATCAATACAGGATCAGGCCAAACCGGATCACCCAAAACTACCGAGCTATCCGAGGCACTCTGAATTTTGATTTTATTTTGATAAAGATGATATTCCGGAGCAATATTAAACTTAACCCATAGCGCATTTTTTTCAGCTGCACTATCTAATTTGACCTGAAAGGCTTGCCACGACGGTAAATAATCCGCAGCCAACGCAAATTTTGCGATAAAAATAAATAAAACCAAGACTCGCTTAAACATATCTAATCCTATGCATACTGTAACAGATTCGAAATATATTACAGTACATTTCGTTTATGAATATTCCAGGTAATAGCAAAAAAGAATGCCGCTAATACACTTGATGCAATTAACATAATAAATCCGCTATCCCAACCATAATTTTGTACTAAATAGCCCATCAATGCTTCCGCACCCATGGTTCCAAAGAAATAGCCGAATAAGCCTGTAAAGCCCGCCGCCGTTCCACCAGCTTTTTTAGGTACCAAATCAAGTGCAGCAACCCCAATTAGCATCACTGGGCCATAGATAGAAAATCCAATTACACCTAATGAAATTACCGTTACCCAGTGATTGCTAGATTGCCAATAAACTACTAAGCCAAGGAAGATAATTATCATCGATAAAAATCCCAATGGAGAGCGGCGTCCGGCAAAATATTTATCGGATAACCAACCAATGATGATCGTACCGGGAATCGCGGCTAATTCAAAAAAGGCAAATCCCATATTGCTATAGACATTGCTGAAATGTTTAACTTTACTTAAATAAGTTGGCGCCCAGTTAAGTACTCCATAACGCACGCAGTAAACAAAAACATTCGCAATTGCCATAAACCAGACATTTTTGTTATTCAGTACATAATCAAACAAAATCTGCTTGCTGGTCATCTCTTGTTCACGATCAACTAAATCATGTTCTACTTCCGCAAGCGGGTAATCATTACGATAAACCTCAATCGGTGGTAAACCAACTGACTGTGGCACGTCGCGCCCAAAAATCAAGACCAAAATTGAAAAAACAATCGCACAAATTGCGGGTAAATAAAATAAGCCACTCCAGCTACCAAATACCCAAACCCCAATGGCAACTATCAATGGTAACAAGCCTGCACCCACATTATGTGCAGTATTCCAAATTGACATCTTGGTGCCACGCTCAGAATCAGAAAACCAATGGGTCATAATTCGACCACAAGGCGGCCACCCCATCCCCTGAACCCAACCATTCATCAGCATCAGCAAAAATAACCCGCTAAAACTAAGTGTACCTGGTACAAGTAAATTTACCAAAGCCGAAAGAAACAAACCTAATGCTAGAAAATAACGCGGGTTACTGCGATCTGAGACATTTCCCATGATAAATTTGCTTAAACCATAAGTAACTGCCAAAGCAGAACCAAGATAGCCGACTTGCGCCATGGTAAAACCATCTTTGAGAAAATAGGGTTTTGCCAATGCCAAAGTACTTCGCACAAAATAATACGCCATATAGCCCAAGTAGGCCGTTAGAAACAATTGCAGGCGATAACGACGATAACTTGGGTCAATTTGACTCTCTGGAAGTGGTGTCACAAATTTGGCAGGCTTGAGAAACCCAATCATAGAATATCCCTATTAAATTAAATTTTGATGGGTTATTGTAGCAGAAAAGCTGTTTGCTTTCTAAGTTAATTTGCAGGTATTGATTGTGCAGGTGCTTGCGGTAAATTAAATGACATATTAGGAGGGAAATTCTCAGGAGCTGAGCTGGATTGTCTACCGTGAATAACTTGAGTGGTTGATTTTAGTTGACCAGAATAAATTTTTAAGCCACTATTACTGCTGCGTTTAATAATTATTAAACCGATCAACGCACTGATTAAGATTACCGCTAACAGCCCTAACGCAACTTGACGAGTAGTGATCGGCTGCTGAATATCTTGAATATCTGATTTTTCTTGATTAGGGTTTATAGGCATAAATTTAAAATTTTTCACCTAAAAAATCTTCGGTCTTATACAGAGTATAACCCTCATAATGATAACTAGCATCAATCCCTTTCATGTAGATTTCTCGATCATTAATTCTGTCGGTTAATGCCTGTTTTAGTAAAAATTTAATTTCAATGTCTTTTATCGGGCTACGTTCCATTGCCAAAAGATAATTTTCTTTATCAACACAACTCCAATCAACAACCTGCCCCAACTCTCTTTTAAGAATGAGATCCAGCCAGATTCTGGTACTGCGTCCATTTCCTTCTCTAAATGGATGAGCAATATTCATCTCTACATATTTTTCGATAATTGCATCATAATTTGACTGCGGCATTGCTTCAATGTTCTTTAAGGCCACCTCCAGATACATCACAGGTGCAAATCTAAAATTTCCTTTGGCTATATTTACGCTGCGAATTTTGCCTGCAAAATTATAAATTTCACCGAAAAGAAAAAGATGAATTTGCGCCAATGCCATAAAGCTTCCCGCGCTCAAGGTATCAAGAAAACCGCTTTCAAATAGTTCTAATGCCTGTGATTTGCTGATTTTCTCTTCAGCCCGTGCTAATTCTACCGAATCAGTAATACCTAATCTATTTTCTAATATCATACTCACCTCTATTTGTTAGACGAACTATGTTCTCCTCCAAAACACAACTAAAACCACAGAGGCGAATCGCTGGCAAATTCTTTTTCTCAGCAATCTTATTCATCTTGCTGGTCTTTATTGTGAGGCAAAAAATTCTCGCCGCTAATTACACTTTTACCAGTTTTATTTTCTAATTCTTTACGTGCTTGTTTAGCTATCCCGCCACCAACTTTACTCGCGTGTTTATTTTCTTCTAATCCGTTGGCTGATATTGTTTCAGCAATCTGCCGCGTCGATAACTCCGCCAATGCCGTAAAGATAAGTTCAGCTTCACTCATATGATCGCGGAGGTTTTGTCCTTGTACGCCTTTTAAGTCTTTATGTTGTTGGACACTTAAATCAGACCATTCTTTATGAATTATATTGGTTAATATCGCAAACTCTTGTCCTTTGTTGATTCCATGATTTTGCCAATAATCCGTTAATTTATTGCGGGTTTCCTGCCCCATCATCCGTTGTTGAATCCATTTTTCACTTCTGCCGTGCTCTTGCCAATTTTCTCTTGCACGATTGATGGACAACTCAGGATCTACTGATTCTTGAATGCGTTCATAACCGACTTTGGCTAACCATAGCTTGATTGGTTCAGCTTTAGGGCTTGGAACTGATTGGATAATTCTTAGCAACGTTTGAATATCCGCAACATCTGTCAGATATTTTTTCCCATCTTCTGCTTCAAGTTTCAGTCGGTGACAATTTGTCACCGACTGACTACCATCTTGATTTAATCGTGATTTTAACTTATTCCAATATTTACGAGCGCTTTGATAATCAGGTTGCTGGAGCAATGCCCGCACTACATCAACAACCGAAAAATACCAGAGTTGTTTTTCCTTATCGAAAACCCGACGAATAGCAAAGTCATTAAATTTTAATAATTCATTCATTTAACCATTACTCCATTATGGATTTAATAAATTGCTTCATTTCGGTTTGAAATGCTGAATGTCTCGGATAGCTCCCCTGGATGCCTGTAAAAAATGAAATTGCTTTTGTTTTATCACTTAGTTTTATTGCTTCAGCACAAGCCGCAGCCAATAACGCAGCTTGTGAATAAGCTCTTCGATGTTGATTACTAACAATCGCCTTAACTCTATCATCTGTAATCTTTAGACACCACTCAACCATTTCAGGAGTTAGTAATAACGGCATCGACTGCTTCAATAAAGCGAATATTTCACTATCAAGGTTTGATTTTAAAAATTGTTGTAATGCTGGTGGAAGTTTATCAATTGACTGTGATGCAGATAGCGTCATTTGCATGAAACAATAGGAAATAAAAACTGGCTGTGGGTTTTCGCCATAACTCCACCCTAAAGATTTATGTACTTTTGCCAAATTAAATGCTTGAGCTATTTCGCCAGATAGCAAATAGGCATACATTAATAATGATTGAGTTGGGCGTGCAGGTCTTTCTTCCTCATAATAAGCACCTTTATAAGGCTTATCAATGTGGTGTTTGATTGTATTAATCGTACTTAGAATCAACGCATGCTGATTTGAGCGAACACTTTGATGAAACAATACTACTAATTTTGTTAAATCAGGCTTTGCAGCAAACGAAATCCATGCTGCGCTATCTACTATGTCAGTATTATTTATTTGCTGTCCGCAATAGAGTAACTTATCTGCGATTGCTGCTCGAATTGGTTTATCTTTAGCTAAAACTTTCAATGCATAATTAGCCGCCGCAATAGCATCATTATAGTCACTAACTTTAATTAGTTCATCAATCCAGTCTAAAAACACCATAGGACAATTTACGCCATTGCTTCTTGCGAGGTTTTCCAAGCCACTGATGCCATTTTGTAAAAATACCGCCTCACGTAATAGCATATCATTGTACGGTGCGAGAATATGATTGTTATCTGATAAATCAACCGTATCATTTAATGCATTAATCCATAAGGTTAAAAACTGTTCAAATTCAGGTAGCGGATCAATAGATATTCCAATAAGGTCTTTTAATGTTACACGATGATATTCACAATATTCGTGTATAAGCATTAATATAGTAATTACTCGACTATAAGGCGATGTTTCAGACAAGTAATTACTTCTCAGTGCTTTGGCAATAACTTCACCTTTATCAATATCAGCTACATCATAAATCCTTATACCTCGACCGTAATCGTCCTCAATAGAAAATATAGCAAATAGTTCATGATATGCCGTTTTAGCCAAAGTATAATTACCGCAATCATATAGAGCTTCTATTTTATCCAGTAACTCACTAACTTCCGGCACAAGATCTTCATACCCTGATAAAGCGTCTTCATCATTATAGTCATTCCAGTCAGGCTCATCGCTACCACGAGATTTAATTTCTTCCTTGAGGGCTTCAATATCATCTAAGATATCTTTCTCATACGTAGCAATTAGGTTTTCGCTGTTACCATTATCAGTCGAAAGAAGCGCCTCATGACGATTATAACGCAAAAATTTATTTAAAAATTTTTGTCGTTCACTTGGCAATGTTTCTTCAGCCATTGCACTAATTACTAACTTTAACTCATCATGAGATAATGAGTTAAGAATATTGATATATTGTTCAGTAAATTCTTTTAATGATAATCTGGTTTCATTCATGTTATTAACCTATTTCTTAACAAAGATTAAATCCCAAACACCATGCCCAAGTTTCACGCCACGATTTTCAAATTTGGTCAGTGGGCGGTAATCAGGACGTGGCACATAATCATTACTTGTTGATTTATTGACTAACTGAGAATTAGATCGCAGGATATCAAGCATCCACTTGGCATATTCTTCCCAGTCAGTTGCTAAATGAATATACCCGCCTGATTTGAGCTTTTGGCAAAGTAGATTAACAAATTCTGATTGAATAATCCGCCGTTTATGATGGCGCTTTTTATGCCACGGATCAGGAAAATAGATATGAAAGCCACTAATTGAATCATCTGCCAGCATATTACGCAGGACTTCAACCGCATCATGGCGAATCAGGCGTAAGTTACCAACATCATTATCACGCATCTGCATTAATAACGCCCCAACACCCGGCAAATGCACTTCAACCCCCAGATAATCATTCTTAGGATTATTTTTGGCTATCAGCCAAGTTGCATGCCCCATCCCAAAACCAATTTCAACTAGCTTAGGGTTATCACGCCCAAAGGCGCTTGCTAAATCCAATTTCTCACCAGTATATTGTAAACCATAAACAGGCATTAGTTCTTCAATGGCACGTTGCTGCCCTTGGGTAATTTTACCTTGCCGTAATACAAAACTTTTTATTTCCCGGTGTAAAGCTTGTTCATTTTCCATTATTTTCAATTCCAAAATCTAAAAATCAAATTCTAAATTCTCACCTACTTTTGGTGTCTTTTTAATGCTACGCTTACGCTTAGACTTACGCCGTTTAGTTTTTTTCTTAGGCTCTGCTGGTGCAAGATCAACCAATTCAATCATCAAGTCAGTTTTATCTGTCTCAGTAGAAGCCATAAAATTATCCCACCATGCAAAGATCTGCGGATCAACCTGCAGAAAATCATTACGCATGGTAAATAAATGCCACGCCTGACGGAAACGATTATGATTCAATAAATGATCTAATTTAGCCACGCTCGGTGAATCAAATTCAAGTTGCAGCATCCACATATCACGCATAGCAGTATAAAGGTTTCTGGTTATTCCGCTATTAAAAACTACATTTTTATTATTAGAAATTGCATCCATCAGAGCTTGTCTGGCGTGAGCACCTTTACTCAGCTCCTGTTGCCAGCTTTGATAAATTGCCGACCAGATTAAACCAGCTAAGATAAATACCAGCGAAACATCTTCGCCACTGGCAATCCGTAAATCAGTTTTTTCTAATACCTTATACGCAAAATCATCATGCGATTTATGGAAAAACAAGCGATCAAACAAAGGAAACACCCGCCGTGGTAAATTTAGTTCGCCTAGCTCACGCACTACATTTAATGCATTGCCGGAAAGCAAAATTTTGAGCATTTCTTCAAATAAACGCCCTTTAGGTTCATTAATTAGCAAATGTTTGGCATTACGAAAATTAATATAGGTGTGCTCATCAATAGTCAGACCTAGTTTCTCAGATAAACGAATGGCACGTAATACACGTACAGGATCTTCCATATAACGTTCATATGGATTACCAATAATCCGAATGATTCTTTTTTCAATATCAGCCAAACCATCATGATAATCAATTACCACTTCTGCTACCGGATCATAGTAAAGTGCATTTACCGTAAAATCACGGCGGAAAGCATCTTCATCAATCGTACCATAATTATTATCAACCAAAATTCGCCCATGCTCACTAACGGCATGATCATGCACTTGATTACTGCGATAAGTTGATACTTCCAGAATATGGCGCTCGTAGCATGGTTTGCCAATTCGTAAACTGCGCTCTTCGTTCAAATGTTCAAAATAAACATGAACAATTTTAAAACGCCGTCCGATTATCATTGAATTTTTACCAAAAATCCGTCGAATCTTTTCCGGCAGTGCATCGGTCACAATATCAAAATCTTTGGGAGTGCGCCCTAATAGTAAATCACGCACACTGCCACCCACCACATAGGCAGCAAAGCCATGTTGCTGCAATTTTTTAATTAATTGCAGCGCATCCTGATCAAGCATCGTCTGATTAAGCCCAATACCTGGTGCAGAAATAATTTGTTTAGTCATTAAAAATCTTACATAAAAGAATAGAATAAATTGAAGCAAGTTTAGTTAAATCACTAACACTCGTTGCTTCATTAAGTTGATGAATACTGGCATTTCTTAAGCCAAATTCAATAATTTCGTCACTAACTTCAATTAAAAAACGCCCATCTGAAGTACCACCATCGGTTTTACAGGCTACATTGACACCGCAAACTTGATTAATTGCTTGCCGACTTAATTCAATCAGGCTACCAACCTTAGTCAGAAAAGGATTAGCAGAATGTTGCCAGCTCAAATCATAGTTTAATTTGTATTTGTTTAAAATCGCTAGAACTTCCTGTTTTAAGCTGTCCACCGAATGATTGGTATTATAGCGAAAATTAAAATTCGTAGTCAATTGCCCGGGAATTACATTAGTAACGCCAAGCCCAGAACTTATATTGGCAAATTGTAAACTACTTGCAGGAAAAAACTCATTGCCATTATCCCAAATTTTACTGCTTAGCTCACTCATAGCTGGGGCAAAACTATGAATCGGGTTATCACATAAATGAGGATAGGCAATATGCCCTTGTTTGCCGTTAACAACTAGCGAGCCAGTTAAAGAACCACGGCGACCAACTTTAATCGTATCACCGATCACATCTACACAAGAGGGCTCGCCCACCAAGCAATAATTAAGCTGAATTTGGTTTTGTTTTAAATAATCAACCATCAAGATAGTACCATCATGTGCACTCCCCTCTTCATCCGAGGTTAATAACAGCATAATTTTATATTGACTTAAATCAGTAACGGCAACAAATTGTTCCAAGGCGAGTAAAAATGCAGCAATGGCACCTTTCATATCCGCAACCCCACGCCCAATAATCAAATCACCATCAACATGTAGTTGATATGGGTTACCATTGATCCATTTTGCAGAGTCCCCGGGGGGCACAACATCAACATGTCCGGCAAACGCCAAAATTCTATCACCATTACCAATAGTCACAATCAAATTGCTGGTTTGATTACGGTTAACATAAACACACCCGGCTCCGAGCTTAGTTACAAAACATTCAATATACTCTAGGCTACCCGCAGAATTTGGTGTTACCGACTCAAAAGCAACTAAATCTGCCAACACTTTAATTAATCTATTATCTTCAACCACATTATTTCCCAAATATTTTATAATCACAAAGACCACCACGATTTTAACACAAAACAACAACTTCCATTAAGCATCCTCAATAATCATAAAATACACACAAAATAAACTTGCAAATGAGAATTATTCTCATCTATAATAATCCCTGAAATAAATAACGTTATTCTGCTGTTAAGCAAACTGTGAAAAAATACCATGCAAACAAATCTGATTCCATTATCAAAATTAAATAAAGGTCAAAAAGGCATAGTACGCCAGATTGATGAACAACTACTCCCTCACGACGTCGAGCTGGAAGCTGGCGAACTTGAGCGCCGGATTCTCGAAATCGGAATTATTGAAAATATTGAATTAAAAGTGCTCCATTTTGGACTTATCAATCGTGACCCAATTGCGGTACAAGTCGGTGGAGATGGAACTACGATTGCAATTCGTAGAAATGAATCAGAGATAATTTTAGTAGAGCCAATTAAATAATCATGCATAGCGAAAAACACTTGAAAGATAAAAATTTACACCACCAACAAGAACAGGTAAAGACTTCTCATGTTGCACATGGGCAAAACTTACGGGTTGCACTAGTTGGCAAACCTAATTGCGGTAAAACTGCGTTGTTTAATGCTCTTACAGGGAGCCGTCAAAAGGTTGCGAATTATTCCGGCGTAACCGTTGAAAAAAAGCATGGCTATTTCTCAACCCCGCAAAATACATTGATTACCTTGGTTGACCTGCCGGGAACTTACAGCTTACGCTCACGAAGCCCGGATGAAAAAGTAACCCGTGATGTAGTCTTTAATCAATTTCAGGAAGAACAAGCAGTAGATCTAATCATGGCGGTAATTGATGCAACTAATTTAAGTGGCTGTCTGCGTCTTATTCTTGAACTAAAACAAACTGGTATTCCATTGATTATTGCGATGAATATGAGTGATATTGCACGCTTACGTGGTTATGAATATGATATCAAAAAACTATCTGCAATGCTTGATTGTCCAATAATTGAAACTGCAGCAACTAAAAAAACAGGAGTTTATGAATTAGCCTGTGAATTAGATAAATTCAAGCAAGGCACTCACGTCCATATCAACCAATGGCAAGAACCAGATCGTGAAATGGTACGTAGTTATCATAAACGCGTCCATGAAATTATTCAGGCGGTAGAAAAGCGCAAAGGTATGCCATCGGTATGGTCGCATAAAATTGATCAGATTTTACTCCAGCCAGTTCTGGGGCTTATAATTCTGCTGACAATTTTATTTCTCATGTTTCAGGCCGTATTTAGCTGGGCAACCATTCCACAAGGATTAATGCAAGATTTTTTTGACTCGGCACAAAGTTATGTTGCAGCTCTTGACCCGAATAGTTTTGCGATTAGTCTGTTAGCCAATGGAATTATTGCCGGAGTTGGTTCAATCATCGTCTTCTTACCGCAAATTTTAACCATCTCACTCTTTATCATTATCTTAGAAGATACTGGATACATGGCACGAGCGGCATTCCTGATGGATAAGCTGATGGGTGGCGTTGGGTTGCACGGACGAGCATTTATTCCCCTGCTTTCAAGCTTTGCTTGTGCAATTCCGGGGATTATGGCAACGCGCACGATTGAAAATCGTAAAGATCGCTTAGTAACAATTCTAATTGCACCGCTGATGACTTGTTCTGCACGCCTACCCATCTACACTTTGTTAATCGGTGCGTTTATTCCAGTTAAGACCGTGTGGGGCTTTGCTAATTTGCAAGGTTTGGTAATGTTTGGGTTATTTGTCGCCGGAATATTTTCAGGCTTAATCATGGCATTCATTTTCAAATTTTTCTTTTTCCGTGGTGACAGACAACCATTGATTTTAGAGTTACCGAGCTACAAATTTCCAAATCCATATAATATACTGATAGAATTAATTAAGCCAGCTAAATCGTTCATCAAACGTGCTGGTACGATTATCTTGGCGGTAATGATTATAATTTGGTTCTTATCTTCGTTTCCTACGCCACCTGTTAATGCTACAGCCCCTGCGATTGATTATAGCATTGCCGGAATAGTTGGTAAATTTCTCGAGCCATTATTTGCACCAATTGGTTTCAGTTGGCAAATCGTCGTTGCTCTAATTCCAGGCATGGCAGCCCGTGAAGTGGCTGTGTCTGTGCTAGCAACCATCTTTGCGCTCAGTGGAAGCGATGACAGCGTTCGTCAAAGTTTGGCAGTAATTTTACAGCATCAATGGAGTATTGCTACAGCCTTATCATTGATTGCCTGGTATGTTTTTGCCCCGCAATGCATCTCAACTTTAGCGGTTGCTAAACGGGAAACCAATAGCTGGCGCTGGCCGATAGTAATGTTTGCTTATCAGATGTTATTGGCTTATGGTGCATCGTTTGTAGTTTATCGCATAACATTATCGTTAATACATTAATCGGGAGCTATCTCATGGGACACTTATTTGATATTTCGTTAATCTCGCTAGTTATTTTAGCTGCAGGAATATACCTTTACCGAACTTTTGCCACGGCGCGCAAAGGATGCGGGAGTATTTGTTCAGGATGTAGTGGCAGTTGTGCAACAACTGTTAAAAAATTTAGTTCACCGCCTGAACCTACACAATCAAAGGTAATTAACCTAGTTTCTCGTAATTAAAGCGGAGGTTGTAAAACATTAAGCTACATAAATGAGGCGTAAATACAACTTTTTATCTAAATAACTCCAACAATTATGCTATTCTTGCAAATGAGAACAGCTCTCTTTTGTAATTATATGCCTGGAGTTAAATTAAATGTTAAACGATAAAAAGTTTATTGATAAAATCATCAACGGATTTAAACAATTTGATAATTATATTGATAACTGGTGCACACTAGTCCGTGCCCCGGATTTGAACATTATCTACAGCAGTCCCTTGTACAATAAAGTATTTAATTATGATAGTTCAATTATTGGTCAGCAAGCATTTATTGTCACTAATGAAAAACATTTCGCCGAACAAAATGAATTCGACAAAGAAAAAATTATCAAACAACGGCAAAAAATTCGCACTTTAGCCGTTACTGAATATAATGGTAGAGTTCAGCCCTTCTCACTGGAAAAAACGCCGATAATCAATCCTGATAGCGATAATGTCGTTGGAATTTACTGCTATTATGAAAAATTATCTTTCTCCAGCCTGCAGCTTCAGATTTTGCGCTCATTAGAGATCTACAAATATTCATACGAGATTGACATTGGCAAATACAAGCTTACCAAGCGTGAGAAAGAAGCTATTTTCCTATTTCTAGCAGGTTTAGGAAGCGAAGATATTGCATTGATTTTAGCTAAAGTAGAAGGGCACAACATCACTAAAAGTGCAATCGACAGCCTATTTAGAAATCAGCTTTTTATAAAATTTGAAGTCTATAGCCGCAAGCACTTTTTGATAAGCTTTTACATTTAGGCTTTGATCACTATATCCCACAAACGCTTCTAACTAAAGTCGAACAAACCATTCCAGAGTTAATTACTTATTAAATAGTTTTACGACAGCTTTCTTTACTAAAAATATTATTTAATAAAATTTTTATCAATGTTAAAATCCTGAGTGAGTCAAATTGTATTTCACTAAATATTTTCAAGTTTATAACAAGTATCTAATTTTGTGGCTAAAACCTGACTGTAGATAAGGAAAAAAATGCAAACATCAATTGAAAAATTTTTCAAATCCGATGCCTATGCGGTAGTTGGTGCATCAACTAATCGTGATAAATTTGGCAACAAAGTCTTACGTTGTTATCAGCAAAACAATAAAACCGTCTATCCGGTGCACCCTCTGGAAATGATAATTGAAGGTATTAATTGTTATAAAAGTATAGCTGAATTACCAGATGAAGTTAAGAGTATTTCGATTATCACACCACCTAGTCTAACAGAAAAAATCGTGGATCAGGCACACGCAAAAGGCATCACAAACATCTGGATGCAACCTGGTGCACAAAGTAATCTGGCAGTCCAAAAATGTCATGATTATGGGATTAATGTAATCGCTGATGGCAGTTGTATTTTAGTGATCTTAGGTTTTCCAGATCACTAAATCAAATATTGCATTAGCGCTCTATTGAAAATAGCTAATAATTTCATCCGCTAATTCTACGGCATAACGATGCATAAAAAAATGTCCGCCAGTTTGGTAACTGATTAATTTGGAATTGGTTAATTTTGTATGTAAGTACCAGCTAGCCTCAGGTTTGGTTACCAGATCATTCCGTGCCGTAGTGATTAAAACGGGTAAATTAAGCCCTTCTAATTGTTCAGCTCGCTGTAACCAATTTTTTACCGCATGATCTTGTAGCTGTTGCGCGTGCTCCTTATATGGATAAATATAGCCAGCAATATGCAAAATTGATCTGGCTAGATATTTACGAAACTCAATATTTGGTAATTCAGAAAAAAATAATTCGGTTAATTTCTCACGATTTTCACGTCCGGGATGCTCACGCAGATTACGTACCAAAGTGTGTAATCCTCCCATAGTATAGCTATAATCAGCTTGGCTGGCGATCAGCACCATCCCGCTAATTAAGTCCGCTCGCTCATAAGCTAGTGCCTGCGCAATAATGCCACCCATAGACCAACCACACAAGAATGGTTTATTTAACTCCAGAGCCTCAATAAAGTCAATCACATCCTGAGCCAGCCCTTCCATCGAAAGAGTATTGCTTGACTCGCTTAACCCAACGCGACGATTATCTGGCAAATAGACGGTAAAATTTTCTGCAAGGCGATAAATTAGTTCGCTATTCCAATGAAGCAAGTTACCGGAGTAACCAACTAACATAATTAAAGGCTTACCGCTACCTAAACTCACATAGCCAGTTTGACCATGTTTGGTTTTAACTAATTTATATTCCAGCTCTGAACGCATAGTGCTTTACCCCAATCCTAGTTAATTACCTATCCCTAAACTACTTAATTAATAATCCATCCATCCGGCTGAAATATCTCATCGTGTATTTTATTTTTATCAATACCTAGGCTTGTTAATGTTGCATTTATTTTATTAACTATACTGTCGCTGGCACAAACGTAGTATTCCATATCTTGAGAAGCATACTTTTGTAAGTCGTTAAAGTCAAAATTTACATAGTTGTAATCTTGATTAATTACGTCATTAACTAAAGGACTTCTATAGTAAATGAATTTATTTAGATTTAACCCCTGAATACTCTTTAGCTCCTGTTTAAAAACATGATGTTCACTATTCTCAGCTAAATAAATAAAGTTAACTTTTTGTTTTCCTTGATTGTGCATTAATGTTTTTAGCATACTCATTACAGGTGTAATACCAACTCCAGCAGAGATAAATGTTATATTTGATGGGCTTGGGTTTAGCACAAATGTACCATATGGAGCAGAAATATCAAGAGTATCACCCACTGCTAAATTATCATAGATATAGTTTGATACAGCCATGGAGTCACTATCATAATTTTCTTCCCGCTTAATAGTGATTCGTATATATTCTTGGTTCTGGATATCTGAAAGGCTATATTGACGAATTTGTTCATACTCACCTAATTTAACCTTAAGACTAACATATTGACCTGGTTTAAAGTCATATAAACAACCATCTTCTGGTTTCAAGTATAATGAAAACACATTAATTGCTTCAGCTATTTTATTTACTATTTTAAATGATTTGAATTGATTCTTATTTAAAGTAGGTGTGTTAAGGTATAATTCTCTTTCTGTTTTAATTAATATATCTGCAAATGTCCAATAAAAAGCAGCCCATGCATCTCTTATTTCTTCAGTTACGATATCTCCGAGGATATTATCAATTGCAGCTAAAAGTGTTGTTCCTACAATTGTATATTGTTCAGCAGTCACTCCAACACTACAATGTTTATGTGCAATTTGTCTAATCATGTCTTGAATTGCATTTAGATTGTTATAATTCATAGCAAAAACAGCAATAGCGTTTGCTAATGATTTAGATTGTAGCCCTGTTTTTTGATTCGTTGAATTAAATACATTTTTTAATGCTGGATTTTCATCTAGTAGAATCTGATAAAATTTGTCAATTATTTTTGATAGATTTTCTGCAACTAATGGCAGTGTATTCTGTACAATAGTTTCTTGTTTAGAGTTCATCATATAAATATTTCCTTTTTATAAATTAATATAGAGTTTAGATTAATTATTTTGTGCCCACTAATAAATCAAGCAACACACTATTTAAACCAACAAACACTGTGAATTTTTATGCTTAACTACACTATTATACTTAATCTTGCATTTCAAATACAAGTTTATTTTTACTTATTCGTAAATATCTCATTAATGACATAGAAAAATTTTGATCTTTTGCTAAGACAAAATTAATTAAGTTTCATGATTTATGTAAAAATACATTTAAGCTTAACTTCAAAGAATGTAAGTTTAGATTCCATTATAGTAATGAAAACATCTATGCTATAATACTAAAATTGGCTAGAAATAATCAGCTTTGATTGTCTAACCTATAATATATTTTGTCAATATTTATATTCTTGGATCAATATGCAATTAACATTATTTACAGACATTAGTCTAAAATCTATTATGTATCTAAAACAATCGGATAGAATAGTTACCATTAATGAACTAGTTGCTATTTATGGTATATCAAAGAACCATTTGATTAAATCGCTAAATTTTATGGTGCACAAAAAGTGGATTAAATCTGTAAGGGGGAGAAATGGTGGATTAATTTATGATCAAAAAAGTGACAATTTAAAAATTGGAGATGTGATAAGAATTTTAGAAGGTGATGATGAATTGCTTGACTGCGAATCTTGTATACTTAGTAGAGCATGCAATTTACGCGGTTTATTAGCTGGCGCAACAGAAAGTTTTTACAGGCATCTTAATCAATATACTCTTAAAGAATTGAGCAATCCAAAAACTATAAATTTTTTACAAATATTGAATAATGATTTAAACACATCAATTAGGCGGTAACCAAGTACCGCCTTTCCGAATATTTAAACAACAATATTAATCAGCTTATTTGGTACAACCACCAGCTTCTTGATTGCCTGACCTTCGATAAATTTCTGCACATTGGTATTTTCTTTTGCCATCACTTCAATTTCATCTTTAGTCAGAGATTTAGCAACCATGATTTTTCCACGCAGTTTACCATTAACCTGAATTACCATTTCTACTTCATCGACATCCAGCGCGCTTTCATCAACTACGAGCCAAGCCTGTTCTAAAAGCTCAGTATCTGGACGCAATTCATTCCACAATGCATCACAGACATGCGGAGTTATTGGTGATAGCAGAACCACTACTGCTTCCAAAACTTCCTGACTTAGCGCCCGACCATTTTCACCAGTAAAGGCTACTTTAGAGTAAGAATTTAGCAATTCCATAATCGCTGCAATCGCAGTATTGAATTGTTTACGAACTCCCATGTCATTAGTAACTTTGGCAATAGTTTGGTGTAACTGAGTGCGCAGTTTTTTCTGTTCCGGTGTCAATTCACCTGATTTGTAACGCTCGACAATTCCATATTGCTGATGTTCAAACACCATGCGCCACAAACGACGAATAAAGCGATTCGAGCCTTCGACCCCACTTTCAGTCCACTCCAGAGTTAATTCTGGCGGAGCGGCAAACATGATGAATAAGCGAGCAGTATCCGCACCAAAGCGATTAATAATCGGATCAGGATCAATTCCGTTATTTTTTGATTTAGACATTTTCTCAATGCCACCGTATTCAACTTCACGCCCATCACCCTTATAGGTCGCACGGAGTAAATTACCCTTGGCATCTTTAACTACATCAATGTCCATCGGGCTATACCAATCCTTAGAACCATTGGGGTTTTGACGGTAGAAAGTTTCAGCCAACACCATACCCTGTGTCAAAAGATTTTTAAATGGCTCATCACCATTTACCAAACCTAAATCACGAAGTGCTTTATAGAAGAACCGCGCATACAATAGATGCAAAATTGCATGTTCAATCCCACCGACATATTGATCAACTGGCGCCCAGTATTTCACCCGTTCATCCAGCATTTGCTCTTGATTATCCGCACAAGTATAACGTAGGAAATACCAGCTTGAATCAACGAAAGTATCCATGGTATCGGTTTCGCGACGAGCTTCCGCACCACATTGTGGACAGCGACAATTCACAAAATCCGGATTTTTAGCCAGCGGATTACCACTACCATCCGGAATCAATTCTTCTGGTAAACGTACGGGTAGATCAGCTTTGGGTACAGCTACATCACCACAATGTTCACAGTGAATAATCGGAATCGGACAACCCCAGTAACGTTGACGGGAAATACCCCAGTCACGCAAACGATAGTTTACTTTAACCTGTCCGATTTTACGGCTGGTTAATTCTTCTTCAATTGCAGCAAAAACCTGCTCAAAATTCATGCCATCAAATTTACCTGAATTTACCAAAACACCATAATCGGTATAAGCACGAACTTCAGGATCATAATTGCTATCTTCCTTTTGTGGCTTGATTACAATTTTTTTCGCTAGATTATATTTAGTTGCAAATTCAAAATCACGCTCATCATGTGCCGGAACCGCCATCACTGCGCCAGTACCATAATTCATCAGGACATAATTAGCCACCCATACCGGAACTTTTTCACCATTTAGAGGGTTAGTCACATACAGACCACTAAACATCCCAACTTTTTCAGCAGTAGCCAGTTCCGCTTCAGACACACCACCAGCCTTACATTCATACATGAATTTTGCCAAGGCTGCATTATGATTAGCCGCTTCTTCGGCTAGCGGATGCTCGGCAGAAATCGCAACATAAGTTACTCCCATCAAAGTATCCGGACGGGTGGTAAATACCGTCAGACCATCAAAGCCATCACAACCAGCAAACTCAACTTCCATCCCAAGTGATTTGCCAATCCAGTTACGCTGCATTACTTTGACCTGTTCTGGCCAGCCACCAAGCTGATCCAAATCCGCCAAAAGCTGCTCGGCATATTTGGTAATCGCAAAGTAATACATTGGAATTTCTTTTTTGATAACCGTTGCGCCACTACGCCAGCCACGTCCATCGATTACCTGCTCATTTGCCAAGACAGTTTGATCGACCGGATCCCAGTTTACCGTACCATTTTTACGGTAAATAATCCCACTTTTATACAATTGGGTAAAAAACCATTGCTGATGACGATAGTAATCCGGACTACAAGTCGCCAGTTCACGTGCCCAATCAATACTCAAGCCCATATTTTCGAGCTGGGCTTTCATATTAGCAATATTTTGATATGTCCACTCCGCAGGCGCAACTTTTGATTTCATTGCGGCATTTTCTGCTGGTAAACCAAAAGCATCCCAACCAATTGGGTGCACTACATTATAACCATTCATTTTATAAAAACGCGCCAACACATCGGTAATTGTATAATTACGCACATGCCCCATATGGAGTTTACCTGATGGGTAAGGTAACATTGACATGCAATACATCTTAGGTTTTGGTGAAGATTCGTTTACTTCAAAGATTTTAGAATCGCGCCATTTGCTTTGGGCTTTTTTCTCGATATTATTATGAACGTAATTTTCTTGCATTATTAAGCTTTCCGTTGAATTTTAAATTTTTTAATCGTGTATTTTACCATAAAATCAGTCGCTAATTAATTGGTACATGAGCATAATGGACCGCCATTGGTACAATTTGCATTCGCGCCAAGGACTGTATTAGCATCTTGATCAAAACATACGCAGCCATTGTTGGCAACAGCTGTCCCGCAAATAGGCGTCGCAATTAAAATATATTTATTATCATTGCCTGCACTATAAGCGCCTGAAGTAAAGCCTATTCGGTACAAAGCACTCCCGCTCTCTGGCGATAGGGTATATGGCAATGCCGGCCAAGCACTACCCGTTGTGTATTTGCCATTGATACTATACCATTTCTCCATAAATTGAGCATTTTTATGAATAGTCGCTGCCGCAGCTTTTGCATAGGATTTTTGGATATAGTTTTGATAACTAGGAATTGCTACCGCCGCCAAAACCGCGATCATAGCTACTACAATCATTAGCTCTATTAGCGTAAACCCTAGCTTAATTTTTGCTTTCATTGATTTTATCTCTTATTTTTTTAAATTACAAGCGCTAGTAACCACAATTCGCTGCTGCGGGGTAGCTAATTACCCCCTGATTATTAATACACATATTACCATCACTGCCTTGAATATTATCTTGTGGGGTAGCTAAAATACTAAAGGCTTGCGCGCTTGGTGTATCAGGCTTTAGACTTAGTGTGTAAACCGTGCCGGAAGTGCCGGTTACGGTAGTAGCAAATAGCCCTGATGGCCATGCTCCGTTGTTGTCTATATAGCGACCATTCTGAGCATAGTATTGTTCCATTTTTGTCGCAGCAGCATGTAAAATTTGCCGTGCAAATTCACGATTCTCTTTAATAATATAATTTTGATAACTTGCGCTTGCAATTGTAGCCAACACACCCAAAATAGCGACAGTTATCATCAGCTCAATAAGAGTAAACCCCAGATGATTTTTTTGGTAAGTGCTTGCTTTTCTAGAGATCATGTTCTAAATCCCCCAATTTAATACAACCAACGCACGGATAACGGAACTATATCTGATGTACTTATTGTCGCACCGTTGCGAGTAGTTATCACAAGATACTCTTGTAATGTAACTCGTGTATTGCCATTTTTACCAAATGCGCGAACGGTTATTCGATACAATCGACCAGATGGTAAAGCTCCAGTTCCATTTTTATAAATTGGTAGTAACGCACCATTCACCTGGGTAATATTACCACTTTCTTGCCCTGCTCCAGCGGCATTATTATTGGCAAGATTAGAGCGCCCAATAAAATTAGGATTAAGCATCTCCATAATATAACGCGGCTGAGAGCACAGTGAAGAATCTCCCGAAGTATAAACACGTGCATTTACAAGACTTGAGCGCTCATCGATTACTGGCACCATACCTGATTCTATATAACTATTGCATGGTGCAATAACATTAGCAGTAGTATCAACCTTAAGCCAAGGTTGCCAAGCTTGCCCCAAGCTACTGTAGCACCAACCAGTATTCTCACAGGTATTGTTTGTGGTAACAACGTGAGATTCCTCATAAACCCGTGCCGCAAAATTAATATTCTCCATATTATGTGCATAATCATATGAGCGAACGGTTGATTCAGCATCTAGTAATGCCATTTGTGCGTAATTTTGTGCCAGCAGATAGTCCGCATTATTTGCTGCTGATTTCTGCTGAGTTACTACCACCTGATTTAATCCAGCGACTAATAAAACCATCATTGCTAAAGCTAAAAGCGTCATTGCTAGCGCACTACCAGCAAATTTTTTATTCGTTTTCATCGCCATGCCACGCTATCTGATTGAGTTTGTGTTAATTTTGCCATATTACTATCTACAGCTTGTGTTGAACTGCCCGAAATACTAATTGTCACGGCACTTAGTTGTCCAAAATAGGCAGGTGTCGACTCCATCGCTGAAGTAGGAAGATAGCGGTAACGACTTGCTGTGCTTGGATAACTATTAACATTCGCCGACAGTGTATTAACCTTGTACATGAAATTAATCCGCGTCACCAAATTTGAAATTAGTTTCGCGCTACTAAGACTACCATTTGCCTGCAAGGTTTTAGTATAAAGTCCTGTTACTCCGGATTTAGTCCCGACAAAATAATAACGGGTATAAAAATTAACCAGCTGCATAGATGACACATCTGGATCATATGATAGCCCTCCAATCGCAGATTCGACCGCTACTGTTGGTGGAGAACCTGGGCAAGCCAAGGTTAATGGCGAGACAAGAGTCGAAGCTGATGAGAGTTTTAATAAATAGGCATGATTTGTGCTTGCCAACATATAGCGTGAAGCGGATAAATCAAGTCCTTGATTAGTAAAACTGAGATCATATAAGTAATTATTTCCAGGTGCAGTAGCACAGTCTGACTTGATTGTGGCGGTAGATACGTATGCCACCTTATCGCTTCCGTACTGCAGCCGCAAAACATCACTACCTCCAACCAGAGTGAGGCCTGAATCAAGGTTCGCAGCTAGCTCAGTAAAACTGGAGGCGCTTCTTACTCCAACTGTAGACAGATCAAAATTGCACCATTCAGCCGTACTACAGTTATTACTTGCAGAAGTGGTTTCCATATATGATGCAGCACTTGACTGATCATGAAAACTAAAGCTACCAAAAACTCCCGCATTTTGTACATCTCGTTTAATCAAACCCAAGCTCATACGAAGATTTTGATTTAATTCCAGCTGATTAGTATTAAACATAAAACTACCATTCAGTGATGAAAATGAATCCATCATTACCGTAATTATGGCAGCACTCATCGCGAGAGCAACCATTAACTCAACCAAACTAAACCCAAGTGGCTTTTTCATCGTTGTGGTACTTTTAACATTACGTAGTTATTATTACCCAAAATAGCTGACTCACTATCCCTATTATGTGCTATCCAAACAATTTTAACTACTAAACTACCACTACTACAATTTGGTGAATTTGCTGTCGGAACTCCCATTGCACTATCTGCACAGACAATTGCAGAAATACTACTTACAGGTAAATTCATGTTTGCCAAGCTTTGCTTCCATTGATAAAGTGCCCACTGTGCATATTGTTGGTTGGTGCAATCATTATTTTGACAATTTGTCAACACAGCACTATCATTATGATCCGAGTAAGATGTTTCTATATAGCAGCTGGCATTAGCACACCCAGCCGCATCATAAGCAGGGATCACACTATTACTGGCAACTGCAGTATAATTAAGATGGCCAACCATTTGATTTACGATACTACTAGCCGCTTGTGTCATCATTTGTTTAACTAAGGTTTGCTGTGAAGTAGATAATGCGCTTAATTGCAAGCGATAAATTCCTAAACCAAGGCTTCCCATAATTGCTACTGCTATCATTACTTCCAGGATGGAAAACCCGCGATATTTCAACATAGCGCCGTGCTCCCATTATTCTGCCCAGTATAACTTTGGACACAAAAATAGCCATAGTTATTCAATAGTAAAGTAACACTTTGGGTTTGACCAAATTTACTTTGGCTAATAGTAAATGTCCATGCTTCATTACTATTCACATCGCTGAGTAAACCGCTAGGTAACACTATCAATTTATTTAGCGCCACCCCATCAGGTGAAGTAGCTGCACTAACCGTTGCCCCACCATCAAAGCGCAAAGCTTTCAAGCGCTCAGTAGAATTGTAATTACCGTTTGAGTTTAAATCTACATAAGTCAAAATACCTTCCGACCATGAGTTGCCGCTAGCGCAACTATTTAGATATGAATTATTCCCATTATTAGTATCATATTCGGCGGCACAAATTATCAATGAAGCACCGCTACCCCGCACGGCCTCTTCCTGTGCAAATTTTACTAGTGCTTTAAGTTGCAGAACAGTTACATCTTGATTATGCACAAGAACTGAACTATAGACGATGGGTAATGCGGCAGCAAGCAAAATCCCAATAATCGACAAGGTAATCACCATTTCATAGATGGTATATCCCAGAGTTTTACTCTTAGCAATTGAGGAGCAGAGATGATTGGCATTCATGATTTTAACAATAAAAAATGGAGGTACTTAATATACCTCCATTTTAACACACACTAAAGCCAGCTGCCCAGACTATATCATAACAATATCACCATGGACAGATGGTATTAATGGTTATTATTTAACTTCAACTTTATGTTTAGCTTTGATACCATCAAAGAAAGCTTTGGTTCTTTCCATTTGGATTTGTTGTTTGATTTGATCTTTCATCTTATCGTAAGCCGGGAATGTAGCACCACCAGATTTAGTATCATTTAACTTGATAATGTGGAAACCAAATTGCGATTTAACTGGAGTAGTAGTATATTGACCTTTTTTCAAAGTTTTGATCGCTGCTGTAAATTCAGGAACATAATTAGAGCCATCAGACCAACCTAATTCACCACCATTAGCTTTTGAACCTGGATCAATTGAGTATTTTTTAGCCAGATCAGCGAATTTAGCACCTTTTTTCAATTGAGCTTCGATATCATTTGCTGTTTTTTGATCTTTAACTAAGATATGAGAAACATCATATTGTTGTTGTTTAGCTGCATCAGCTTTCATTTGATCATATTTAGCTTTAATCTGCGCATCAGTAATTGGTTGTGCATTAGCTTTTTCTTGCAAAATTTGAGCATAAATCATTGGTTTGATTTCGTTCAATTTAGCTTGATACGCAGCACTTTTATCTAAACCTTGAGCATTACCATCAGCTAAAATCGCTTGTTGCATACCAATAGAGTTCAACATTTCTTGTTTGAACTGAGGATTGCTTAGTTGTTGTGCGGCCATTGGATTTTTTTTCAATTGAGCCATTGCCTGGTCAATAACCGCTGGGCTAACTGGTTTACCATCTACAAATACTGTTTCAGCATGAGCAACAGTAACAAAAGCACCAGAAACCATCAAAATACGTAAAAAGTTTTTCATAGAGATCCTTAACAAAAATATTAAATTAAAAAGAATAAATTCAAATTTGTGGTATTATACAACAAACCAAACTAGCTAGCAATATTTTTTTATAAAACGTAGTGAGATAAATCTTCCGATGCAGCAGTTTCGCCAAGCACATCAAGCACATAACCATCATCAATCATCACTTCAAATTGTGTACCATGATCAAATAAAAGCTCTGCTAATAGGCGTTCCACTACGGTATATAGACGTCTGGCACCGATATTTTCAGTTTTTTCATTGACATTGAAGGCAATTTCTGCCATCTTAGCAATACCACTTTCGGAAAACTCGATTTTAACCCCCTCAGTAGCTAGTAATGCTTGATATTGTTCAGTTAAACTTGCATCCGTTTCGGTCAAAATTCGTTTAAAATCATCAATCGTTAAAGATTGCAACTCTACACGAATCGGAAAACGCCCTTGTAACTCAGGAAGTAAATCAGATGGTTTAGCCACGTGAAACGCACCTGATGCCACAAACAAGATGTGTTCGGTTTTTACCATCCCATATTTGGTAGTTACCGTAGTCCCCTCAACCAAAGGCAACAAATCGCGCTGCACTCCAGCACGAGAGACTTCCGCAGAACCTTGCCCCCCCTTAATCGCAACTTTATCAATTTCATCAATAAAAACAATACCATTTTCTTCAACGTTGTGTAATGCATTCTGTCTTAGCTCATCTTCATTTACTAGCTTGCCAGCTTCTTCATCCAAAACCACTTTGTAAGCATCAACCACTTTTAGTTTACGCTTCCGTTTTTTCCCGTCAGCTGCACCCTCAAACATTCCCTGTAATTGATTCGTCAGCTCTTCCATCCCCGGAGGCCCCATTAAGACTGCCTGAGTTTTAGCTTGAGTTACTTCAACCTCGATTTCTTTATCATCAAGTTTACCATTACGCAGCATTTCTCTAAAACGTTCACGAGTTGAGTTAGTTTTATCTTCGGACTCACTTTCACTCACGGACTCACCAAAGGTATCCCGCGCTGGTGGTAACAATACATCCAAAATGCGATTTTCAGCAGCAAGCTTGGCTTTATCACGATTTTGCGCACGTTCGTATTCGCGAGCATCTTTAACCGCAACTTCAACCAAATCACGAATAATTGAGTCAACATCTTTACCAACATAACCCACCTCGGTGAATTTAGTTGCTTCTACCTTGATAAATGGTGCATTGGCAAGCTTTGCCAAACGCCGTGCGATTTCAGTCTTACCGACCCCGGTAGGTCCAATCATTAATATATTTTTGGGCGTAATTTCGCTTCTTAATGGCTCAGCAACCTTTTGACGGCGAATCCGATTACGTAATGCAATCGCAACTGCTTTTTTAGCATCATTCTGACCGATAATATGTTTATCCAGTTCAGTAACTATTTCACGTGGAGTTAAATTCATAAGATTACCTTAATTATAAAATAAACGAGATTTAAACGATACATAGGGATAATCCACTTTATTTCAAGAGAACATTGCAATAAAAAGGGAACAGTTTAATCTGCTCCCTTTTTAAATTTATGATCAACTTAAGTTATTTACTTAGCTCATTCTTAACTGCCTGAACAATTGAAGTATTGCTATCTGTAGAATCACCATCTAACTCCCAAAACATCGTACCACCCAAGCCGCTTGCTTTAACCGCTTTAGCTTTTTGTGTAGCAGAGAACTGATCATCATAAGTCATGAAAGTATTAGTTGTTGCACTATAAGCCCAAGGTTGCATCGCAGCTAAACCGTATAGATTAAATACAGCAGTATTAGTAGTGGAGTTATAATAAGCCAGACTCTTAACACCTGCAATTGGTTTATCACTACCACAGCCAGTTGCTGGATTATTTATTGGATTCACGATACATTTATAGTCAAGAATACCATTCTCATAATCACCAAAACCTGCACCAGTTACGGTTTGGAATAAACCACCATTAGTAGCACTAGCCACAGTCATCGTCCGGGCATATAACGGGATGCCTGCAACTAATTTCTTAGCTGGAACACCATTTGCTATATAAGTGTCCATTGATGATTTGATTGACCAACCCTCATCCTTACCTACTTTATTTGAGCCAACATTTTGGAAGTCATAGTTAGCCTGGAAATAAGCAGCTTGACCAACATCAAACGAACCATGATAGTCATAATTCATTACATTGATATGATCCATCAACGCACCTACTTGCGCCCAGAAGTTAGCTACAGCATTAATATTACTCGAACTTTGTAACGCTAAAACCCGGTCACTACCACCATTTACCGCAATAGTTAAAGTATAAGTTTTGCTATCTTCTCTCGAAGCTTTATCTAAAGCAGTTCTCAAAGTTTGATAAAAAGTTAACATTTTTTTAGCAGGAGCCAGATTATTTGGATAATCAGACCACCATTCCCAATCAATGTCAATTCCGGTGAAACCAGTTTTACGCATTAATGAAATTGCTTGAGTTGCAAAATTATCCATGCTTGCCTGTGAAGATGCTAATGTTTCAAACATTGGAGCAGTATTAACACCATTATTAGTCCAACCACCAAAAGATAAATGTGCTTTCATATATGGATATTGTAGCATTGCACGCGATAGCGCACTCATACCCCAGCTATCAGCAGATGCATCAAGGGTTTTAATATCTCCGCTGGCAGGATTAAAGCCAACAAAGGCATAGATAACGTCATTAATATTCTTAAATGGCATATTGTAAGGATTATATTGACGCCCCCATACCGCCCATTGTGCATAATAACCCGCATTTACATAACCATTGCCAGGATCTTTACATCCTGTGGCAGAACAAGGCTGATTTATAGTTAATGATTGACCATCAACAGTTACATTATAGACAATCGGATCTACTACACCTGGCAATACTATTGCAGAAGCAGAATCTGTTCCCATAATATCACAAGACTGTGTTAAATCTAAAGATTTACTACTTTCTTTGAGTGTAATAGTAGTAACAAATTTACTTCCTGATGAAACAGTACTGAAATTTAAATTATCAACTTGCTGACCAAAGCAATTACCCCAGCCAGATTTTTGTTGAAAGTTCGAAGTGAATGCTAAGGATTTAGCGCTAGTAATACCCTGCACACTTAAGACAATCTTATTATTGTAATCCTTAAACGGAGCCTGATAATCATAACTCGCACCACTTGGAGCTGGTTTAGCTACAAAGGTAGCTGATATAGTCTTAGCCGCATTAACAACACCAGTACTAGTAATCGGATTAGTTACATAACTACTACCACTAGCTGCTACTGAAGTTCCAAGATTTAAACCACTTTCAATTTTATAAACCGGGCTGCTATTAGCTAAACCAGCATAATTTACATAGCTATATTTATTAGCTGCATCAGTGAAGGTTACGCCTGCTTTATCAGCACTTGACAGACCACTAATTGCAACGGTTACATTGTTCTTAGCTATTGTCGATGCTTTCAGCGGAATCGCTAAGGTTGTAGTTTGTGCTTTGGTGATCGTTAATGCTGGCAGACCACTTTC